>NZ_JBEXUD010000057.1:0-81911 GCF_040614215.1 Dactylosporangium sp. NPDC006015
TCCTCACCTCGTACGACGACGACGAGGCGCTCTTCGCCGCGATCATGGCCGGCGCGTCCGGGTACGTCCTCAAGCAGATCCACGGCACCGACCTCGTCGACGGCATCCGCCGGGTCGCCGCAGGCCAGTCGCTGCTGGACCCCGCGGTCACCGCCCGGGTGCTGGAGCGCATCCGCAAGGGCCCGGAGCAGCCCGACGAGCTCAAGAACCTCACCGACCAGGAGCGCAAGATCCTCCAGCACATCGCCGAGGGTCTGACCAACCGCGAGATCGCCGAGCGGATGTTCCTGGCGGAGAAGACGGTGAAGAACTACGTCTCCAGCCTGCTGGCGAAGCTCGGGCTCGAGCGGCGCACCCAGGCCGCCGTCCTCGCCTCCCGCCTGCTGAAGAAGCCGTGACCGGCGAGCAGAGCGCGTGGCAGCCGTCGCTGCCGCTGCCGTCACTGTCGCGGGTCGACCTCGACTCGCTGCTGCAGGAGCTGCTCACCCGGGTCGGCGAGGTCATGACCAGCCGGGAGCGGCTCCGCTCGCTGCTGGACGCGGTCGTGGGCATCGGCTCCGACCTCGACCTGCACAGCACCCTGGACCGGATCGTGCGGGCTGCCTGCCAGCTCGCCGACGCGCGGTACGGCGCGCTCGGCGTGATCGGGCCCGACCGGATGCTGGTCGAGTTCATCAACCACGGCGTCACGGCCGACGAGCGCGCCGAGATCGGCGACCTGCCCCGCGGCCACGGCGTGCTGGGGCTGCTGATCGAGGAGCCGCGCCCGATCCGCCTCGAGGACATCACCCAGCATCCGCGCGCGTACGGGTTCCCGCCCAACCATCCGCCGATGCACAGCTTCCTGGGCGTGCCGATCCGCATCCGTGACCAGGTGTTCGGCAACCTGTACCTGGCGGAGAAGCGCGGCGGGGAGCAGTTCACGCAGGACGACGAGAACCTCGTCGCCGCGCTGTCCGTCGCGGCCGGCGCCGCCATCGACAACGCCCGCCTCTACGCGCAGGCGGAGCGGCGGCAGCGCTGGCTCATGGCGGCCGCGGAGATCACGTCGGTGCTGCTGGGTGAGGTACGCCGGACCGAGGCCCTCGAGCTCGTCGCGAGCCGGGCGCTGGACGTCGCGGACGCGGACCTGGCGATGGTGCTGCTCGTCGACGACACCGCCGAGCGGCTCACGGTCGAGGTCGCCGTCGGCGGACCGGACGACGCGGCCGGCTGGTCGATCCCGGTGGCGGGCAGCGAGTTCACCGAGGTGCTGCACCGGCAGCAGCTGTCGGTGGTCACCGACCTCGGGTCGGCGGCGAACTGGCCGGTGCTGCTGTCGACGGGCACGGCGCTGCTCGTGCCGCTCGCGGTCGGCGGCGTCGCGCTCGGTGTGCTCGTCGTCGCGTACCGCAAGGACAGCGTCGCCATCGCCGAGGGGCTCGAGCTGGCGATGGTGGAGACGTTCGCCGGGCAGGCCGCCCTGGCGCTGGAGCGGGCCCGCGCGCAGGACGAGCGGGAGATGCTGGCCGTCGTCGGCGACCGGGAACGCATCGCCCGCGACCTGCACGACGTCGTCATCCAGCGGCTGTTCGCGGCCGGGATGCAGCTGCAGGGCGCCACCCGGCTGTCCGGGCAGCCCGACGTGCGGCAGCGCATCGACCGGGTCGTCACCGACCTCGACACCACCATCCGCGACATCCGCGGCGCCATCTTCGAGCTGCGCGGACCCGCCCCGCACAGCTTCCGCACCGAGATCCGCGACCTGGCCGACGAGGCCCGCGAGGCGCTCGGCTTCCGGCCCGCGCTGCGCATCGACGGGCCGGTCGACACGGCCGTGCCGGACACGCAGCGCACCGCACTCCTCGCCGTGCTGCGCGAGTCGCTGAGCAACGTCGCCAAGCACGCGAACGCCCGCTCGGTGCAGGTCACCGTGGCGGTCACGCACGGGCGGCTGGCGCTGACCGTGCAGGACGACGGGCGGGGCATCGCCGCGGCCGCCGACCCGGCCGGGCACGGGCTGCCGAACATGCGGGCCCGGGCCGCCGACCTGGGCGGCGACTGCACGGTCGAGCCGGCCTCCCCCGGCACCAGGGTCGCCTGGCACGTGCCCCTGTAGCGGCACCGACGACCCGCCGGCGGAGACGGCCCTCGCCGGCTCTCCCGGCGGGAGGGTGGTCAGGTGGAGACGGCCCGCGCCGGCGCGATGCCGACCCTTCCCGCGACGCCGACCCGGACCGCCGCGACGGGGCCCGGGGCTCCTGCTGGGGGCTCCGGCGGCCCGGCCAGCGCCGTCAGGTCGTCGACCGGCGACGAGACGAGCCCGGCCGCGGTCGCCGCGAGCAGGACCGCCGACATCGCCTCACCCGCGGCGACCCAGTCACCCGGCCCGGCGCCCGGCGCGGTGATCACGACGTACGCGGCACGGCGCTGCGGGTCGGGTCCGTTCAGCGTGTACGAGCCGGCCCCGGCCGCCGCCTCGAGCACCGCCAGCTGCTCCTGTGGCACGGGCACGTCGGCGAACGGGCGCCGGTCGCTGCGCCGGACCGCGATCGCGCGGTGCAGCGTGGCGGCCCGCGGCGCCCGCTCGACCGGGCCGGTGCAGCGCAGCTCGGTCAGCAGGGCCGGATCGGCGGGGTCCGGGAAGCGCCACACGTCGACGCCCACCCCCTCGGCGGCGAGGGCCACGCGGGCGTGGTGCAGCGCCGCACCGCAGCTGATCAGCAGCTGCCGGCCGTCGGGGTCGGCGTCGGCCAGCCGCCGGTTCCAGTCCGCGTAGAGGGCGAGCCTGTCCCGGTCGATCCGCCAGCGCCACGGCTGCGTCTCCTGCACCGACGGCGCGTTGAGCGCGGCGAACGTGGCCCGCGTCAGCGACTGGCTGACCGCACCGGTCAGCGGCGCCGCGCCACGGGCGGTGTAGTGGATCGCCACCATGGCGCGCTCCTCGATCGTCCGACGTCACCTGCCACCCACCACGGTCCCGGGGAGCCGCCGGAACCGGCAGGGGCAAAGGTCCTGTTCACCACGGCCCGCCGATGGCCCTGCCGGGTGATGACCTTCGGCCCGTGCCGGAACGCGCGGCGTGGGGCGACGGTGGGACGGATGGGGCCGCCGCGGTCCCACGGCAGGGGTCTCAGGAGGACGCCATGACATACCGGATCGCCATCAACGGGTTCGGCCGGATCGGCCGGGACTTCATCCGCTGTCTCGTCGACCGCGGGATGCTCGGCGGCGACCTCGCCGTCGTCGCGGTCAACGACCTCTACGACACGGCGACGCTCGCCCACCTGCTCCAGCACGACTCGACGTTCGGCCGCCTGCGCGCCGCGGTGGACGTCGACCCGTCCGGCGGCGGCATGACCGTCGGCGGGCAGTACATCGAGGTGCTCCGCCACAAGGACCCGCTGTCCCTGCCCTGGGAGGACCTCGACGTCGACCTCGTCATCGAGTCCACCGGCAGGTTCCGCGCCCGCGACGACGCCGCGGGCCACCTGAAGGCCGGCGCCAGGAAGGTCCTCATCTCCGCACCGGGCAAGGAGGTCGACGCGACGATCGTGCCCGGCGTCAACAGCGGCACCTACGACCCGGCGCTGCACGACGTGGTCTCCGCGGCGTCGTGCACCACGAACTGCGCGGCGCCGATGGCGAAGGTGCTGCACGAGGCGTTCGGCATCGAGCAGGGATACCTGACGACCGTGCACGCCTACACCAACGACCAGATGGTCCTCGACGCGCCGCACAAGGACCCGCGGCGGGCCCGGACCGCGGCCGTCAACATCATCCCCACCAGTACCGGCGCCGCGAAGGCCATCGGACTGGTCCTGCCGGATCTGGCCGGCAGGCTCGGGGGTGTCGCGCTTCGGGTGCCGGTGGAGAACGGCTCGATGACCGACCTGACCTGCCGGCTGGCGCGGCCCGCGACGGCCGAGCAGATCAACGCGGCGTTCGCCGCGGCCGCCGCGGGCCCCCTCGCGGGGATCCTGCGCTACAGCGAAGCGCCGCTGGTCTCCCGGGACATCATCGGCGACCCGTCGTCCTGCGTCTTCGACGCCGGCCTTACCGCCGCCGACGGGCACCTGGTGAAGGTCTTCGGCTGGTACGACAACGAGTGGGGCTACACGAACCGTCTCGTCGACCTCGCCGCGGTCTTCGCCGGGATCTCCGCCGGGGCCTCCGCCGAGTCGGAGCGCTGACGGGTCGCCGGCCGCGGGGCGGGTAGGAGCCGCCGGTGGCGGCCGGGACGGCAGCGCTCCGCCCGGTGGCTAAAGGACGGCCGCCGTCTGGCGGCGGATCCGGGGCGCCGCTCGGCGGGGCGCCGTCACATGGTCGCTGTCGGCGAGCCAGGCGGTGAAGATCCGTCGCATCGGCCGGCCGTGCAGCAGGCCGGCGCGGGTGCCGCCCGCTCGCCGGCCGTCCGGCCAGGTGGTGGTGCGGTCGCTGGTGATGTCGTAGTAGCCGTCGATGCGGCCGTGGCTCTCCTTGACCCGCCGGAGCGACCGCTGCCGGACCGAAGGCCGCTGGCCGCGCGGCCGGTGACGCGCCTGCCGGGCCGATCGGCATGCCACCGCCGAGCGCGCGTGTGCGGGCGCCGGCCGCGCGGGCGGCTCCAAGCCCCCCGCCACCGGCTCGGGCGCCGGAGGCACAGGAGTCGGCGGCACGGGCATCGGCGGCACGGGTGTCGGGGGGACAGGCGTCGGAGGCACCGGCGTCGGCGGCACACCGGGGCCTTCGTACACCGGAGGCGCCGGTGTCACGCCGCCGACGACCATCTGGCTCAGCGCCCGCTCCGCGCCGATGCACAGGTCCTCGACGTAGCCGAGGCCGGCCGCCTCGGCCAGGTGTCTCGCCTCCGGGCTGACGGTGCCCGGCTCCAGCCATACGGCGCCGGCACCGGCCGCCGCCGCGTCGCGAACGATGCCGGGGGCGTCGGCGGCGGGCCGGAAGACGCTCACGATGTCGACGTGGCACGGGATGTCGGCCAGGCGGCCGTAGACCCGCTCGCCGAACAGCCGGACGTCCTCCAGGTTGACCGGGATGGTCCGCCAGCCGTGCTCCTGCAGCATGCGTGGCACCCAGTTCGCGGGCGCGAGCGGGTCGCGGGAGGCTCCGACGACCGCGATCGTCCGCGCTCCGGCCAGGAGTTGCCGCGGGGTACACACTGCCCTCACCTCCAATGCGTGCGGGACCTCGACCACACCGTCAAGCATTGCCCGGGCCTTCGCCGTCGCACAGGGCAGACGACCCGTTTCCCGGACGTCCGGCCCCGCCGGGCGCCGGTGCCGGCGGATGGTGGGCGACGAGCACCGGGCAGTCGGCGCGGTGCAGCAGCCGTAGCCCGACCGAGCCGAGCAGCAGCCCGGCGAACCCGCCGTGGCCGCGGCTGCCCACCACGGCGAGCCGCGCCTGCCGCGACCGGTCACACAGCACGTCGGCCGGGTCGCCGGCGACGCCGTGGAACTCCCACCGAACCCGAGGATGACGCTGCCCCGCCGCCGCGACGCGTGCGGTCGCCGCTTCCTCCAGGACCCGGCGGGTCTCGACCGTGTCGTACAGCACCGGGGGCAGGCCGACGGCCGGCGGCCCGATCGGCGTCTCGATCGCCCGGACCGCCACGACGTCACACTGCCACCGGGCGGCCTCGGCGAAGGCCAGCTCCAGCGCGCCGTCGGCGGACAGCGACTCGTCGACACCGACGAGCACGCCACCGGACGGGTCCTGCCGGCCACGCACGACCACGACCGGGCAGGTGGCGTGGGTGGCCACCTGCTGGGCGACCGAGCCGAGCACGGCGGCTACGGCACGGTGGCGGCCGCGGGTGCCGACCACGAGCAGCCCCGCACCCTCGCCGGCCCGGATGAGGACCCCGGCGGGTTGCCCCAGCACGGCCTCGGCGGTGACGTCGATGCCTGCCGCGACGGCCCCGGCCTCGCGGGCGGCGTCGGCGGCGAGCATCTCGGCCAGGTGTTGCGCGGTCTCAGCCAGGTCGGCGGGCGGCGCGAACGCCGCCGGCACCCGCCAGTGATAGGCCAGCACGACGTGCAGCGACCCGTCCCGCCGCTGGGCGGCGGCCGCGGCCCAACGTACGGCGTCCAGCGACGGCGCCGTGCCGTCGACGCCGACCACGACCTGACCGCTCGCCATCACACGCCCTTCCCGAGGCCGCGCCACGGCCGGGTGCCGAGGATCGACGGGCCACGCGGGGCGGTGCGGCGTCCGGTACCCCTGCCCGGCCGGTCCTGGTTCACGCACGGGCCAGGGCGAAATCACCTCCTCCTCCCGGCCGGCGCCGCTGGGTGCCCGGCCGCGTCCCGAGGTGCTGCGGCGCCGGAACCTCGGGGTGAGCCTCCGGGCGCTAGCCCGGCGGTTCACGCAAGCGATGACGTTTGCCCGGCGGGGACCGGGTCACTGCCGGCTCACCGGGCCGGCAGTGAGGAGATCCGTTGACCAGCGCCTCGATCACCGGCGAGGTCGTGCGTGCCGCCGGTTCCGGCGAGCCGCGCGTGCCGACGGTCACCCCACGATGGCGGCGGCTGCTGGCCGCCCACTACTTCTGGGTCGTGCCCGGGCTCGTGATGCTGGGGCTGGGTCGCTACCGGTACCTGACGCCCCGGCTCTGGCGTGACGAGATCGCGACGTGGAGCGCCGCCGTCCGCAGTGTCCCGGAGCTGTTCGACCTCCTGGGCAACACGGATGCGGTCGCCGGCGGCTACTACCTGTTCATGCACTACTGGATCGCCGTCTTCGGCGACTCCGCCGCGTCGCTGCGGACCCCGTCGCTGCTCGCCATGGCCGCCGCGGCGGCGCTGGTCGCGCTCACCGGCAACCACCTGCACGGGGGCGGCGGCGGCCTCGCCGCGGGGCTGCTGTTCGCGGCGATCCCGGCGACGTCCAGGTTCGCGCAGGAGGCCCGCTCGTATGCGTTCGCCACCCTGGCGGCCGCCCTGGCCACCTACCTGTTCGTGCGCGCCCTGGACCGGCCGGGCTGGGGGCGCTGGGCCTGGTACTCGGCCGCCCTCGTCCTGGTCGGGTACGCGCATCTCGTCGCGCTCCTGCTCCTGTCCGGCCATGCCGTCGCCGTCGCCTGGCTGCTGGCCGTCGACCGGGACAGGCGGCTGCTGCGCTGGCCGGCGGCGGCGGGCCTCGGCATCGCCGCGCTGTCTCCGTTGATCCTCGTGGCCCGGCGCCAGCGCACCACCCAGATCGGCTGGATGCCGGTGCCGGCGGCGCACGACCTCCTGCCGACGCTGACCATGGTCACGGCGTCGACGCTGGTCGCCGGCGCGCTGGTCGGCATGGCCGCGGCCGGGTCGCGGCGAGGTGGCACGCGAAGCCTGCTGGTGTGCGCCGGCGGGGTGCTGGCACCGCCGATCGCGGGGTTCGTCGTGTCCCAGTCGACCCCGATCTGGTGGCCGCGGTACCTGCTGTTCCTGCTCCCGGCGCTCGCGCTCCTCGCCGCGCGGGCACTCGCGCGGGCAGCCATTCCGGCCGTCGTCGCCGGCGCCGTCCTCGTCGGTCTGCTCGGCCTGCCGGACCAGCTGGCGATCCGCGGCCCGGCCGGCCATGAGGCGGACCGTTACCCGGCCGGGCCGTGGTACACCCCTCCGAACTGGTTCGGCGCCGCGCGTATCGTCCGCTCCGGCCAGCGGCCGGGCGACGGCATCGTCTACGTCGGCGACTCGGACCGCGCCCGCTCGATGTTCATGCTGCGCAGCACGATGGACTACCACCTGCGCACCGACGCCACCCGGCCCAAGGACGTCTACCTGGACAGGTCGGCGGCGCAGATCGGCGCGTTCTGGGCCCGGGAGTGCGCCGACCCGAAGGCCTGCCTCGCCGGGACCGGACGGGTGTGGGTCGTCGCGGTGTCCACACAGGACCACATCGTCGCCGGGGCGAGGAACGACGCCGGGTTGGCCGCGCTGCGGGGGTACCGGTCCGTGCGGGTCTGGCATCCGGGCGGCCTGACCATCGAGTTGGTGCAGCACACCGGCTGACGGACCCCCATGGCAGGCAGGGCAGCGGGGCAGCCGGGTCAGTCGGTCAGCGGCCCGCTGGCGCGGTCCGTGTCGGCGCCGGCGCTGGTGCGCCGGCTCTGGCCGTGCTCGCCGTACCAGTCGATGATCAGCAGCGTGGCGTCGTCGGCGAGCACGGGGCCGGCGACCTGCAGGACCGCGTCGGCCAGGGCGCGGGTCGCCTCACGCGGGTGCAGGCCGGCCACCTGCAGCAGCTCGGCGGGCAGGTCGAGCTGCGCGGCCCGGCGCTCCCGCACCCCGTCGGTCACGATCACCAGCCGGTCCCCGGCCGACAGCCGCAGCTCGCCGCTGCCGAACGTCGTGCCGGGCAGCATGCCGAGCGGGATGTTGCGCGGTAGCCGCACCTGCTCGACCCGCCCGTCCCGGATCAGCAGCGGCGGCAGGTGTCCGGCGTTGATCAACGTACACACGCCGCCGGCAAGATCGATCCGGCCGAGGACGGCGGTGATGAACGTGCTCGCGGCGGAGGCGTGCTCGGCCACCGCGGCGTTCGCGACCTCGGCCTGCTCGACGAGGCTCCGCCCGCGGCGGCGGGTGTTGCGCAGGCTGCCCACGCCCAGCGTGGCGGTCAGCGCGCTCGCGACCCCGTGCCCCATCGCGTCGGTGACGCTGAAGTGCAGCGAGTCGCGCGCCAGGGAGTAGTCGAACGTGTCCCCGCCGATGCTGGCCGCCGGCTCCAGCCAGCCCGACAGGGCGAAGGCGCCGGCTTCGCAGGTGAACGCGCCGGGCAGCAGCCGGCGCTGGATCTCGGCGGAGAGGTTGAACGGTGTGGTGCGCTGCCCCCACTCGAACAGGTCCGTGTGCCGCCGGTTGGCGATCACCACGAAGCCGAGCAGGTGCGCGATCCGGCCGATCTCCTGCACCGCCCGCGGGTCGGGCTCGTCCGGCAGCACCAGCTCCAGCAGGCCGATCGCCTCGCCGCGCTCCGTGACCGGCGCCCACACCGTCCACCCGTCGTCGCCGTCGAGCACCTGCGGTGTCTGTGTCCGCAGGGCCTGCTCCGTCGGCCCGCCGTCGAACGGCAGCACGGTGGCGACCTCGTCACCGCGGCGGCGGCCCGCGTCTGGGCCCGCAGGGTGCTCCTGCGGCGCATACACCAGCCGGACCAGTGCGCGGCCGCCCAGGTCGGCGATCAGGAACGACGCCGACCGCGCGTCGAGGGCCTTGACCAGCTCCCGGGTGATCGCCTCCACGGCGTCGACCGGCGCCGCGTCTTCGACCGCGCCGAGCACCGCCCCCAACATCGACGTCTCACCAAGGTCCACTCCCGAATCATACGATCGCTGCAGCATCCGGACACGGGAAGAAGGCGGGACCCCGCGCGGCCGGGCCCCTGGACAACAGCCGCACGGACACAATCCTGTCGCCACCAGCGACACGAAGCCTCCACTCAACAGCGCTGTTCCGGCCGATGGACGGATGTCGACCGCCATCGGGCACGCCGACACTCGTCGCATGCCGGAGCTGCCAGACCCCCAAGACGTCGTCATGCACGTCCTGCTGTGGCTGGGTGTGCCGGCGCTGCTCATCGGCGTGCTCACCACCGTGCTGACGTTGCTCGCCTGGAAGCAGTTCGCCGTCGCGGCCGCACGCCACGGCAGGACGGCGCTGCGGACCGCGCGCGACTCGGCGCTGTACTGGAGCACCGAACGGCAGCGCGCGACCGTGAAGTTCGTCGTGTGCAGCGCCTGCTTCATCGCGATCGCCTACGCCGTCGCGCAGCTGGTCGGCTTCGTCGTGCAGCTGAGTCAGGAGGAGTCGGTCACGAAGGTGGACCACGTCGACTGGCAGTACGTCCTCGACCAGGCGCTCAGCTACCAGCGGTGGGGCGTCGCCTCACGGTGGACGGTCATCGCCGCGGCCGCTTCGATCGTCCTGCTGAACATCGCCGACCTGGCCCGCATGCGCCCGCTCCGGCAGCTGCTCGTCGGCCTGTGGACCGCTGTCCTCGTCGTCGGTCTTCTCGGGGCGGCGTACCTCGCGTTCGCGGGTGCGGCCCTGGCCATCGGCCTGCTCATGGACCCGACCGCGCCGGTCTGGCTGCTGGTGCTGGAGGTGCTGGGGATCCTGTCCCTGGTGCTCCTGCCACGGCTCGGCAAGACCATCGACACGTCGAGCAGGCAGATCTACACGTTCGACTGATGCTCAGCCGTGGACGCCGCCGGGGCCGGGCAGGTCGGGGTCGCTGGTGGTGTGCGGGAGGTTGATCAGCGTGAGGACGTGGTGGGCGGTGCTGCCGGCGGGTGCGTACAGCCGCAGCGGACCGGATCCGTCCTGACGGTGGCGGTACAGCTCGGCGACGGCGGCGCTGGCGAGGTGGGTGACGCCGGTGAGGTCGACGGTCAGCCGGTGGGTGCCGCCGAGCGTGCGCCGGACCAGCTCCGCGCGGAGCTCCGTGGCGTGGCGGGCGTCGAGCGGGCCGTGGACGGCGATGCGGTTGCCGGGCGAGTCCGGCTGCTCGACGATGCGCATCAGGTCCGCCGCCTGGTGCGCGGCCAGGACGGCGCCGTGGCTGATCTGGTCGGCGGTGAGCAGGCGGGCCGAGCCTGACAGCCGGCGGTGCACCGTGGCGGTGGTGCCGTGCTCGCACCGGTGGATGTCGAGGCGGTCCGCGAAGGCGGCGGTCATGGCCAGCCCGAGTCCGTGGTCCTCGCGGAACCGCTCGTCGCCGGGGCGGGGCCGTTCGTGCCAGCGGCCGTTGTCGGTGACGTCGATCCGCGCCCGGCCGTCGTCGTGCAGGTCGGCGGTGAGGGTGACGGTGGCGTCGCCGGTGTCGGGCCGGGCGTGCTCGTAGGCGTTGGTGGTCAGCTCGACGACCGCGTGGGCGAGGGCGAGCCGGTCGTCCTCGCCGGCGTCGTGGGCGGCCAGCCAGGCGGTCAGCGCGTCGCGGACGGCGGTGGTGGACCGGGCCGCGGGCAGGTGCAGCCGCAGCGGTGGTGCGGGGACGCGGCGGCCCGCGGCGAGCAGGGTGACGTCGTCGGTGTGCCCGGTCTCGCGTACCAGCAGCTCGAGGGTCTGGGTGCAGACGCGGTCGACGACGGAGTCGCCGGGGGCGTCGAAGCCTCGTCCGGCGGCCGCGTCGGTGGCGACCCGGGCCAGCTCGACCGTGGCGGCCGCCGGGGTGCGGCCGGGTCGCTCGATGATGCCGTCGGTGTAGAGCAGCAGCACCTCGTGCGGCTCGACCCGGCCGGTCGCGACCGCGAAGCGGGCGCCGGTGCCGAGCGGACCGGCGCCGGACGCCGGCAGGTAGCGGGCGGTGTCCGGGCCGACCACCAGCGGCGGCGGGTGCCCGGCCGTGCAGTAGGTCAGCGCGCCGCCGGTCAGGTCGAGGACCGCCACGCACACCGTCGCGGCGTGCGCCTCGGGCACGCGGCACGCCAGCCGGTCGGCGGCTTCGATCGCGGCCACGGGGTCACCGGTCTCGTCGAGCCGGTCCTGCATCACCGCGCGCAGCTGCCCCATGGTCGCGGCGGCGGCGACGCCGTGCCCGGCCACGTCACCGACGACGAGCGCGACCCGGCGCCCGGCCAGCGGGACGGCGTCGAACCAGTCGCCGCCCGCGGCGTCGCCGGCGTCGGCCGGCAGGTAGCTGGCCGCGATCCGCGCCGACGGCAGCACCGGCAGGCCCGGTGGCAGCAGGTGCCGTTGCAGCCCGGTGATCACGTCGCGGGCGGGCGCGGAGCGCCGCTCGGCCTCGGCGGCCCGGCGCTGTTCGGCCCGCCGGCGCCGGACCTGTTCCGTGACGTCGGTGCCGACGCCGGTCACCCCGACGACCGTGCCTCCGGCGTCGCGGCAGGGCTCCGCGACGAAGTCGACGTAGGCGTCGCGCATGCCGCCGTCGCCGTCGTCGCGGATCTGGACGCGCCAGCCCTTCCCGATCTGGGTGGCACCCGTGGCGAGGACCCGCTCCAGCATGGGAATGATCTGCTGCCCGGTCCACTCCGGAAACAGCTCACGGGCGGTGCGGCCCACCACGGAATCGTTGCCCACGAACGCCCGGAACGCCGCGTTGGCGGCGGCGACGCGCAGCTCGGCCCCGGTGTAGGAGACCAGGATCGGCCCCGGCGACCCGGACCGGTCCCGATACGTCCTCGCGTCACCGGGGCGCGCGTCGGCATCGTCTGACACCGGCTCACCACATCGTCGTGGAAACGTACTGCACCACTTGGATGTACCACACCGCCGGGCCAGAGCGGCGCACCCGCACCGGGCGGCCCGCTCACGGCGGCCGGAGCAGCGGCACCGGGGCCGGTTCCGGCGCGGCGAGGCAGAGGTACTGGCGCAGGGCATGGGCGTCGGGCGCGGTGGCCGTCGTCAGCGAGGCCGGCCCGGCGAGCGGCACGCGGACGGCGGTGGGGCCGAGCACGCGCGGCGCGCCCGGCGCCACGCCCGGGTGGACGTGCAGCAGCGAACCGGTCGCCCTGGCGGCGCCGAGGACGGCCGGCCCGGCCCAGCCGTCGGCGTCGGGACCGACGTCGAGCCGCTGGCGCAGCAGCGGCCGGCCGGCGTAGGTCACCGACGTGCTGACGGTGAGGTCGCCCGGCGCTTCGTCGTGCCGGCCGCAGACGAGCTCGTCGCGCCACAGCAGCGTCGCGCCCTCGCCGGCGTCGACGCTCGCGGCGGTGGTGTGGCGGCAGCCGGCGGCGGCGACGGTCTGCTCGGGCAGCCAGTGCAGCGTCCCGCCGCCGGCGACGGTCACCCGGACGTTGAGGTGCGAGGGTGCGCCCGTACGCGAGGGCAGGGCGATCGACGCGGCGACGGTGCGCAGGCTCAGCCTCGCCCCCGGCCCGACGTCGATGTCCAGTCGCAGGTCGTCCCCGCCGAGCGGGCCGGCCGCGCCACCGACGAGGTGCACGGTGGCCCAGCCGGCGTCGAGGCCCGCGGCGACGCCGGTCCGCCGCAGCAGCAGCGGGGTCTCGCCGCGGAGCTGGGCGAGCCGGGTGCCGCCGCGGCCGTCGGCCTCGGCGACGACCCTGGCGTGCGCCCGCATCAGCCGGTCGCGGCGTGGGCGTGCGGCCGGCCCTCTTGGTGGGCCTGGTGATGGGCTTGGTGGTGGGCACGGTGATGGGCTTGGTGGTGGGCGACGAGATGGCGCACCCAGTCGGCGACCGCGGTGGCGTGCGGGTCGGTCGCGATCGACAGGAAGATCGTGGGCAGCTCGCCGCGGCGGGCCCGGGCGTCCCGGTCCATCACCGCCAGGTCGGCGCCGACCATGGGCGCCAGGTCGGTCTTGTTGATGACCAGCAGGTCGGCGGCGGTGACCCCGGGCCCGCCCTTGCGGGGGACCTTGTCGCCGCCGGCCACGTCGACGACGAAGATCTGCTGGTCGATGAGGCCCTTGCTGAAGGTGGCGGTGAGGTTGTCGCCGCCGCTCTCCACCAGCACCAGGTCCAGCGGCCCGAGCACGGACTCCAGCTCCTCGACGGCGTCGAGGTTGGCGGAGATGTCGTCGCGGATCGCGGTGTGCGGGCAGCAGCCGGTCTCCACGGCACGGATGCGTTCCGGTGGCAGGACCGCGTTGCGCTTGAGGAAGTCGGCGTCCTCGGTGGTGTAGATGTCGTTGGTGACCACGCCGAGGCGCAGCTCGCCGCCGAGGGCCCGGCACAGCGCGGCGACCAGGGCGGTCTTGCCCGATCCGACGGGCCCGCCGATGCCGATCCGCAGCGCCCGTCCTCCGTCGGCGGCGTCGGTGAGGGGTGCGTGCGGGTCGACGTCGGGGTGCGGGTGGCTGTGCGGAACGGTCTCGTCGTGGTGGCTGTCAGGACGCAAGTCGTGGTGGCTGTCAGGACGCAAAGAGACGCACCTCCCAGGTGGCGTGAGTTTCGGCGTGGATGTCGGCCAGTGGTGCGGTGTTCGCCGGCAGGTCGGCGGGCGCGGCGCCCGCCTCGGCGGCCGCGAGAGCGGCGACCCGGTCGCAGGTGGCGGCCAGCCGGGCCAGCAGCGCCTGGGCCTGATAGGGATCGAGCCCGAGGAGTCGTACGGCGGCGCTGGCCGGACCGGTGACGATCCCGTGCGTGGCGACCAGCGCGGTCTGCTCGGTGGTGAGGCCGGCGGCGGCCGCCGTCAGCCCGAGCGCGATCGGCTGGTGGCAGCCGTCCGCGTGGTGCGGAACCTGGGCGAACAGCGGGGACGGCCAGGTGGTCCGGCCGGCCCGCAGCAGCGCCCGCCCTTGCCGGCGGGAGGCGAGCCGCAGCGCGGGCGAGGCTGTGCGGGCGTCGAGCTCCGCGTCGAGCTCCGCCAGGACGGCGCCGAGGGCTACCGCCTCGGCCGCCGCCTGTCTGGTGGCCGCGGCGAAGGCCGCCGTCACGGGGCCGGCGGTGGCCAGCCGGCCGCGCAGGAACGCCTCCAGCTCGGGTATTCCGGTGACCCGTCCGGCGGCCACCGCGGCCTCCAGGCCGCTGGAGTGGGCGTGGCCGCCGGAGGGGAACCGCCCGTCGGCGAGGAGCAGCAGTGTGGTGTCCATGGCGGCTAGAACAGGAAGTACCGCTGGGCCATGGGCAGCTCGGTCACCGGGTCCGGGTCCACCACTTCCCCGTCGATGCGGACGGTGAACGTGTCGGGCTCGACCTCGATGCGCGGCATGGCGCCGTTGTGCGGGAGGTCGGCCTTGCCGCGGGACCGGACGTCCGCGACGGGGACGAGCCGGCGCCGGACGTCCAGCTCCAGCCCCGCCTCGATGGCCGCCGGGGCGACGAACGCGACGCTGGTCGCCGCCGGCACGACACCGTATGCGCCGAACATCGGCCGCGGCAGGACCGGTTGCGGGGTGGGGATGGAGGCGTTGGCGTCACCCATCTGCCCCCACGCGATCATGCCGCCCTTGATGACCACGTGCGGGCGGACACCGAAGAACGCCGGATCCCACAGCACCAGGTCGGCGAGCTTGCCGGCCTCCACCGAGCCGACCTCGGTCTCCAGGCCGTTGGCCATCGCCGCACAGATCGTGTACTTCGCGACGTACCGGCGGGCGCGGTGGTTGTCGGCGGCGCCGTCGCCCGGCAGCGCGCCGACGCGGGCCTTCATCACGTGGGCGGTCTGCCAGGTCCGCATCACCACCTCGCCGACGCGCCCCATCGCCTGCGAGTCCGAGCCGATGATCGAGATGGCGCCGAGGTCGTGCAGCAGGTCCTCGGCGGCCATCGTCGAGGGCCGGATCCGGCTCTCGGCGAACGCCAGGTCCTCCGGGATGTCCGGCGACAGGTGGTGGCACACCATGAGCATGTCCAGGTGCTCGGCGAGCGTGTTGCGGGTGTACGGCCGGGTCGGGTTGGTCGAGGACGGCAGCACGTTGGGGAGGCTCGCGACGGTGATGATGTCCGGTGCGTGGCCGCCGCCGGCGCCCTCCGTGTGGTACGAGTGGATGGCCCGCCCGTTGATCGCCCGCAGGGTGTCCTGGACGAACCCGGCCTCGTTGAGCGTGTCGGTGTGGATGGACACCTGGACGCCGGAGGCGTCGGCGACGCGCAGGCACGCGTCGATGGCCGCCGGGGTGGTGCCCCAGTCCTCGTGCAGCTTGAACCCGCCCGCCCCGCCGCGCAACTGCTCCCACATCGCCTCCTCGGAGACGGTGTTGCCCTTGCCCAGCAGCAGGACGTTGACCGGCCACACGTCGAGCGCCTCGTGCATGCGGGCGAGGTGCCAGACGTTGGAGGTGACGGTCGTGGCCTTGCTGCTCTCCGCCGGGCCGACCCCGCCACCGACGAGGGTGGTGACGCCGCCGGCGAGGGCCTCGGTGACGAGCTGCGGGCAGATGAAGTGCACGTGGGTGTCGACCGCGCCGGCGGTGAGGATCTTGCCGTTGCCGGCGACGATCTCGGTCGACGGCCCGATCACCAGGTCCGGGTGGACGCCGGGCATGATGTCGGGGTTGCCGGCCTTGCCGATCGCCACGATGCGGCCGTCGCGGATGCCGACGTCGGCCTTGACGATCCCCCAGTGGTCCAGGATCACCGCGCCGGTGATGACGGTGTCGGGGGTGCCCTCGGCGCGGGTGGCCCGGGACTGGCCCATCGACTCGCGGATCACCTTGCCGCCGCCGAAGACGGCCTCGTCGCCGCCGGCGCAGTGGTCGGCCTCGACCTCGACGATCAGGTTGGTGTCGGCGAGCCGGATGCGGTCGCCGGTGGTCGGCCCGTACAGGGCGGCGTAGCGCCGCCGATCCAAGTAGCTCACAGCGCACCGCCGCATTCGCCGCGCAGCCCCGGGACGACGCGCGCGCCGCCGAGCGGGACGAGGTCGACCTCGCGGCTGACGCCGGGCTCGAAGCGCACGGCGGTCCCGGCCGGGACGGCCAGCCGCTGTCCCCACGCCGCGGCCCGATCGAAGTCCAGACCGGGGTTGGCCTCGGCGAAGTGGTAGTGGGAGCCGACCTGGACGGGCCGGTCGGCGGTGTTGGTCACCATCAGCGTGGTCACCGGACGGCCGGCGTTGATCTCGACCGGTTCGTCGGCCGGGAAGACCTCGCCGGGGATCATGCGATCGGGTGGTGCACAGTCACCAGCTTGGTGCCGTCCGGGAACGTGGCCTCCACCTGCACCTCCTTCAGCATCTCGGGGATTCCGTCGAGCACGTCGTCGCGGGTGAGCACGTGCCGGCCGGCCTCCATGAGCTCCACGACGGTGCGGCCGTCGCGGGCGCCCTCCAGCAGGAAGGCGGTGATGACGGCCACCGCCTCGGGATGGTTGAGTCGCAGGCCGCGGTCTCGGCGGCGCTGCGCCACGTCGGCGGCGACGTGGATGAGCAGGCGTTCCTGCTCGTGCGGGGTCAGGAACAACGAGTCCTCCAGGTCATACGGACAGCGCCTGCCGGACCGCGGTCCGGGCGTCCTCGCCGCCCTGACCGGACGAGGTGACCCGGCCGGCCTCCAGAACGTAGTACCGCCCGGCCGCCGCGAGCGCAAAGCCGACGTGCTGCTCAACGAGGAGCACCGACACGCCGCCACGGCCGGCCACGGCCAGGATCGTCTGCTCGATCTCCGCCACGACGGTCGGTTGGATGCCTTCGGTCGGTTCGTCCAGCAGCAGCACGCGCGGCCTGGTGATCAGTGCCCGGGCGATGGCCAGCTGCTGGCGCTGCCCGCCGGACAGCAGACCGGCCCGGCGGCCGAGCAGTCCCGTCAGCGCGGGGAACAGGTCGAGGGCCTCGGCCGTCGCCTCCTTGCCGCCGGGGCGGCCGTCCGCGACCAGCTGGAGGTTCTCGGCGGTGGTCAGGTGCGGGAAGGACTGCTGGCCCTGCGGCACGTACGCCATGCCGCGGGCGACCCGCTGGTGCGGCGCGAGACCGGTGATGTCCTCGCCGTCCAGGCGGATCGTCCCCTGCCGGGGTTTGAGCAGCCCGATGGCGGCGCGCAGCAGGGTGCTCTTGCCGGCGCCGTTGTGGCCGAGCACCGCGGCGACGCCGCCGGCCGGCACGTCGGCGGATATCCCGTGCAGGACGACGCTGCGCCCGTACCCGACGTGGACGTTGTCGAACTGGAGCATCAGGCCTCCTGGACGGCGGGCTCGGCGGCGTGTCCCAGGTAGACCTCCTGGACCTTCGGGTCGGCCTGCACCTCGGCCACCGTGCCCTCCGAGAGCACCTTGCCGACGTGCATGACGGTCACGGTGCGGGCGTACCGGCGAAGGAAGTCCATGTCGTGCTCGATCACCACGACCGTCCGGTCCCGGGCGACCACGCCGAGCAGCTCGCCGGTGGCGTCCCGCTCGTCCTGGCTCATGCCGGCGACCGGCTCGTCGAGCAGCAGCAGCTGGACGTCCTGGACGAGCAGCATGCCGATCTCCAGCCACTGCTTCTGCCCGTGCGCGAGGGTGCCGGCAAGCCGGTCGCGCTGCGCGGTCAGCCCGATCGCCTCCAGGGCCCGCGCCACCGACTCCGGCACACCGCGGCGGCGGCGCAGCAGGGTGAGCGCGCCGCGGCCGGCGCCGGCGGCGATGTCCAGGTTCTGCAGGACAGTCAGCTCCTCGAAGACCGTCGCGGTCTGGAAGGTGCGCCCGACGCCGAGCCGGGCGATGCGGTGCACCGGCCGCCCGAGCAGTTCCTGTTCGCCGAAGCACACGGATCCGGTCGCCTTGACGAGGCCGGTGACGGCGTCGACGAGGGTGGTCTTGCCGGCGCCGTTGGGTCCGATGAGGAAGCGGATGTCGCCGGGGCGCACGTCGAGGCTGACGCCGTCGACGGCGGGGAACCCGTCGAAGACCACCCGCAGGTCCCGGATCCGTAGCCCTGCCAGCTCGTCACTCATGCGGCCACCTCCTGTGCGGCACCGGCCGTGGACGCCGTCCGGCCGGGTGGACTTTCCGCGGTGCCGGGTGGGCTTTCCGCGGTACGGCGCCGGGCGCGCGCCATCCGGACCAGCGACGCCAGCCCGCCCGGCAGGAACGCGACGACGAGCACGAACAGCAGCCCCTGCAGGTAGGTCCAGGCGGCCGGGAACTGCTCCGACAGCGTCGTCTTCGCCCACGCCACGGCGACCGCGCCGAGCACCGGGCCGAGCAGCGTCGCCCGGCCGCCGACGGCGACGCCGATGACGAACTCGATCGACGGCACGATGCCGATCAGCGCCGGGTTGATGATGCCGACCGCCGGCACGAACAGCGCCCCGGCCAGGCCCGCCATGCCCGCGGCGGTGACGAACGCGACGAGCTTGACGTTGGCCGGGTCGTAGCCGAGGAAACGGACCCGCTCCTCGGCGTCGCGCACCGCGACCAGCAGCTCGCCGTAGCGGCTGTGCATGAGCTGGCGGACCGCGAGCAGCAGCAGCAACAGGACGCCGGCGATGATGAAGTACACCATCCGCTGGTTGACCGGGTCGTCCAGGTCGTAGCCGAAGAAGCCCTGGAAGTCGGTGAGCCCGTTGGTGCCGCCGGTGGTGCCCTGCTGCCCGATGAGGAAGATCGCCATGGCGGCCGCGAGCGCCTGCGACAGGATCGCGAAGTAGGCGCCGCGCACCCGGCGGCGGAAGACGAGCGAGCCGAGCAGGAACGCCACCGCCATCGGCAGGAGCACGGCGGCCGGGAGGGCGAAGTACGGGCTGGCGAACGGTCGCCACCACCACGGCAGCTCGTCCAGCTGCCCGTACAGCTCCATGAAGTCCGGCATGTTGCCCGGACCCGCGTCGGCGAGCTTGAGGTGCATCGCCATCGCGTAGCCGCCGAGGCCGAAGAACACGCCCTGGCCGAGGGTGAGCAGCCCGCCGCGCCCCCAGGCCAGCCCGATGCCGATCGCGACCATCGCCAGGCACAGGTACTTGGCCAGCAGGCCGAGCCGGAAGTCGGAGAGCGCGAACGGGGCGACGGCGAACAGCAGCACCGCGCCGGCGGCGAACCCGGCGCCCACCCGCAGGGACGCGCCGCGCGCAAGAAGGCGGTTCATGTCAGGCTCCGGGTCCGTAGGGTGAACAGCCCCTGGGGCCGCCACTGCAGGAACGCCACGATGGCGATGAAGACCACGACCTTCGCCACGCTCACCGTGGTCGAGTACTCCACTGTGGACTGCAGGATGCCGAGCACGAAGGCGACGATGACGGTGCCCTTGAGCTGGGCGATGCCGCCGACCACCACGACGAGGAACGCGTCGATGATGATGTTGGTGCCCATGGTCGGGCCGATCGGCCCGAGCAGGGTGAGCGCGACCCCGGCGACCCCGGCGAGGCCGGAGCCGATGAAGAAGGTGAGCCGGTCGACCCGGCCGGTCGGGATGCCGGAGACCGCGGCGAGGTCACGGTTCTGCACCACCGCGCGGATCCGCCGGCCCAGGGAGGTGTACCGCATGACCAACGTCAGCGCCGCGACGGCGAGCAGTGCGAGGGCGAGGATGAACAGGCGGTTGTTCGCCAGCACCAGGTCGCCGACGATCTTGACGTTGCCGGTGAGCAGGTCGGGGGCGCGGGTCTGCACGTTGGGGGCGCCGAAGATGTCCCTGGCCGCCTGCTGCAGGATCAGCGAGACGCCCCAGGTGACCAGCAGCGTGTCCAGCGGGCGGGCGTAGAGCCGGCGGATGAGCAGGAACTCCAGCAGCACGCCCATCGCCCCGGCGATGAGGAACGCGACCGGCAGCGCCACGAGCAGCGAGAGGCCGGCGACGGTGATGACCTGCTGCAGCACGAACACGGTGTAGGCGCCGGTCATGATGAACTCGCCGTGGGCCATGTTGATGACGTTCATCTGGCCGAAGGTGAGGGCCAGGCCGAGCGCGATGAGCAGCAGTACAGCACCGATGCTGACGCCGGTGAACAGTTGACTGACGATGACCATCGGAAACGTCCGTTCGGATGCGGGCGGGGGTGGCGCAGGACGGGCCGTCCTGCGCCACCGGGCCGGGAGGTCAGGACAGGCCGGTCGCCCAGGGGTAACCCTTGAGGTACGGGTCGGGCTTGACGGGCTGTCCGGAGTTCCACACCTCGGTGATCAGGCCGTCGGCGCCGACCTTGCCGATGCGGGCCGTCTTGTAGATGTGCTGGGTGGCGCCGTCGACGGTCACCTTGCCTTCGGGGGCGTCGAACGTGATGCCGTCGGAGGCGGCCTTGACCTTCTCCACGTCGAAGGTGCCGGCCTTCTCGACCATGGCCTTCCACAGGTAGACCGAGGTGTACGCGGCCTCCATCGGGTCGGACGTCGGCTTGTCCGCGCCGTACTTGGCCTTGTACGCCTTGACGAACTTGTCGTTCGCGGCGCCCGTCGTGGTCTGGTAGTAGTTCCACGCGGTGAGCTGGCCGTCGAGGTACTGGGTGCCGATGCTCTTGACCTCCTCCTCGGCGATCGACACGGACACGACCGGCATCGACGCGGCGGTCAGGCCGGCCGACTTGTACTCTTTGAAGAAGGCCACGTTGCTGTCGCCGTTGAGGGTGTTGAACACCGCCGCCGCCTTGGACGCCTTGACCTTGTTGACGATCGTGCCGAACTCGGTGGAGCCGAGCGGCGCGTAGTCCTCGCCGAGGACGGTCATCCCGTTGGCCGCCGCGTACGCCTTGATGATCTTGTTGGCGGTCCGCGGGAACACGTAGTCGCTGCCGACCAGGTAGATCGAGGTCTTGCCCTGCGACTTCAGGTAGTCCAGGCCGGGCACGATCTGCTGGTTGGTCGTGGCGCCGGTGTAGAAGATGTACGGCGACTGCTCGAGCCCCTCGTACTGCACCGGGTAGAACAGCAGCGCCTTGTTCTTCTCGAAGACCGGCTTGACCGCCTTGCGGCTGGCCGAGGTCCAGCAGCCGAACACGGCGGCGACCTTGTCCTGCTGGATGAGCTTCTCGGCCTTCTCGGCGAAGGTCGGCCAGTCGGAGGCGCCGTCCTCGCTGACCGGCTGGATCTTCTTGCCGAGCACGCCACCGGCGGCGTTGATCTCCTCGACGGCGAGCTTCAGCGAGTCGCGGACCGTGACCTCACTGATGGCCATGGTGCCGGACAGCGAGTTGAGCAGGCCCACCTTGACGGTGTCACCCGAGGTGTCGGCGGCCGCGCCGGGGCCGGCCGCCTTCTCGCCGGTCTTGCTGCCACATGCGGCGAGCGTCAATGCTGCTGCGAGCATCGCTGCACACGCCGCGACGCGGCGTCCGCGGAACCTGGACATGGAACCTCCTTGCTCCCCACAGGAGCACGAAATTCGGCATTCGGTGTTTGGCGCACGCATTCGTCGTGCCTGAACATTCGATGGCCGCGGCTCGTGGCGAGCGGCACTACGCGTCCAGGTGCTGGTGTGCGGTCAGCGTCATCGAGATTGATTTCTGCGACGTTTCCCAGCCCTTAATTCACCGTTTCTGCACGCTGCGTCGCAGGGCTTGCGGACGTGAAAAAAATAGCCGGCCAATAGGCCGGCAGAATGGGACACGACGAAGGCCCCCACCGCGGCGGACGGGCACGCGGGCGGGGGCAGTCCAACATCCGGAAGGTCCGCGACGTGCGGAGGTTCCCGAGATGCTTCACGCAGGAAGCATCTTCGATGTCGACGGCTCACGCTGTCAAGAGCGTCCTACAACTGGGTCACCACGTCGAACTCGAGCCCGCGGGCCTCGGCGAGGTATATACGCTGGCGCATGTGCCGGCCCCGCATCCGCAGCAGCCCGCGCGGCCCCTCGTAAAAAACCGTCCCGGCACTGGCGTCAATGGCCCGGACATCGAGTGACTGAGCCCGTTCGATCAGCGCCGCGAGCAGCAGCACCCCCTCGTAACAGGACTCGCCCAGGCTGCCCAGCGGCGGGGCGTCGACCCCGAACCGGCGCGCGTACTGCCCGTGGAAGTCCAGGTTCTCCGCGGTCACCAGCGACGCGAAGAACCCCGCGGTGCTGAACAGCCCGCGGGTCGCCGCCGCGCCGCTGCCCAGCAGCATGTTCTCGTCCATCAGCGTGCTCAGCCGCAGGCACCGCTGGTCCAGGCCGTACCGGGCGAACGCCCGGTTGAACCGCACGGCGTCGTTGCCGACCAGCAGCATCAGGACCGCGTCGGCCTCGGCGTGCTCGACGCGGCGCAGCACGTCGGCGAAGTCGTGCGTGCCCAGCGGCACGTACACCTCGCCGCAGATGCGTGCGCCGCACTGCGCCGCGTACCGCCGTGCGGCCCGCGCGGTGCGTCTCGGCCAGACGTAGTCGTTGCCGACGACGAACCAGCGCCGCAGCCCGCGCTCCCGGGCGAGGGTCCGCATCGCCGGGTACAGCTGCTGGTCGGGCGTCTCGCTGGTCAGGAACACCCCATCGGTGCGTTCGCCGCCCTCGTACAGCGCCGTGTAGACGTACGGCACGCGCCCCGCGATCCGCGGCGCCACCGCCTGCCGCACCGACGAGATGTGCCACCCGGTGACGCCGTGCACCGCCCCGACCGCCACCAGCGCCTCGACCTCGGCGGCCACCCGCTCCGGCGCGGCACCGCCGTCGACCGGCACCAGGCGCAGCTCGCGCCCCAGCACGCCGCCGGCCCGGTTGACCTCCTCGACGGCCAGCTCCGCGCACAGCTCACAGCTCGGCCCGAAGATCCCGGCCGGCCCCCGCATCGGCACGACCAGCGCCACGTCCAGCGTCTCGCCGCTCACACGCAGCAGCTCGGAATGCCCGCGCGGCAACGGATCCGGCAGCACCGGACCGGAGACCAGCCGGTCAGACCGAGACATAGCGTCATGCTTCCCGGTGCCGCGCATGATCTCCAGAGCGTTCCCACGGATGCGGCCGTTCTGTAGCATGACACTGCTCACCGGCCGTAGGAGTGGCATGACGATCTCGCGCACGCCTCAGCCCCAGGACCTGATCCGGCTGCTGACGCGGGCCGAGCGGCTGCTGGGCCGGCGCCTCGCCGCAATCCTCGACACCGAGG
The DNA here is from genome assembly GCF_040614215.1 of Dactylosporangium sp. NPDC006015. Taxonomy (NCBI): domain Bacteria; kingdom Bacillati; phylum Actinomycetota; class Actinomycetes; order Micromonosporales; family Micromonosporaceae; genus Dactylosporangium; species Dactylosporangium sp. NPDC006015. The sequence continues at coordinate 23,309 of NZ_JBEXUD010000057.1, forward strand.
GCTGCACGCCGGAGGCCTGGCGGGTCATCACCCTGCTCGCCGACGGCGCCGGCCATCACATGACCGAGATCGCCGAGCACGCCTTCCTCCCGCCGGCCACGCTCACCAAGCTCCTCGACCACCTCGTGGAGGAGAACCTGGTGTACCGGCGGATCGACGAGATCGACCGGCGCCGCATCCGCGCCCACCTCACGCCCCGCGGCCGCCGGCTGCACCAGCGGGTCAGCCAGCGGGTCGAGGCCAGCATGGCGGCGCTGCCCACGGCCGACGGCGACCACGACCTCCTGGAAGCGCTCCTGACCCGCCTCGTCGACTCCCTGGAGGACCGGGAGGCCGGCGCAGCGCGCCCGTCGAGACGCAAGCATCTGGACGCGGCCCACACCGGCGCGTCCTGACAGGACCAGAGGCTCAGGCGACGAGCAGGCGGAGGCCGAGCTCGGCGGCGTCGAGGTCGGCGAGCCCTGGGTTGCGTTCGGCCCACCGGCCCGAGGTGAGGTCGTCGTGCAGGCTGCTGACGGCCCGCCGCTCGGCGTGCTGCCCCACCCTGGTCCAGACCGACACCGCGCGGCGCACGTGCTCGTCGAGGTATGCCTCGGGCCGGCGCCAGTAGGCCTCGAAGAAGCCGTCGGCGCAGTCCCACGGGATCGGCACCGGCTCCGCGCGGCCCCCGATCGCGCGGGTCATGTCGGCCACGGAAGGCCAGCCGACGAGCAGCTCCGCGAACTCCGGCAGGTAGTCGCGGACGAGCCAGAACCGTTGCCGCCGGTCGGTGCTGTCGGCGTCGTACGTCAGCACCACCACGCGACGGGCCACCCGCCGCATCTCCCGCAGCCCGGCGACCGGGTCGGGCCAGTGGTGCACGGTGCTGACCGCCATCGCCGCGTCGAATGACTGGTCCTCGAAGGGCAGGCGCCCGGCGACCGCGGCCACGCACGGCGCCGCGCCCGCGGGACGCTGCGCCCGCATGACCGCCGACGGCTCCACCGCCGTGACGTCGCGGTCCGGCGGCTCGTAGGAGCCCGTGCCGGCCCCGACGTTCAGGACCGTCCGCGCGTCCCCGAGCGCCGCCCAGATCCGGGCGGCGATGCGCGGTTCGGTGCGCCGGGTCGCCGGGTACGCGGACCCGATGGCGTCGTACAACCGTGCGCCGAACGCCTGCAGCTGCTCCTCCGGCGGTGTGCTGATCCCCATTGCCCGGGCCTCCAGTTCCTTGTCGATGGCCACCACCATGGCGGCGGCGCGGTCGCGCTGGTCGAGCAGCAGGCCGCGCAGCCGGCGCAGGTGCGCGACCGCGTCGGTGGCCGGGTCGTCGACCAGGTCCGCGATCTCGCGCAGGCCGAAGCCCAGCCGCCGGTACGCCAGCACCTCCCGCAACCGCACGACGTCGCCCGCCGAGTAGGCCCGGTGCCCCGCCGCGGTCCGTGAGGACGGCCGCACGAGGCCGATCTCGTCGTAGTGATGCAGCGTCCGGACGGACACTCCGGCCAGCTCGGCCACCCGCCCGACGCTCAACTGCGCTTCCACGGCACCGACTATCCGCCATGACGCCACGTGAGGGGCAAGCGCGTGATCCGTATCCTGGGCCGATGGTCCGCCTGGGCATCGACTTCGGCACGACGACGACGGCAGCGGTCATCGCCACCGCGGGCGGTCAGGTCCGGCCGCTGCTCTTCGACGGCTCGCCGCTGCTCGGCTCGGCCGTGCTCGCCTCGGCCGAGCACGGGCTGCTGGTCGGCGACGAGGCGGAGCGGGCCGCGATCGCCCACCCGGGCGCGCTGGAGCCGAACCCGAAGCGGCGCATCGACGAGCAGACGGTGTGGCTCGGCGAGGAGTCCCGGCCCGTGACCGAGCTGATCGCGGCGGTGCTGCGCCGGGTTCACGAGCAGGCCGTCGAGGCCGCGTCGGGTGAGCCGCTGGTGCCGACGCTCACGCACCCCGCGACGTGGGGCCCGACCCGCAAGGCCACGCTGCGCGCCGCCGCCGAGCAGGCCGGCCTGGCCGGGGCACGGCTGCTCGCCGAACCGGTGGCCGCCGCCGCGTACTTCACCGACGTCCTCGGCCGCGACGTCCCGCGAGGCCGCTGCCTCATCGTCTTCGATCTCGGCGCCGGCACGTTCGACCTGAGCATCGTGCGTGCCGACGGCGACGGCGGCTTCACCGTGGTCGCGGTCGACGGCCTGGAGGACGTCGGTGGCCTGGATCTCGACCAGGCGGTCGTCATGCACGCCCGGGCACTCACGGGCGGGCACGAGGCGGCGTGGGGGCGCCTCGAGTGGCCGGCCGGCGAGGAGGACCGCCGCGCGGCGCGGGAGCTGCGGACGGCGGCCCGCGCCGCGAAGGAGCAGCTGTCCCGCCGTTCCAGCGCCGACCTGTACGTCCCGCTGGCCGCGACGACGCTGCACATCACCCGCGAGGAGTTCGAGCGGGCCGCCCTGCCGCACCTGCAGCGCACGGTCGCCGTGACACAGTCGGCGCTGCGCCACGCCGGCGTGGGCCAGTCGGAGGTGGCCGGGCTGCTGCTGGTCGGTGGCGCGTGCCGCACTCCGCTCGTGGCGACCCTGCTGCACCGCGCGCTGCGGGTCGAGCCGGTCGTCAGCGACCAGCCGCAGCTGGCCGTCGCGGAGGGCAGCGTGCGGACCGCCCCGCCGCCACAGACTCCGCTGTCGCAGACTCCGCCGGTGGTGGTGCCCCGCACGGCGCCCGCCGCCGCGCCGGGGGCAGGCACCGTTGGAGTTGGGGCTGAACCGACGCCCGCCGTCCGGGCCCGGGCACAGGTCCGGGCGACCCCGCCCCCGGCCGCGCGGGACGTGGCGGCGCCGGCCGGCGTCGCGTGGCACCACCGGCTCCAGGCCGCCCGGACGCTCAGGGACACCTCGTCCCCGGGCAACCGGCTGTGGTGTGTCGACGTCTCCGGCGACGAACGGCTCGTCGCGACCAACGGCACGAGCGGCGAGGTGCTGCTGTGGAACGCCTCGACCGGCCGGGACGGCGATGGTGTCGAAGACGAGGGAGGTTTTGCCGGCGGGGTCGAGGGTGTCGTAGGTCGGGGTCCAGTTGGTGTGGGTGTGCCAGGTGTACTGGGTGCACGTCGACAATTGGTCCTGAATTGCCGCCGGGTCTTCGGCACTGTTGAGCGAACCGTTCGGCTTCTACGGTCGATGCATGACGACGCACACCGATCCCCGGCCACGGCTGCTCAGCCGGTCGCTGCTGCTGGTGTCCACCGTTGACCTGCTCGGCCTGACCGCCTTCTACGCGCTGCTGCCGGTCGTCCCCGCGGCCGTCGCCGCCTCCGGTGCCGGCGGGGCCGCCGCCGGGCTGACCACCGGCGTGCTCATGGCCTCCACGGTGGTCGCGGAGCTGGTGCTGCCGCGGTTGGTGGCCCGGTTCGGGTACCGCGCCGTGATCGCCGCCGGACTGCTGCTACTGGGCCTGCCCGCTCTCGGGCTCATCGTCACGACCGCCTTCGGCGCGGTCCTCGCCGTGTGCGCGCTGCGCGGCATCGGCGCGGCGACGCTCTTCGTGGCGTGCGGCGCCTGGTCGGCGCAGCTGCTCCCGCCGGACCGCCGCGGTGAGGGGCTCGGCCTGGTCGGTGTCGTCTCCGGGGTGCCGGCCGTGGTCGGTATGCCCGCAGGGCTGTGGCTCGCCGCGCACGCGGGCTTTCCCACCGCGTACGCCACCGGCGCGGTCCTCGCCCTCACCGCCCTGCTCGCGCTGCCGCTGCTGCCCGGCACGGACGGGGTGACCCGCCGCCCGCCCTCGCCACCCGACGCAGACGCGGTGACCCGCCGCCCGCCCTCGCCATCCGGTACAGACGGCCGCGCCGATGGTGACCGAGCCGGGGCTTCCGCGTCTTCGCAGCCCGACGCGGACAACCGCGCCGCGGACGGGATGATGCGCGCCCTGCGCGAGCCGGTCCTGACCCGCCCGGCCATCGTCTTCGGCGGTGCCTGCACGCTCGCGGGCATCGTCGCGACGTTCCTGCCCGCGGCGCTGCCGCACGCCGGCGCCGGTGTCGTCGCGACGGCCCTGCTGCTGCAGGCGCTCACCGCCACCGTCACCCGCTGGTGGGCGGGCAGGGCCGGCGACCGGCACGGCCCGCGGCGACTCCTGGCGCCCGCGATGCTGGCCGCCACCACCGGCTTCGCCGCGCTCGCCGTCGCCGCGCATCCGGTGGCCGTCCTGGCCGCCGCCGTCGTCTTCGGTGCGGGGTTCGGCGCCCTGCAGACCGCGAGTCTTGCCGTGATGCTGGACGCGGCACCGCCCTCGCGGTACGGCGCCGTCACCGCCGTGTGGAGCGTCGCCTACGACGGGGGACTCGGCGCTGGCGCGGCCGGCTTCGGCCTCCTGGCCACCGCGACCGGCTACCCGGCCGGGTTCGCCGTCACCGCCGTGCTCGCCGCCACGACCCTCCTCGCCCTGCGCCGCCGGACGGTCAGGGAAGGTCGGTGACGGTCCGGCTCCGCGTGTCGTAGCTGCGCGCCGCGACGAACTGCCCACGGGCCGGCGCGACGTCGCCGAGCACCGCCAGGGCGGTCTCCCGTTGCGGCGGCGGCACGTTCAGCGCCAGGCTCACGTGCGGCACCCACTCCCCCGGCCCGGGCCACGGCTCCGCGGCCGCGAGGGCCGACCAGCATTCCGCGTGGATCGCCCGAAGCTCGTCCGTCGGCGTCACCTCGAGCACCAGGGCCCGGCCGAGCAGCGTGACCGCCCCGAGCTCCGCCGCCACCGGCAGCGGCAGATCCGGCGCATCGGTGATCGCGGACGCGGTCAGCACCGTGAGGTGGGGCCGGTTCGTCGGGTGCGGGTGCCGGGCCAGGCTCGGCAGCCCGGCCTCCCGCAGCCGCCTCCACAGCGCGCGCACGTGCGCGTCCAGCCGGTCGTCGGGGAGCAGTTCGACGCTGTGCACGTCATCAGCCGTGCCGGACGCCGCGGCATGGCGCCGGGATCGTGTCCATCGTGGACCAACGGTACCTCGCGGTGTCGGTGCCGGATCAGCGCTCCAGCAACCAGGTGACGATCGCCCGGGTCGCGCCGGCAACGGCGCCGCGGACGGCCGCGAGGGTGAGCTTCTCGCGCCAGGACGGATTCGGTTCGGTGGACATCGGTGGCTCCCGGTGGTCGGTGGTGTCCCGCGTTGACGGTTCCAAGGAATCGCCCCGGTGCGGGGTTCGGCACCGGGTGCGAAGGAGGCCGAACCCCGCCCCGGGTCGCCGGTCCGGTTGCCCTCGGCGTTCGCGGCCGATGCGGTGGCGTTCTACGGTGGTCCGGGAGTGTTCGGCGGGGTCGCCGAACACCCGGGGAGGGCGCCCAGATGACCGACGACCAGCTTCCCGCCGCCCGCGACGGCGGCGGGCTCGATCTCGCGTCGGTGCAGTCCCTCGCGGACTTCGCCGAGGCGTGCGGCCGGTTGCGTGCCGGCCGCTCGTACGCCGACCTGCGCAGGGCGGCACGGCCGCGATCCCTGCCGGCCGCGACGGTGAGCGACCTGCTCAACGCCAGGTCGACGCCGACCCGCGACACCGTGGTCACCTTCCTGCTCGCGTGCGGCCTGCACGACGACGCGGCGCGGCGGCCGTGGCTGGCCGTGTGGGAACGGGTGGCCACGGCCGGTCAGCCGCAGCCGGCCGGCGCGGTCCGGGTCCGGCTGGCCCGGCCGCGGCTGCTCGGCGTCCACGCCGCGATCCAGATGTCCGGCACCGTCCGGGAGCTGCCGCCGTACGTGCCGCGGGACGTCGACGCCGACCTTCGGTCCGCGCTCACCGCCGCCGCCGCGGAGGGCGGGTTCGTGCTGCTCCTGGGTGGTTCGTCGGTCGGCAAGACCCGGACCCTGCACGAGGCGGCCCTCGCCACCCTGCCCGAGTGGTGGCTGCTGCACCCGGCCGACACCGCCGCGATCGCCGGCCACGCCCAGGCGCCGACGCCGCGGACGGTGCTGTGGCTGGACGAGCTGCAGCGCTACCTCAACCGTCCCGCCGCGCTGCCGGCCGGCACCCTGCGGCAGCTCGTCACCGCCGGCACCGTCGTGGTCGCGACACTGTGGCCGGAGGAGTACACGGTGCGCACCGCCCGGACCTGCACCGACCAGCAGGACCTGTACGCCAACGACCGCGAGCTGCTCGGCCTGGCCCGGCTGATCCAGGTGCCCGAGACGTTCAGCCGGGCCGAACGCCGCCACGGCGAGGCGCTCGCCGGCACCGACCCGCGCATCCGGATCGCCCTCGACACCACCGACGCCGGCTTCACCCAGGTCCTCGCCGCCGGCCCGGCCCTCATCCACCGCTGGGAGCACGCCCCCGCCGCCGACTGCTACGGCAGGGCCGTCATCACCGCCGCGCTCGACGCCCGCCGCGTCGGCGCCCAGCAACCCGCCACCCGCGCCTACCTCGAGGCCGCCGCGCCCGCCTACCTCACCGCGGCCCAGCAGGCGACCGCCCCCGCCGACTGGCTCGACCGCGCCCTGGCGTACGCCACCGGCACCGTCCACGGCGCCGCCGCCTGCCTCACGCCAGTGCCGGCCGGCATGGGGGCGGTCGCCGGCTACCTGCCCGCCGACTACCTCCACCAGCACGCCCAGCGCACCCGCCGCACCGCCGCGCTGCCCGACCTCGTGTGGAACGCGCTCCTCACCCACCGCGACCCGCGCGACAGCCTCGGCCTCGCCGGCAACGCCGAGCGCCGGGGCCGGCCGGAGCATGCCATCACCTTCTACCGCGGCGCGCTGGCCACCGACGGCTTGCTCGCCGCCGTACCCCTGGCCGCCACGCTGATCCAGCACGGCGCTGGCGCCGGCGCCGACGAAGGTCTGCAGATCCTGCGGGACCACGCCGCCGGCAACACGATCGTCGCCCACTTCCTGACCGACATGCTGGTCCACTGCGGTCGCATCGACGAGGCCGTGCAGGTCCTGCGCGAGCTCGCCGACGGCGGCGACCGGTACGGGGTCCGCCGCCTGACCGCCCTGCTGGCCGAGTACAGCCGCCTCGACGAGGCGCTGCAGGTGCTGCACGAATACGCCGCCGGGGACCCGTACGCCTACCAGCAGCTCGCCGAGCTGCTGACCGAGCATGGCTGCCATGCCCAGGCGGCACGGGTCCTCTCCGAACCCGGCGCGATCCGCTCCTTCTCTGAGATGATCGACATGGCCGCCGAGTTCCGCCGCGCCGTCGATGTACCGTTCGAGCTGCCGCCCGGCATCGCCGAAGCCGCGCACGCCCACCAACTGGCCGCCGACCTTGCCGGGCAGGGCCACATCGAGGAGGCGCTGCAACTGCTCCGCGACCGCGCCGCCGCTGGCGACGAGGAGGCCATCCGCCGCCTCGTCAGCATGCTGACGGAGCACGACCGGGTCGACGAGGCGCTGCAGGTGCTCCGCGACCGCGCCGCCACCAGCACGTCCGACGCCCGCTGGCTGGCAGGCATGCTGAAGTCGCGCGGCCGCGTCGAGGAGGCGATGCAGGTGCTCCGCGACCGCGCCGCCAGCGGCGACGTGCACTGCCTCCAGCAGCTCGCCACCATGCTGGAGGATCACGACCGGGTCGACGAGGCTCTGCAGGCACTGCGCGAACACGCCGCCGACGCGTCCGTCGGCTACCGGCTGACCGGCATGCTGGTCCGGTACGGCCGGGCCGACGAGCTGCTGGACGAGGTCGCGGCCGGCACGACAGGCGCCGTCGAGGCCCTCCCGAGACTGCGACGGACGAACAAGCCGATCGTCCACTGACAGCGCACGGATCGCGGCCAGATCCGGACGCCCGGCGATCGTGGGCGGCCGGGGATCACGGGTGACCGGATTTTCGTTCGTCACTGCCGAGCGAGTTTGCGACGATGCGTCCGTGACCGTACCCGGCTCCATCGAACTGATCCGCACGCCCCAGCTGACCGACCAGGCTCCGTACGCCTACGCCGCGGTGGCCTCCGACGTCCAGCGGCTGGTGTTCACCGCCGGCGCCTGCCCGCTCGACGAGGCCGGCGCGACCGTCGCCGTCGGCGACGTGGCCGGGCAGGCCGAACAGGTGATGGCGAACCTTCGCACGGCGTTGGCGGCCGCCGGCGCCACCCTCACCGATGTGGTCAAGACGACCGTCTACGTCGCCACCCATGACCGCACCGACCTCGTCACGGCATGGAACGTGGTCCGCCGGCACTTCGCCGACCACGACGCGCCCAGCACCCTGCTCGGGGTCGCGGTCCTCGGCTACCCCGACCAACTCGTCGAGGTAGAAGCCGTCGCAGCGCTCCGCTGACCGAGAGCCAGTTACCGTCGGCAACGCCCTTCGGCCCACCGCCGAGCGCCTCTCAGCGGCTACTTGACACAGAGGGGTGCCACGAGCGCGCACCCCGGTTTGTGAGGCACAGGCGGCCGTGGCGGCGGCCAACAGAACGTGATTGCCGCCGTCGACTCGCCGCGCAAGATTGGCGGCAGATCAGGACGTCGGGAAGCTCTTCTCGTAGGTGCGGGGACGGCTACTCGGGGTTGAGGCCGAGTCGCTGTAGCAGTTGGAAGAAGAGGCCTTCGGCGAAGGTTTCATCGCCGTCCAGGACGCTCGCGATCGCTTCGACGGTGTCCGGGACTAGGCAGGCGTCCCGTGCCCAGGCCTGCGCTGAACGGGCGCCCGTCATACCACCCGGCGCTTGAGCAAGGATTTCGAGTCGAGTCACCTCGACCTGAGCCTCGTAAGCAGGGTCGCGCCAATCGTCGCCGAGGTAGTTGTCGTCGTCGAAGGAAGCCGGCGGAGTCAGCAGGTGACCCATCGCATATTTGAGTTGCAGCCACACTTCCCACCGCCGCACGGATGTCCCGGTGGCGACCACGTGGACGGCGTCGCTGTCCAGTACGCGGCCGAGCAACACCGGGGAGCCGGTCACGGCGTGCAGTTGTTCGAGGAGATCGTCGGGTAGCGAGCCTGCCGAGTCGCGCACAACCCACACCCGCCAGCCTGCGCTCCATGGGCCGTCGCGGGAAACGGCGCCTTGTAGCGCCGCGATCGCCGGCAACACGTGTGCTGGCGGCTCGTCCGACCGCAGGACCACATAGGTGCCCCAGAACCCCATTGCCCGTCCTGCCTGACGTCGGAGGATGATCTCGGCGAGGAGTCTCGACAATGGTGGTTCCACTCCAAGACCGAGTGCACAGGTATCGGGTACTCGATCAGGGCGCCTTCGCCGCTCGGCCCGTCGCCCGACCGTAGCCAACTTGAAAATCGCCGCGCACCATCGGCGGCATGTGCGGACGTCCTGCTCATCTCGTCGTAGGTGTCTCGGCCCGGCTGTGGTAGGAACGGCGCCATGCCGATCGAGTTCGTTGCGTCCTTGGCTGGCGTCGATGAGGAGGACTGCTTGGTTGCCGCCGTCGGGGAACGAGACGACGGCACCGGCCGCGCCCTGATCTTCCAAGCCGGCGATGAGCCTCCCGGTGCCCAGGACGTCCAGTTGGGCATGGACACCTACTGTTTGAGCACCGAGTGCCAAGGAGCCGCATACGGGTGCATCCGCGAATTGAGCATCGACGGCGACCGAATGCGCGTCGTCGTCAGCGAAGACGCACTCGCCGACCTCGGCCTGGAAGACGCCGAGATCATCGTCAAACTGGCAGCAGATCCGCAGACGCTCGCGACTTTCCGCGAGTACCTGGCACGAATCTTGACGTACGGGCGACTCGACGCGCGACCGGCAGTACTGCGTCTGTAACCACTGCTGAGCGCAAGCCACATGACGGCCGCCCGCGCGCATCGGCGGCATGAGCGCGCGCACCAGATCTTGGTACGCCCCTGCCTCGCGGCCCGAAGACCGCTGTCATCGTGATGTACGGAGGTGATCTGCCGAGGGCGGCCAGTCCCGAGCTGACTGTCTGGCCGACGGAGGCATTGGGTCCGGGGCCGTTGCCGTAGCGTGTCCGGACGTGGGTGCCAAGACCGCGCTGCTGCTGTACGCCGAAGGCGATGTGGGTCAGGCGCTGCACGATGCGGCCGAGCTGGATCGCGCGGCGGCCGAGGCGCTGGTGGCGCGGTTGTTTCCCGGGCGCGATGTGGTTGCGGTGGAGGACGGCAACCTGGGGCGGAACATCAACCCGACGGCCGGCCTGCTGTACGTCGGAGTGTTCCGGGGTCTCACCGTCATTTGCGCAGCCGACCTGGGCGAGATAAGGCCTGGCGATCTACGGCCGGGTTGGCTGGCCGAGGGGGCGGGTCGGCGCGTGATCCTGCATTCGATGCATAGCGTCTCGGATTTTCTCGGCTTCGCGGTTTGGGGCGCAGACGGAACGCTCGAACGAGCGCTGTGCTTGAGCCCTGATGACGGCATCGTCGAGGATCGCGGTGACCTACTGCCGTTCGAGCAGGCCTACTGGGCTGGGCGGCATCCGGTCGACGATGACGACGATGACGCCGAGCCCTATCCGTTGCCGTTTCATCCTTTGGATCTCGGTGAGGACGCGCTGGCGGCCTTGTGCGGGTTCGTTATCGAGGGCATGCCGCTGGAGGAGATGCCCGATCTTTACCGGGTGCCGCTGGCCGGCTTCCGGTTGGGCGTACCGAGGCTGACGCTGGAGCGATCGCACGGCCGCCCGATCGCGCAACCGTCGGCCCTCGATGTCGAGTCGCAGGTCCGCCGGCTCGGTAGCGGGCTCGATTATCTGATCGTCGACATGGGCGGCGAGAACTACCTGCAGGCGGCCGTCGGGGGTCGATTTGAGATCCCGGCCGGAGTGTTCTGGGTCGAACGGCGCGAGGGCAGCCCGGATCTTCACTTCAGATGTGAAGTCGACACGCTTGGTGAAGTCGCCGAGATCTTCCGCGGTTACCTCGTGAACCAGGACGGTTGGGGCGACCGCCACTGGGAGCAGATCTGGCTGTAGCCAGCCGAGCCGACCGACTCCGGAGATGCCCGGCAAAACCGACTCAACCAAAGAACTGCCAGCTCGCACGCCTATCGGCCAGATCACGGTGCGATCCAATGCGGAATATTGGTCACCAGCTGTGACGAGCGGAGGCCGGCTGGGCGCGCACGGTCAGCGGCATGAGCGCGCGCTCGATCATGCTGCCATTGGCGCGAGGCATGACACCGATCGTCTGTCCGTCAGGTTGTGGACGATGGTAATTGGTCGGTTTCGGGAAGGAACCTGGATGGTGCGGCACGGAACATGGGCGCTCGCCTACATGCTCGGTGTGGCGGCGGTTGGGCTGGTCGGGTGTGGCCCCAAGGTAGGTGCCGGCTCGGTTGATCAACCTGTGCCGATTGGGACAGTGACGTCGAGCTTGCCGACACAGTCGACCGCGGCGGCCCAGCCGACCCGAACGACGCCGACCAGTGCGGCCGCCACTACCGTCGCCGCAACCACCGTCGTCGTCCCGAACGGCGTCGGAATGAACTATCAGGCCGCCCAGGACGCATGGCGGGCAGCCGGCCTGCACGTATCGCCAGCCGTCGACGCAACGGGCGCCAACCGGCTGCCGGTCATCGACTCCAACTGGGTGGTGCTCGCCCAAGATCCGCCGGCCGGAACTCAGGTCCAAGCCGGGTCGTTCATCACCGCCACCGTAAAGAAGTACACCGACAAGTGACGTACTCGTTCATGCACCGGACCGCCGCTTGAACCGCCTGTGGATCTTGCAGCGGCACCCAGAGCGATGCAATCGCGGCAGATGTGAGCAGGTGGCTCTGCAGCGGCGCCCGTCGATCAACTCAGGTCCAACGAGGACCGCCACGCGTTCCTTGGCAGTGGTTTGAGGCCTACCGCGGCAGGCGCTTCATGCATACACGTATCGGACGTCCGCCCGGCCCGTCCATAATCAGGTCGGTGTTGGTCTGCGGCCAGGCACCGCAGGGGAACCGGCGTGCCTTGTCGTCCTCGATGTCTTCGACGCCGAGGACGACATGGTCGGCGTCGCCGTCATCGCAGTCGACCACCGCCAAGCCCACGAGCTGGATGCAGTCACCGGCCTTGAACCGTTCGCGACGGGGCAGCAGCACGAAGGTGGCCACCGCGGCGACGACCACCAACGCGACCACCAGCACCTTGAGTCGAGGCACCACCGAAGAGTACTGGTCGGACGAGCTGCTGACATTGGAGAGGTCACCCTCTTGATCGGCGATGGCGGCCCACTGTGCACCAGGCCAGGTCGGTCAGTTGGCGAGCTGATCGCGGCATGAGCGGGCGCCTGACCAATCCACGCTCTCTCCGTCGCCTCGCTGGCCGGCCGCGTAGGTAGTTTGCTCGTCACCAGGTGGCAGCTGTTGCGGCTGCCGTTGTCGCGGCGGTTGCGGCGTCCTCGACGAGTCCCATCGGGCCGTCGTAGATGTGCACCCTGAAGGTGGCCGCGCCCGTCGGGTGGAACGCCAGGCCACGGCGTACACCATGAACGGAATCGGCTGGGTGCAGCAGATGCAGGGTGCCATGGCTGACCCACGGTCGCAGCGCTCGCAGTGTCTCATTCGCCGCGGCCGCCGTGACGATCGCGTGCAGGAACGGTTCACCGCTATCGGTTAGCAGGTCCCACAATGTCTCGGTCGCGGCCTGAGCATCGCCGGCTTGGAGGTACCGCGCTACGTCGCTGCACAGATCCCGCAACGGCAGGTCGTCCTGCCAGGCCCGCAGCGTGTTGACGACGTCGTCCACGCCGGGCGCGTGCCCCCAAGCCACGAGCTCATCGCGGTGGTCCCAGATCGTCACCAGAGTTGTACCACTGCTGTGCCGGCGGACGCTGATGAAGCCGCCTGCCGTGAACAGGGTCGCGGCAACAGGCCCATAGCGGTCCCGACCATCGCCGAGCCCTGGCAGCGGCGCCCCAGACCGCTCGGCACGACGACGCAACTCCTCAACAAGCGTCACATGCTCACGGTATCCACGCGCCAGGCCGCCGGACCAGATTAAGATACGGGCGCCCGACCGGCGGCAGATCCGGACGCCCCTCCGAGTCGTTTCGGGCGCGGGTGGGCGTGGTTGTGCCGTCACGCCGGTGTGGTAATCCGCTCGATGTTGTGGCCGCGGGCGTTGACGATCGAGTCGTGGATTGGTCGCGCAGTCGTTTCGGACCTCGGCGGATATTCGCCTGGGATCAACAAGTCAAAGCGAGTAGTTCGTCGATCACCGGCTCTGGACCGCCGTAGGTGAGGTGCGCGATCGCTACCATCGGTGCGATCACCCGACTCCAGGCATACAGCCTGTCCCCATCGAGCCCGCATGCGGTCGCCACCCGCTGGCAACGGGCCTCGACACCCTCATGTCCGGCACCGGCCACCACATAGTCGACGGCGTCGAAGCACGGATCGCCTATGCACGCCTTCGGATCGATCGCGACCAGACCCCGTGACGGGCCGCCGTCCAGCGCGTTGCCAAGGTGCAGATCGCCGTGCAACAACACGAGCGTGGCCTGAGTGTCCAGCAACGCCTCACAGCGCCGTACCGACCGCTGCCAGGCGGCCTGGTCGATCCGTGCACCGATGGCTGGTTCGGACAGCCTCCGGCCGATCCGGACGAACGCCTCGTCACACCGACCGCGCAGATCCCACGGCCATTGCGGGGGCGGAGCCACGGTGTGGAGTGCGGCAAGCAACTCTCCCCACAGCTGCGGCAAAGACGTCTGTGGCATGTCTTCGGCCTCGGTGCCAGGCAGGACCTCCTCCAACACCATCGCCCCGGCCTCCGCATCGGTGGACAACACGGCCGGCACCCGACCCGATGACGCGAACACGCGCAGCATCTCCACCTGCTTGGTCAACAGTGCCCGATCCGGACTGAGTTTGAGCACCGCCGGCGTTCCGTCGGGCCATTGACAGCGCATGACGAGAGATGAGGCTCCACTCTGGAACAGCTCACCGAGCACGAGTCCCCACCGGGAGGCCAGCCGCGCAGCGAGGGTCGGGACCTCAGCGAGCCACCCCTCAACCTCGGGACCAAATCGACCCACAAACCGCGCGCCCACGTCTCCCATGTCCACCGCGGCAGTGTGCGCCGAGCCGCCAACATGCGCACATCGGCTACGAGCGCAGCGACCGCGGACGTGGCCGCCGGGGTGACATACGGAGCGTAACGACGCGGCGAGCCACCGCGCACGGTCGGCGGCAGATGAGTACGCCCACGCGGTGGCTAGCTCCTCGCCTTGCGGGGCTGTCCGGAGATCTGCTCATGGGCGGCGATCGTCGCGGCGAGCAACATCTCGTCCGCGCGCATCTCGGCGTCGTCATCGCCGATATTGAACCCCGCTCGACGCCGGGAGGCTATGAACCGATCCAGCCGGTCGAGTATCGGCCGTGCATGCGACCCCATCGCGGTGAATACCTGCAGCACCTTGGGCCCGTGCAGGTTGTCGGACAGGTACTGCGGCAGGACCGCCAGCAGTTCATCGGCGACTGCGGGACCTTCGTGGAGCCACAGTGCGCCGGCCGATTCCACCTGCTCGAATCCGGGAACCCTGAAAAGGCTCCGCAGTTGCTTGTGCTGGCGGACGGTGAGCCCGCTGTGCTCGGCGAGCCAGGTCAGCAGCTCCGATGCAAAGCGGCCACGGCGAAGTTCTTCCGGGCGTCCGGCAAGATACCGTTCGGCCACGGCCCGATCCGACGTGATTTTGAGGAGGGCGAACGTAGCGCCTTGCGTCGGGTAGTCCCGCAGCCCTGGGACCGCAGCTGCGGCGGCGGGACCGATCTGTCCCAGGACATAGAACGCCCAGTCCGGAGTGTCGTTCTCGGCTCCCTCGAGCCTGGCAATTAGTTCCGGCACGGCTGCAACCGCCGCCGGACCGAACGCGGCCAGTACGCGCATCGGCAGTTCCGGCGAGCAGGAAGCCGGCAGCGCCGCCAGGATCTGCCGGGCAGCGGCCACCGGCGCCTGCGGGTCAGCGCCTGCCCGAGCAACCGCCCGGAACGCCTCCGCCAGCCGGGGCTCGTCACTGTCGGAGAGCATCAGCCGTACCAGATGCGGCACCGCGCGGCAGTCGCCGACACAGCCCAGCGCAGTGGCGGCCACCGCGCCGAGCTCAGGGTCGTCCATCATCGCCGCGAGATCGTCGACGCGCAGCCGGGACGCGGTCAACGACAACGCCAACGCTCTCAGCGCCGCCGACCGCACCTCAGAAGGACCCTCCCCGAGTAGACCGGTCAGCATCGGCGTCACCCGGCCGGGCGCGGCGCGCCACGCACGCATCGCCGCAACCGCCATCCGTACGCCTTCGAGCCTGACCTGCCGGCTCTCGGCCGGGTTCGCCAGCCGTTCCGCCCAGGCACAGCAGTCCTGCTCCCGATCGAGACCGATCAGCGCCCGCGACCAGAGCTCACCCGCTGAATCCGAAACACGGGATTCCGGCGCGTTCAGGACACCGATGGAGGCTTCGAGATCGGCCCGGATCGCGGCATCCATCGCCGGCCAGGCCGCCGAGTCGTCCCTGCTCAACGCCGCGCTGTTGGCCAACAGCCGGACGGCCGGAACCGGATCCCGCCGCAGGCGTTTCAGGGTCGCTTGATGCCCCGGGATCTTGCCCCGGAGTACGGCGTGCAGGAGGGCGATCCGCACGACCGGATCAGTCGAGGCGTTCAACGCAGCCAACGCCCGATCGGATTCGCCGGTGTGCACCAGCAACGCCGCCGCGGTACGCCGTACCGGCAGGTCCACATCACGCAAGGCCGACTCGGCGGCGAAGGCCACCACAGGCCACTCGGAGAACTGGCAACACAACTGGGCCAGCAACTCGAAAGTCGTCCGGCGCACCGATGCGCGGCCATCGGTCGTAAATGCCAGCAGACGATGGGTTGTCGGCCCGCCCGGGTCGGCCTGGACAGTGTCGAACATCCAGGACCGCGCATGATTGCCGGGGACCAGAAGATCACCCGAGACGATGCCCGCTTCCAACCACCCCCAGCCGTCCGGCGACACCGCCGACGCCGGGCTGCTCACGCTGCGAGGCGCAGGGCGCCCTTTCCGTAGGTCATGGGCCTGATCCTTGCCCAAGAGTGTCCCGACGCGCAATGTGATCACGTATCCGCTTCTCGGCAGATCAGAGCGTGTGATCTTGGATGAACCGGTGCGCGAGAGCTTGAGTCGTCTGCCCCTCGCGGCGTCAGATTGCGCTGGGGGGCAGCGGCGCGGTGAACGCGAACGCGGCGTCGATTGTGGCGGTGAGGGCTGGGCCGTTGGTGGTCTGCCGTTCGGCCCAGGCTGCGAGCGCGGTGGTGAACGCGGTCAGGTCGCGGTGGACACCTTGGAGCAGGTCAGCGAGGTGAGTGCGGGTGAGGGTGATGTGCGGGCCGGACAGGATCGGGGCGTGGTTCTCTGGTGGTCCGGTGTCCTGCCATACGGTAATCCGGTCGCCGATCGACATTGTGGGTGTCGGGTCGTGGCCGAGTCATGGTGGTTCGTTGTCGACGAGGGCGCGGGCCCAGTCGCGCCAGTCCTCCAGGCCGCAGCAGCAACCTGGGGTGATCACGGTGGTGGGGTCCGTCAGGATCAGCCCGCCCGGCGCGATCAGGTGTTCCGCTGTGGCCAGCTTGCCGGGCGGGATGTTGTTGTAGCCGGCGACGACTGCGGCGAACAGCCCGATCTCGAGGTCGCCGCAGGTGCCGTCGAGGGTGAGCCAGGCGCCGGGTTCGCGGGTGGCGACGGGCCACGGCACAGGATCCGGTGCCCTGAAGGGGATCTCCAGGACCGCCCGCAACGTCATGGCCACCCGTCGATTCTGTGTTGCGGCAAGGGCTGCTGTCATCCGTCAGCGGCGGACAGCATGGCCTGACCTTCAATCTTTCGCGCGGGCGACGGCGCGTCGTCCTCCCTGGCGGTCGCTCAAGCGCGGCATGAGCGGATGCCAAGATTGCTCGATTCCCGAGCCGTGCTGACGTGATGTTGCGGGCGCCGGAGCCGATGGCCTCGGACCATGACGCAGATGAGATGTCCGACCGGACGGTACGTCGCTGCGGGACGTTTGACAGGAACGGCGTCGGCGTCTGCGGGGAGTTCAGCTGCGCCAGCGGTACACCATTGCGTTCTCGTCGTTCCGGCAGGCGTCGAGAAGCCGCTCGGCGCGTTCTCGCAATGTCGTGGTGTCGGCGTTCGGGCGATGCCTGGCGGCCCAGATGTCGGCCTCGATCGCGATTGCGGCGCGTTCCCATTCTTGTTCCGGGCCGAAGACTCCGCTGTCCGCTGCCTTGCGGCTGTCGCGGTAGATCCTGCGTCCCAACGCCTGCCGTGCCAGGCCACTGGAACCGACGATTGCGCACCAGGGCAGCTGCTCAAGGTCGATGAAGGTTGGGCTTGGTTCGGCGGCCTCGGGCAGACCGAGCGCCGGCAGCAGTTCGAGCGGCAGCTCATGGCCCCAGCTGGAATTGCCGCGATAGTCGTAGGCCGCGATGGCCCGGACCTGCTCCGGGACAGGAGTCAGCCCGGCGCTGCGGGCCCACTGCTCAAGATCGGCGCCGACGGCCTCCCTCGTTTGCGCCGCCGCCTGAGGGCGATGCCGATACGAGCACGGAGCCTCGTCAACGGGCAGATGGAACGACGTGGTCCAACCCTCGGACGTCCGCCCATGGACGCCGATACAGTCGCCGGCGTTCACATATGCGGCGGGCACGCCGTCACCGGTGGCGGCGACAAACCGTTCGCCGGCGGCAACGAAGTCCTGCGGGTCCCCGATGCCCCGGGTCTCCAGCAGCTGCCATCCACCGCCGAGCTCGTACAGATGCTCATGCTGATACCCGAAACCGAGCGTCGCCTCCTCGACGGCGAGGAGACGGTCGGACCGCGCCAGCACGAAGTCCCGAAGAAGCCCACTGGCGCACGGTACGCCAAGAACGCAGCAACGACCGCCGCCACGCGCGTGGCATCCGACACGACCAGCAACAAGGCTCTGTGTCCCAGTCACTCGGTGTCGCAACAGACCGCGCGCCGACGAGCGCGGTCAGCGGGAGATCAGGATGTCGGACCGGAGGGGATTTGAACCCCCGGTGGGGCATGGCACGCCAGCGGCCCCACGCGCCTTCAACCGGGACGGGTGTTCCGGTGTCAGCTGTTGCGGTAGTAGTCGTCGAGGTCGGCGGCGAAGCGGCCGGCCTCGTAACCCTCCGCCAGGCTGCTGACGTAGCGGAGCGCCTCGCTGGCCTCGTCGGTGCCCAGGGCCACCAGGTACCACCGCGTCGGAAGAACGTCGGCGCCCAGCATGAGCTCCCCGTCGATGGCGCCGGTCGCATCCATGCTGGTCCGGCGGGCCCGGTACACCAACAGGGCGTCCTCGACGGCGCCACCGTGCCAGAGTTGCGCGGCGCAGATCCGCATCAGGGACGTGTTGCCCGGCACGCTGCCTCGTCCGGCAGAGAAATCTGCCTCATGCCGGGTCTCACGGACGATTGTCGCCCGGACCGCGGGCAGCATTTCCGCGGCGACGCGCAGGCCATGGGAGGCCAGGTACTCGTCGGCCTCCCGTTCGTACCGGTCGTAGATGTCAGGGTCCGCGTCGTACGTGGGTCGAAGCTCGGCTTCCATGACATCCATCGTCGACCGCCGCTGCCGACACCCGTATCCCCCGTACCGGCCGAGCGTGAGCGGCTCGACCGTCGCGGCGTCCAAATCGATGACGGCGCGGGTGCCGGAGAGGGGTTACGTAGGCAACCGCCAGGGGTGGGTCGCCACATAGATGAGGGTTGTGATCGATATTTGGCTATGGGACGGTGACCTTCCAGGGGTAAGAGGCGGGAGACGAGATGCATCGGGTCGGATTGGTGGGTGCGGCCGTCATCATCGTTGCGTTTGTCGGCGCGTCGCCGGCTGCCGCAGCGCCACCGGACGTTGATTCGTCACGGCTGGAGCGGCTGGTGACGGTGGATGGCATCACCGATCATCAGCGGGCGCTGCAGCGCATCGCCGACCGCAACGGTGGCACGCGCGCCACGCGGACGCCCGGCTACACCGCGTCGGCGGCCTACGTGAAGGCCACGCTGGAGAGGGCCGGCTACAGCGTCCACTACGAGATGTTCAACATGCCGGAGTGGCATGAGAACGCGGCGCCCGCGCTTCGGCAGGTCTCGCCGACCGGCAGGGCCTATGTCGCGGGCGGCGCCGGGGACGACGACTCGCCGTCGGTCGACTTCATCGCGTTCGAGCACACGCCGACCAAGGCGCTGACGAACGTCAAGGTCGTCCCGACCGACGACGTCGTGATCCCGAGCCCCGGCGGATCGACCTCCGGCTGTGAGCTGTCGGATTTTCCCGCGGCCACCAGCGGCGCCGTCTCGCTGATCCAGCGGGGCACCTGCTCGTTCACTTCTAAGCTGGAGAACGCCGTGCAGGCGGGCGCCATCGGGGTGATCCTGTTCAACGAGGGTGACACGGCGGCTCGCAGCAACGCCCTGTTCCGCGCGGCGCCGTTCGACTACCCGCTGCCGGCGGTGGCGTCGAGCTTCGCCGTCGGTCAGGAGCTTTACAACGCGTACAAGGCGGGCCAGAACCCGACCGTCGACCTCGCGACCAACGGTGTCGACGAGCAGAGGCTGTATCCGAACGTGGTGGCCGAGACCAAGCGCGGGGACGCGAACCACATGGTGCTGCTCGGCGCCCATCTGGATTCGGTGACCGCGGGTCCGGGCATCAACGACGACGGGTCAGGCACGGCGTTCCAGCTCGAGCTCGCCGAGCAGCTCGCCAAGGTGGGCACGCCGCGCAACAAGATCCGCTTCCTGTGGTTCGGTGGCGAGGAGGACGGCCTGGTCGGCTCGCAGTATTACGCGGCCCACCTGTCCGACCGCGAGGTCGCGCGAACGGACATGATGCTCGACACCGACATGATCGCGTCGCCGAACTTCGCGCGGCTCGTCTACGACGGCGACGGCTCGACGTTCGGCTCCGAGAACGCCGGACCCGAGGGTTCCGGCACGATTGAGCGGGTGCTCACCGGCTACTGGGCCAAGCGCGGGATGGTCAGCGAGCCGATCCCGTTCGATGGCCGCTCGGACTACGTCGGCTTCATCAACCGCGGCATTCCGGCGGGCGGCGTGTTCGCCGGGGCCGAGGCACCCAAGACCGCCGAGCAGGTCGCCAAGTACGGTGGCGTCCTGGGCGAGCAGCTCGACCCGTGCTACCACGAGGACTGCGACACGTACACGATCGTCACAAAGCAGCCGCCCGCCTCGACGATGGAGACGTACGCCGCGAACCCAGCGCTCGCACAACAACAGGCCAACAGCCTCCGCGGCAACGCGCTACGTTCGCTGCACCAGTTCAAGAACACGCTCGTGCACGCCATCTGGTACTTCGCGTGCGCCAAGAACGCCTTCCCGCCGAAGGTGAACGCAGCGGACGCCAAGAAGGCCACAACCAGCCACGAGCGCCCCGGCGACCGCTGAGAGGTTCGAAACGATCGCTGCCCCGGCTTGGACGCCGGGGCAGCGGCGCGCCCTGCCGCCGGCAAGTCCGGATGCCAAGGGCAGTGAAGCAGGGTATGCGGCGCAAGGGTGTACTGCGTGCGCCCTGGGCGGCGGTCGCGGTTCAGACTTTGCGGGCGCGCATCACGAAGACGCTGGGCATGAAGTGGCGAATAGGGTTGCCGTCCGCCTCGGTCCGCCGATCCTCATAGAACCCGTCGATGGTGAAGCCGGCGGCTATGACGCCGCCTATCTGGGTTTCCATCGTATGGCTGAAGTGGAACGTTCCGTTTTCCTGCCGCCGCCGTTGGCGTGCCTCGGGGCTGAGGCTGTCGATCTCGCTGTACGGCAGCGGGTTCTTGACGACGAAGACACCGTGGTCGTCCAGCGCGTCGCTGTCGAACACGAACTCGTCCGGGTTGAGAAAGCCGCTGATCAGGGCGCCGCCGTCGACCAGGACACGATGACACTCGGCCCAGACCGGGGTGAGGTCGGGCACGAACAGCGTCGAGACGGGATTGATCAGCAGATCGAAGCCCTGATCAGGAAGGACGCTCAGATCTGCCATGTCGGCCTGCACGGTGGTGATCTCAAGACCGTCACGGTCGGCGACGAACCGGTCCTGGTCGAGTTGGCGGGAGGACAGGTCGACAACGGTGACGGCGGCGCCGGCAGCGGCCAGGATCGGCGCCTGTTGCCCGCCACCCGAAGCCAGGCAGAGCACCCGAGCCCCGGCGAGTGGTTCAAGCCAGTGTCTCGGCACTGGCCGCTGCTCGCTGACGGTCAGTGACCAGTCGCCTCGTCGAGCCGCGGCCACGCGCGCGGAGGAGACGATGCGGGTGTACGGATTGTCGCCACGGTCGACGGCATGGTCCCACGCCTGCCGGTTGAGGTCCTGGACGCGGTCTTGGCCTGTCAACAGGCTCTCCTTCGCAGCGATGACGTCGGGCAAGGGTGGCACGGAAGGCAGCCGGCCACACCCGAATTTCACGTGTACCGAAGGCAGCCGGTTCAACATCGACACCATGGCCGAGCACCTGGACCTCCCACCCGATCATCGGCATGGGTCGAACGCCCTCGTTCACAATGGTGGCTGTGCCGGCTTACGTCTACAAGGTCACCAAGCGGGATCCGATGACTCACTGGTACGACGACTACGAGCGCAGCGATCACGGAACAGTGGAGTCTGCCTATCTCGCCGCGGTCGCCGCGTTCGGCCGGGAAACCGGGATCGCCCGACTCGCCATCCGCGAGCCGCAGGTGGCGGGCTGGATCAACTTCGGGCTCGATCCACCGGTTGAGGGCGACGGCCTCACCGGGCTGTTCCCGCCCGACCTCGCCGGCTTTCACGACGGGGCGCAGATCGACCTGGCCGTCGGACTCGAGCTGGTCCGGGTGATGCTGCGGGAGAACGGTGCATGGTGCCGGTTGGAGCTCGACGACCGGTTCCTCGTCCACGTCGGCTACGACCAGTACATGTACGTCGGCAGCGAGGTGCCGTGCCCGGTCGCCGTGGCCGAGGCGCGGAAGCTCGGACTCTTCGTGGAGCCGATCCCGGAGTCGCCGTGGGCGTACGAGTTCGAGAACACCGACGAGCGCCGGCCGGCCGATGACGCGTTTTGGACGGAGGTGGGCGCGCAGGCCGAGGCGCACGGGTCGCTGCTGCTCGAGGCGACGGCTGTCGTCAACCGGCCGGCGTTCCACCGGCTCACCCCCGGTGCCCTCGCCACCGTGCGGGACCAGCTCGCGCCCAGAACGATGCTGGCAGTCTGGCCGGACCTGTCCTCCGACGTCGGCGCGGTCCTGGGCGATCTGCCCGGCGGCCTGTTCACGATGGTCTGGCAGGACCAGCAGGGCCGGATCAACCAGCAGGTATGCGATGACCGCCTGCACGACGAGCTGCGCGCCATGGTGTCCGGGGCCCGGGCCGCCACGATCATCTACAGCAACGGCATCGCCATGCTCGCCCGAGCGATCGTTGCCGACCCGGATGGTGTCGTCCGCGCCCGATGGGCATTCCGCGCCGACGGCTGACAGTCCCAGCCGATGCGGCGCGCCGTACCCACCGATGAAGATCACCACGTCGTCGTGGATCAGCACGGCCCGTGCCCCACGGACCGGACCCGGCGCGAAGGGCCTGACCTCCGTGTCGGTGATCCGGATCGGTGGGAAGCCGGTGTAGTAGTACGCCCAAGTCGTGCGTGCACCGACGTTTCGTTCGTCACTGCCGAGCGAGTTTCGCCGTCGTCTGAGGTGCTGCAGCCCGCCGGTGCGTGGCCGCAATCGCTGCGGGCACGGGCTGGTCGTGCAGATCCACGGCCACTCGAGCCGATACTCGCAAGACGTCGACCGGCAGGACTCGGCAGCGGTAGCATCCTGGTTCGATGTGGAGCGAAGCAACCCCGCCGACGACGACTCAGGTCCGCGACGCCTTCGGTGTCGAGGTGGGCGAGCTGCGGCCCCACCCGGGCGGGTTCGAAGCGGATGCGTTCACGGACGGGCGCTGGTTCGTGAAACTCTGGCGTCAGCAGCCCGGCAGCGACGCCGCACTTGCGCTGACCGCTGAGCTGGCGGCTCGGGGCATCCCCGTTCCTGCGGCGCAGCGAGCGCTCGACGGCTCGTACACCTCCGAGCACCATGGCCGGCGCTACGCGCTGTTCCCGTTCGTCGACGGCCGCCAGGCAACGTGGAACGACGCCGACGCGATCGCGCGGGCGATGCGCGCCGTGCACGAGATCGCCGACCTCGTCCTACCCCGCACCGATATGGACGAGTGGTGCATCGAGGTGCTGCGCGACCGGCACGACCACCCATGGATCGTCGACCGCCGCGACGAGGTCATGGCCAACGTCGACCGGCTCGAAGCGGTGATCGAACGGGCCCGCGCGATCGACGTGCCCCACATCGTGTGCCACCACGACCTGTTCCCTCACAAC
This sequence comes from Dactylosporangium sp. NPDC006015, assembly GCF_040614215.1. NCBI lineage: Bacteria > Bacillati > Actinomycetota > Actinomycetes > Micromonosporales > Micromonosporaceae > Dactylosporangium > Dactylosporangium sp. NPDC006015. Next base: position 46,579 of record NZ_JBEXUD010000057.1, read on the forward strand.
GTCCTCGTCGACCGCGACGGTCGCGTCGCGACGCTGCTCGACTGGGGTCAGACGATGCTGGCACCGCGCGAGCACGACCTGTTCGCCGCCTTGTGCGGACCCGACCCTGTGCGCTTCCTGCACGCCTACGGCGCGCAGCGACTCGACCTCACCCACCTCGAGTACGCCCGGCTCGCCCGCTCGCTGCACGACCTTGCAGCTCGCATCTACAACGAGGTCGACCTGGACGGCGTCAACACGTGGGGTTTCGACTTGTTGCGCCGAGTGGACGCCGACCTCGCGCTCGCCCGACCATTTTGCGACCGCTGAGGCCGCCCGATGCGCCGATCGACGAGATTACGGCGCGACCGACGCCGGATCACGTCGATCCGCGCTTCAGCGTCGGGACGGACTCCATCGCCTCGGCCAGCCGACCAAGCTTGTTTGCGGGGAGGTGTGTGGTCGACGACGCATGCTAGACACTTGCGCGGCAAATGTCCGGGATCCTCGGCCGCGACTTGCCCCGGCCTGGCGAACTCCCATGCCGCGAACAAGGCGCACTACCGCCCTTGCGTGCGCTCCTTCGTCCAAGCTCTCGCAGCGACACGCCCGGACGTGTTGGTGCCGAAACCGCCACGCTGAACGCGGCCCGCGAGAAACCGGCCCGGCTCGATCAGTTGCGCGCTCCAAGGCCGACCATGTTGGGAATGCCTGGCACGAGTGGCGCTGATGCGTAGCCGAGCCCCAGTATCGCTCTGACATCGGCACACCAGCGGAGGTCGACCGTCTCAACGCCGGGGTCGCGGCATGGAGCGCTCAGTGCGCTGTGCAGCCGGCCGCGGTGGAATAGCGGTGCAGTGAGTGAGGGCTTCGGGATACCGGTCCCGGCGGTGATCGCGCCGAGGCTGCGGCCCCGTGCCGGCAACAGCCGAGACAGCAGCGACAATGGGACGTGGTGGTCGCTCGCACCTACACTCACGCCATGAAGCGAGCGGATGTCGTGTGGTGGGTTCTTCTCGGTACCGGGTTCGCCTTCGCGGTGGCGATGTTCATCGCGATCTTCATCTTCGACGTGACCCCACCGCATCTACTCTTTGCCGCGCTGCCGGCGTTCGCCATTGCGGCGACCCTGTCGCGCAGCTGGCTACGGGACCGGTCGAGCCACCCCCGTAGCCGCTGAACCCGCTCAGGCTCACGCCGGCGGATGGCTGAATCTATTGGGGCCCGGGCCGTACAGCGCGGTCAGCAATTCGGTGTATCCGGCTGCCGTGCCGATACGCTGGCGACGCTCGGGATGGACGAGGCAGTGGTGCATCGTGTGGGCCAGAAACAGCGCGTTGACGGTGTCGGTACGGATCTGTCGCCGGGTCAACGGCAGGCCGTCGACGCGGATGAGATCAGGCCTGGCGTACGTGAGCTGCAGGAACAGCGCCGATGGGGTGATGGCTGGCAGCGAGGCCGTCGTCAAGGCGTCCCACGGGACGGCGAGCGCGCCAAGCACGCTCCGGTCCTGCAGACCGTCCGGCCCTAACCGCACACCGATGCCCTGCCATGCCGCGGTGATGAAAACGACGCTCAACACGACGAGCAAGACGGCAAGGACGACCATCGTGGCGGCCATGAACTGCTCGGCCCGGTCCGGGGACGGCCAGCCGCGCAGCTCGGTGTGCATGTTGACGGTGATGGTGATGAAGGTCGCGCTGAAGAACGCCATGCCGACGGCCTGGTAGACATGGCCCGGCTGGGGCAGGGTACGAAATGCGGACGCCGCGGCATCCACCGTGAACGCCGCCGGCCGCCACCGGCTCACCGCGACCGACGCCAGGAAATTTGCCGTAAGCGCGAGCAAGGACAGCACCACCGAGATCGCGGACCTGATACCGCTGTGCGACGCCGACAGCAGATGCACCCCTACGAACACGCCGGCAAGGGACACCGCACCGCCGAGCACCCAGCGAGGACAACGAGCGGTTCCGGCGAGGATCGCAGAGATCATCCCGGCAGCGTAGGACCCGGCGCGCCCACACGGCAGATCAGCCGATCGGACCCACGGCCGGCGGCCTCTACCCAGCTGTGCGGTGATTGGCGGATGGCGAGGCCTCGACGTCGGGATGAACCCGCCTCCTCCGACCGCCAAGGCCAGCGTTGCGCTCGGAGCTTCAAGAGGGCGTCCTGTGGTCGGGACGCCTGGCTTCTCCTTGTGCAATCGAACCGGGGCCGACCGGAATGCCCGCTGGGTGGACCGATGGCATCACAATGGGGCCGTGATCCCGCCGCCGCTAGCGCCTGACGCTGCCTTGTTTCGTACCTCTGCGGGCCGTGCCGTTGCGGGTTGTGCCGGTATGGCGGTCCTCGTCTGGCTGTTCGGCGGGGTCTTCTACATGGGGCTGGCGATGCTGCTCGGCCGACCGGCCGACCGCACCGTGGACTTCCTCACGCTTCCGCCGTTCTTCTTTATGTTCATCACCGTCATCGGCACGTCGCTTGGGGTGCTGATTCGCGGGCCGCACTGGGTACGGCTGTCCACCGCCGGTTTGGAGATCGGTACGACCAACGCCCGGGCGGTCCTGCTTCCGTGGTCGAACGTGGAGTCTGCGACAGTCCGCGGTCGGTCGGTCTTCGCCCACCTCCACGTCGTCCCGCGTCGAGCGGCGCTCAACTGGTTGCAAGACACGGAGGATCAGCTACCTCTAATGCGCACGCGCGGCGGGCGTAGGGGCTATACCGTGCAGGTCGGGCTGTTCCCGAGCGGCGCCGGAGCGGTTGCGGCCGCACTACGCGCCCGAGGTGTCCCGGAGGCTGACCGTAGGCACGGGCGGGCGAGCCTCCGGTGACTCACGATGCCGCACCCTCGGCGATATCCAGACGACTTTGCCACGGCAATGCGTACACGGCGCCTCACTGAGGCATTCCGCGTAACGGTCGATAACAGAGCGTCGATGTGGCCAGCGGCTGACGGACAGACAAACGCCGGCAAATAGCTGACCTTCCAAGGTCTCCCTTCGTGTGGGTGCCCGGCGTAAACGGACCCGGCGGTCGATGGCCTTGACGGTGGACATCGCCTTCGCCGTTGTCGCGGCATGGCTACAGTACGACGGTGATCGACGCCCCCGCCCCCGCGCCCTCGCCTCGCATCCGCCAGAGCAAAGCCGCGCTCGTACTCGCGAGCGTGAGCCTTGTGATCTCATTAGTCTCTTGTGGCCTGGCGGGTTTCGTCGCGAGTGCTGCCGACATCGACCTGCTGCCGGTGCAGTCCGAGCCCGCGGAGGCGAGCGCGTCCCAGGTGGAGGCGGTGGCGCATGTGACCTTTCCTCCCGGGACGGTGTTTCTCGCCGCCGCCTACAGCAATGGTCTGGAAACCCGCCTTTCGGCGAAGTTCCGCATCCCTCGCACCGGGCTTGACGCTTTCGTCGCCGCCGGGAAGTTCACCGCCCCACTGACACCGGGGCTTCGGGCCATCACAGCGAAGCACAACGTTGGCGGGGGCAACCTCTGGGATCCCGACACCGCTGTATCTGTTTCCGGCATCGAGGAGCAGCAACCCACGACTGACGGCACGTACCGATCGGTGCTGTTCAACCTCGATGCACCAGACGCAATCACCGTTTACCTCCACGCTAGCCGCGGCTGACGGACAGCAGGACGACCTCGATCGCATTGAGTCATTCAGCGCGACGGTGGATGACGCAGTCCAGCCGAGTGTCCGGCCGGATTTGCGACACGCCGCAACCGTTGTGGTGCAGGGAAAAGACGCAGAACCCCGGTATGAAGGTGGTCCTCCTACAGATCAACTTCATAATCGATGGCCTGCCATCATCGCGGAAGCCACGAATTAGACGCGAAGCTGAACCCGCCCAGTTCATAGAAAGCGGAACGATCAGCTGAGCGGACAGCGGCATGAGCGAGTGTCGGCATTCCCCCGTCGGCTAGCATGCGCGCGTGCATCTGATCTCGCAGGATGCGGTGTTCGCTGCCGCCGGTGTCGACCCGCGGATCTACCGCACGCCGTTGGTGACGTACGTCTTGGGCTCAGATGTACTGACGATCGTTTTCGAGCCGGGTGACCGTCCAGGTCACACCGGCATTCAAGATGCGCGACATGCGGCCGTGGCAGCGCCGTTCCCCGATGAGATTTACGCCCTGTTGTACCCGTGGCCTGCCGTTTCCTCGAGGGAAGGGGCGGTGTTCCGCGTTGAGGGCTACGCACGTCTCGGCGGTGGCTGCGTGCCGCTCGGGTCGCTCCGTGAGTGCGGGGCCTCCTGGGACCCCTGCAGTGAAGGATTGCTCAGCTGCACGTTCGAGCTCGATCCCGCACTGCCGTTCGGGCTGCTGGACCGGATCCGGTCCGCCATCGCGCCCCAACCGGAGCGGGACATGCCGAAACTCGACTGGCTGCGCCTGCTGCCACACGACCCAGTGGGCGCCACATCGGCATTCGTAACGGACTGGTACGCCGACGTCGGCCCGGTCTGCGGTCCTCATCCGCCAGCTGCCGTCCCGATGCCGCCGGCCCTCGCCGCGCTGCACGCGGCGATCGCGTACCGCCGGGACCTTCTCGGCAGGCAAGACTCCTTGTTCGCGCCGCATGAGCTGCGGCTGGATGACGCCGGACGGCTGCTGTTCGGTGCCGAGAATCAGGGTTGTTTCGTCATGGCGACCGAGCTGGCGGGCGACGACCCGCCGGTGTGGTTCCTGCGCGAGGACGAGGAGCCCGAACTCAAGCCACTGCCCTTGAGCCAGTTCCTGCTCGCAACCGTGCTCTACGAAGCCATCCAGATCGGGCACTACACCATGTACGGCGCAGTCTGGCGGGAAGACAAAGACCGCATCCTGACCGGCCTGCACCGGGTGCCGCTACCCAACCGCGAGTGGCTGGACTGGCAGAGCGACACGTATGTCGGTCGCGGCCTCATCGTTCAGCTGACGCCAAACGGCGACACGGGCCAGACCTGGAGCGTCAGCGCAGGAGCGCGGCGACGCGACGACCTACGGGCAGTGGAGAAGTTCCGCAACCACTGAGAACCATGATCAGGTGCGCGCTCATCGCCATGAGCGGAAACGCGATCAAGCGTCATTGATGTGGTCGCCGACGAAAGCGTAAGCCGTAATCAGGTTCCGAAGGCCATGCCGTCGATGACACAGACCGGTGGGACCTGACGACGATCGACAGCCGACGCGAGACGATGGACGGCTGTTGGCGAGCCCGGCATGTTGTTGTTCGACCTGCTGCAGGCGTCCGGCTCCAGCCGGTCGCGCGCGACCAGCATTCGCCGGGCGACTGGCCAATGCTGCCTCCGAGGCAGGTCACCCCGACGATGCGGCCCTGTAGATCCCCTCCTCCACCCGGCACTCACGACTGCCAGCCGCGCCAGGCCGGCGGCATGTGCTTACGATCCGGCGCTGTCGAAGCGGAACGCGTAGTACTCGCTGTCGCGGTTCACGGTGAAGCCGAGTGTTTCCAGCCGGGACAGCTCATCGTCGGTGAACGCTTTGGCGTCGGCCAGGACGAACAGCTGACCGTGTTCGATGTCCAGCGGATAGCCCGGGTTGGCGGGGTGCTGGGCCAGCAGCGTCAGGCCCTCGATCAGGTTGGCCCACGCGGGCGGAGGTACGGTCACCAGGAGCCTCCCGGTCAGGCGTCGATGTGGCGGCACGATCACCATATCGGCGTCCTGCGTGGCCAGGTCACCTCGACCCGATTCGACGCATCGCCAGGCTGACGGTGGCACGATCGTGGTGGTCTTGGTTGTGCCGCCCCGGGCGGGGCGGCAGACCTGGCGTTCTGGGTGGTCAGGCGGCCGTCGGTGACGGGTCCAGCGAATCGTCGGAGGGCTGCGCGGGTGCCTGGGCGGTGGCCGGCGGGCGGAGCAGGCCGGTCGCCCAGGAGGCCGGGGCGGCGATCGCCGAGACCACGATGCCCACGATCACCGGTGCGGAGGCCCCGTGTGTGGCCAGCGCCCAGCCGCCGATGAGGGAGCCGAGGGCGATTCCGGCGTTGATGGCGGAGGCGGGCAGCGTGGCCGCCAGGTCGGCACCGGGGCCGGACAGGGCGACGATGCGGTACTGCAGCGACGGCACCATACCGAAGCCGGCGACGCCCCAGATGACCAGCGCCAGGGCGACGAGCAGTGGCACTTCCGCCACGAAGTACAGCAGCACCAGGGCAGCGACGAGGACGACGTTGGTCACCAGGATCGTCCGCGACGCGTTGCGGTCGGCGAACCGGCCGCCGCCGAAGGCGCCGATCGCGGTCGCGGCGCCGTAGGCCAGCAGGAAGGCGCTGATGAGGGCGCCCGAGATGCCGGTGACCTGGTCGAGGAACGGGGTGATGTACGTCAGGGTGGCGTACGGTCCGGCGAACAGCAGCACGCACAGTCCGAGGAGGGCGAGCACCCGCGGCGCGAAGGCGTGCCGGGCCTGGGTCCAGGCGTTGCCCGCGCCGCCGCTGGGAACCGGCGGGATGGCCAGCGTCAGGGCGGCGAGGACCAGCGCGCCGAGCCCGATGATCGCGAGGTACGCGCCTTCCCAGCTACTGACCTCGCCGATCAGTGTGCCGATCGGCACGCCGAGCGCGGTGGAGACCGCGAACCCGCCGATGACGGCGGAGAACGCCCGGCCGATCCGCTCCGCCGGCACCATGCTGATGCCGGCGGTGAAGGCGAGGCCGACGAAGAGGCCCTGCAGCGCGCCGGTCACCGCCCGCACGACGACGAACGTGGCGAAGTCGGCCGTGACGACCGCGACCAGGTTGAGCAGCAGCCACCCGGCCAGCGTCGCCCAGAGCAGCGGCCGGCGGGCGAGCTTGATGGTGAGCGCGGTCAGGATCGGCCCTCCGAGGGACAGGCCGAGCGCATAGGCGGTGACGAGATATCCCGCAGTGCTCGTCGACACGCCGAGGTCTGTGGCGACCGGCTGGAGCACGCCGACGACGACCAGCTCGGCGCTGCCCATCGTGAACGTTCCCAGGAACAGCAGGAGCAGTGCCAGGTTGGTGCGTCTACGGCTCGCCGGCGCGGTCTGCGGACTCATGACGGTCCCTCTCAGGTCATCCAAAGCGGGGTCGGTGCCGAGGCACAGCGTATCGTAGTTAGGGAACGATCCCTAACATTCGCGGTGACTATAGTTTTTCACGGCAGTGGGTGACGGCAAGGGGGCACGATGCGGCGGTCAGGCTCCGAGACCCGCGAGCACCTCCTGCAGGTGGCGCACGATCTGTTCTACTGGCGTGGCATCAGGGCGACCGGGGTCGACATGGTGGCCTCCGAGGCCGGGGTCGCGCCCACCACGCTGTACCGGCTGTTCGGATCCAAGGACGGTCTGGTGGACGCCTACGTCGACCACGTCGACCAGGGCTACCGCGCGTGGTTCACCGCCGCCACCGAACCGGGTGAGCAGCCACCGCGGCAGCAGATCCTCGACCTGTTCGACAAGATCTTCGAATCCCTCCAGCCCGACACGTGCCGCGGGTGCGCGTTCCTGATCGCCATCGGCGAGTTCCCCGACGAGGATGTGCCGGCCCACCGCCGGGCGGTGGCCACGAAGACCTGGGTCCGCGAGCGACTGCACGGGCTGGTCCGGCACCTGGCCGAGGTCGAGCCCGTCGACGACCCCGACGCGCTCGCCGACCGCCTGGCCCTGATCGCCGAAGGGATGAACGCGTCGGTGCAGGCCCTGGGCATCGACGGCCCGGTCCGGCAGGCCCGGGCCATGGCGGAGCTGCTGCTCGACGCGGCCACGACCCGCGACGCCGCGCACCGCCCGGCCCGGCCGTCCCGTTCCGGCAGCTGACGTCTACCCACCGGTCATCGGCAGTGTTGATGAGGCGACCGACACTCTTTCTGACGGTGGGGCTCCCGGGTACCGGGAAGACCACCGCCGCCCGACGCATCGAGATCGAGCGGGGAGCGCTTCGTCTCACGAAGGACGAATGGGTGAAGGCGCTCTTCGGGCCCGAGAATCCGGAATCGGCCGGGGACGTGATCGAAGGACGGCTCATCCAGATCGGGCTGCGCACCCTTGAGCTGGGCAACACTGTCATCATCGACTTCGGCCTCTGGAGTCGGGATGAGCGCTCCGCGCTCCGCCAGGCAGCAACCGACCGGGACGCCACGGTGCAGATGCTCTACTTCGAGCTCACGCCGGCCGAACAGCGCAGACGCCTCGATCAGCGCCAAACCGAAGCACCACACACGACCTGGCCCATGTCCGACGAGGAGCTCGCCGAGTGGGCGGCCTGGATCGAGGTGCCGACGCAAGGCGAGCTCGACGGCAGCGAGCCCATCGGCGGCCCACCGGCCGGATTCGCGACGTGGGACGAATGGCGCGGACACCGCTGGCCACCATCGGTCTGCTGACCTGACCCGAGCGGCGCCGCCACGAGTTCGTCCCGCACAGGCCCCAACACCACATGGCACTGCTCAGCCGAAGGTTCCGAGGGCGGTGAACCGGGCGTCCAGGTCGTCGACCCATTGCGCCGGCGTGCGATGGGCCGGCAACGCGACTCCGGCCTCGGTCCGCCACAACGCGTCCCCGAGCACGGTCCGCAGGTGCCAGGCCATGATCCGGTCGAGGTCCACCGCACGGTATCGGAACCGCGGGCGCCCAACGCCTACAGCGTGGGGCAGGTCCCGCAACGGGGACACCATGCATCGATGAACGCGAGTACGATCGGGCGGGGCGGCGGATACCCCCACGGGGAGACACATGAATAGTCAAGTCCAGTCAACGTCCACTGTGGAACGTCTCATCGACCGGATGATGGCCATGCTGGTCGTGTTCGTTCTCGCCACCGGTGCCGTGGTGGTGATCGACGAGAACCCGGCCGCGGCGGCCGGAACCTGCGGAACGCAGGGCAACTACTTTGACGGCTACTACTACGATCCTGACAACTGGCCCGGGTACAGCTTCGAAGGAGCGTCTGGCTACATCGTCGTACGAGACGGCGTGCTGTGCAGCGGGGCAGGTGGCATCGGCAACTTCTCCAATGCGTGGCTGATGATCGCGGGCTGGAATCGCACGGGAGCCGCGTGGTCCCAGGTAGGCTTCGAACGTACCTCCGGTTCTCCGCTGCGGTGGTTTTCGCAGCACGCCTGGAACAACAGCGCAGGCGATCACCTGTCGACCCGCTACAGCACCTTCTCGATCGCGTCGGAGGTCGGCGTCCGTCACACCTTCCGGGTGCTGTGGAACTCAGCCTGCACCTGCCTGCAGGCAATCATTGACGTCACCGTCTGGTCCAACTCGGACTTCAACCCTTTCTTCAGCTCTGGCTGGGGCGGCCTGCCCTTCTCACCGCAGTTCTCGGGGGAGACCGGCCACCTGGCGACCGATGTCCCCGGCAGGTCCGGCACCCGCACGGCTTTCACGGCGCTGGGCGCCCAGCAGTACTCCAACGATGCCCTGGTGCCCATGCCATGTGCGATGAACGCGACCACCTCCAGCGCCCGGTGGGGTCGGTCCGCCTCCGGTTGCGACGCGTTCTCCATCTGGACGGCGACACCATGAGGAGGAACCCGATGCAACGCGGCTTGTCCCTGCGACACCAGATCACCGTCGGCCTGTTCGTGGCGATCGCAGCTGCGGTCGTGGTGCCGATCGTGATGGCGTCGGCGGCAAACTCGGCCCCTTCCACTCGGCCGGACCCGGGCTGGCTGCGCGCCGACACGACCGCCGACGTGGTGTACCCGGACGGTGCCACGGTGGCCCGTCCGGCAATCCAGGCTGCGGCGCCGAAGGTCGACCGCGGCTCGGCCGTCGCCAAGGTGCGGTCAGCCGGCTTCGCGGAAGAGCTTCAGCCCGGCACCCCGGAGGTGGCGCTGCGGTCGGTGACCCGGCAGCTCAAGGGTCAGGCAGCCGCCGACTACGCCGACCGCCTGGCCTGGGTCGTCACCTACCGCGGCAGCCAGCCGCAGGTTCGCGGGCCGATGACGATGAAGCAAGAGGAACGCAAGAAGCTGTCGGCCAGTCTGTACTGCGTCATGGTGTTTCTCGTCGACGCAGGAACGAGCGAAGTCTTCGACGCTCAGCAGTTCTGCAAGTCCTGATCTGACTCCCCGCCGCCCCGTGGTCCCGGAGGCTCGTCCTCCGGGACCACAGCAATGCCAGCGTCCCGCACCGAGCATCCAGCCGGATGGCTGGGACCGGGTGAGAGGTACAGCGTGCACCACCACGGCCGGGCAGGCTGCTGGATCGATGTTCGCCGCTGCCGCTCGTAGCGTTCGGCAGGTATCCACCGCCGACACGTTCAAGGAGCGCTCATGTCCAGCAAGACTCGCCGTGCCGTGCTCGTCGCGGCCGGGACCTCGGCCGTGCTCGCCGTGGGCGCCGCGCCCGCCGCCTTCGCCGACAACGACGCCCGCCGCCCCGACACGGTGCAGCAGCGGCTCGACCACCTCGTGCGCGACGACGGGTTCCCCGGCGCGCTCGCCTCCGTCCGCCGCGCCGACGGGCGGGTCCGCGACTACACCGCGGGTGTCGGCGACCTGCGCACCGGGCGGCCGGTGCCGCGCAACGGCCACGTCCGCATCGGCAGCAACACCAAGACGTTCACGGCCGTGGTCGTGCTGCAGCTGGCCGGGGAGGGCCGCATCGACCTGGACGCCACCGTCGAGCGCTACCTGCCGGGTGTGGTGCGCGGCAACGGTAACGACGGGTCGAGGATCACCGTGCGCCAGCTGCTGCAGCAGACCAGCGGACTGCCCGACTACGACGAGGTGCTGTTCACCCGCCCCGAGGACCTCGCCGGCCTGGCGCACGCCTACTACGAGCCGCGCCGGCTCGTCGACGCCGCGCTCACCGGGCCGCCGCGGTTCGCGCCGGGCAGCCGGTGGGAGTACAGCAACACCAACTACGTGCTCGCCGGTCTCGTCGTCGAGGAGGTGACCCGGCGCCCGTTCGGTGAGGAGATCACCCGCCGGATCATCGAACCGCTCCGGCTCCGCGACACCTCCTGGCCCGCCGCCGGCGAGCAGCGCCTACCGGATCCGCATCCGCACGGGTACGTCGCCGCCGCGCCCGGCGCCGCGTGGGTGGACGTCACCGAGATGGACCCGTCGCTGGGCTGGGCCGCCGGGCAGCTGATCTCGACCCCGGCGGACCTGCGCACGTTCTTCACCGCCCTGCTCGACGGCAGGCTTCTGCGGCCCGCCCAGCAGGCGGCGATGCTGCGTACCGTCGCCGCGCCGGGCTTCGAGCCGACCGGCGAGTGGCAGTACGGCCTCGGCATCGCCCGGCACCCGCTGCCCTGCGGCGGCGACGCCTGGGGCCACGGCGGCGACATCCAGGGCTTCGAGACCCGCAACCTCGCCACGACCGACGGCCGCAGCGTGGTCGTCACCGTGACCGCCCTGCCCACCACGGAGCAGATGGTCACCGACGTCGCGGGCACCGTCGACGCCGCCCTCTGCTGACCGGTCCGCCGCCCCGCGCCCTCCCCCGGTCGCGGTGCGGCACCGGTTCGGGTGCGCCGCGGTGGTTGCCCTCAGCCGGCGCCGTGGCCCGCCGATACCAATGCCGCATGCCATGCTGCGACGCGGAGGAGGGGTCGGCGTGCTGCTGCTCGCCTCGCTCACGCGCGTCCGCTGGATGCGGGTCGCGCTCGGCGTGCACCTGACGCTGAGCGTCGTGGCGCTCGCGGCCCTGGCCTCGGGGCGGCTGGCCGGGTCCGCCGGGGACGTCGTCGCGGCGCTCGCCGGCGGCGCCGCGGACGCCAGCGCGGCCGTCGCCTGCCAGCGCGTCGCGCGCCGGCTTCCGCCCGCGCACCCGGCCCGCCGCTTCTGGCACGTCATCAGCGTCGCCGCGACGCTGGCCGCCGCCGGGAACCTCGCCGGCGTCGTCTTCCCGCTCGGGTTGGCGGCGCCGTGGCTCACCGAGGCGGCTCCGAGCCTCGCCGGGATCGGTGCGCTCCTCGCGGTCGCCGTCATGCTCACCTACCCCCTCCGCCTGCGTGGTGGCCGGGACCGGCTCTGCTTCTGGCTGGACCTGGCCACGGTGATGGTCGGCGCCGTCGCCTGCAGCGGCTACTTCGCCGTGCCGGCGAGCGGGCCGGCGGGTGTGGACTTCCTCCGTCTGCTGACCGGTCCGGTGCCGCTGCTGGTGACGGTGTTCGCGGTGGCCAAGCTGCTGCTCGCGGGCCGGCCTCCGTTCACGGCGGCGACCGGGGTCCTCGGTGGCGCCGCGGCCGGTGCGGGTGGCCTGACCGCCGTGCTGTGGACGACCGCGGTCGGCTCAGGACACGCCGGCTGGATCACGGCGCTCAGTGTCGGCAGCGACTGCCTGCTGATGGTCGCGGCCTGGGTCCAGTGTCTCCAGGTGGCCGCCGACCCGGACGCGCTGGAACGCCCGCGGCGCCGCCCGTACAGCTTCCTGCCCTACGTCGCCCTGTCCGGCACCCTGGCGCTGCTGACCGGAGCGTTGATCGACCATGACGAGAGCGGCCGCACCTGGCTGGTGCTGGCGAGCGTGGCGGTCTCGACCGGGCTCGTGGTGCTGCGGCAGCTCACGGCGTTCGCGGACAACGCCCGCCTGGTCGGCGAGCTCGACACGACGGTGCGGGAGCTGCGCTCGACGCTGGCCGAGCGCGACGCGCTCGCCGCGCGCCTGCACGACATGGCGTTCCAGGACGGGCTGACCGGGCTGGCCAACCGGGCGCTGCTGCACGACCGGCTGGCCGCCCGCCTGGCGGAGCCGGTGACCGCCGGCAAGGTCGCCGCCGTGCTGCTCGTCGACCTCGACGACTTCAAGCCGGTCAACGACAGCTTCGGCCACGCCGCGGGCGACGCGGTGCTGCGGGAGGTGGCGGTCCGCCTGCGCGCCGCCGTCGGGGACGGCGACACCGTCGCGCGTATCGGCGGTGACGAGTTCGCCGTGCTGGTGCACGAGGTGGACCCGGACGGCCTGCAGTCGCTCGCGCGGCAGCTGGTGACCGCGCTGTGCGCGCCGATCGGGATCGTCGGCGGTGAGGCACGGGTGGGCGCCAGCATCGGGGTGACGGTCGTGGGTGACGCCGCCACGGACGTCGAGCAGGTGCTGCGCGAGGCGGACCTGGCGATGTACCGGGCGAAGAGCGGCGGCAAGAGCCGGCACGCGGTCTACGAGATGGCGTCCTGACCGCCGGTGGCCCCGGACCAGGGGGACCGCCGGCGGTCGGGACACACGATCAGGACACCGTGGCCGCCGGCGCCGCCGTCCCGGTGAGTGTCAGCTCGGCGGCGGACGTCCACGGGCCGCGCCCGCCGGCCTCGGTCAGGGCCCGCACGCGCAGGTACCGCGCGGTCCGCGGGGTGAACGCGACGGTCTTCTCGCTGCCGTTGTCGGCGAACGTGCCGGTGGCGACCGGCTGGCCCCAGTCGGTGGCCGAGTTCGACAGGTACACCTCGTAGCCGCCGATCCGCCCGTTCACTCCGCCGTCCTGGCGCGGCAGGTACCGCAGCCCGTCGACCTGGTAGGAGGCGCCGAGGTCGATGCTGATCTCGTGCGGCAGCGGTGCGGCACCGGCGGACCAGGCGGTGTGCCAGATGGTGCCGGTGTTGCCGTCGAAGGCGTTCGCCGCCGCGCCGTTCTCGGCGGCGGTCTCCTGGCTGTCCGCCGCGAGCAGGCGCCATCCCTGTTTCGGCAGCGGTCCTGTGCCGGGGATGCCGCCGGCCGGCGGCAGCGCCGCTCCGTCGATGACGACGGCGAAGCCGGCGCCTCGGGTGCCGGCCTTGATGCGCAGGACGCCGCCGCCGTAGAACCAGCCCGTGGTCGCCGCGTCGTAGGCCGCCTGGGTGGTGAGCCGGGTCAGGCCGGCGCCGGCGACCGTGACCGAGGCCGGTGCCGCCGTCAGCCGGGTGGTGAACTCGTACGCGCGGGAGGCGGGCTTGCCGGTGTACGAGCCGGTGGACGAACCGACGTCCACCGTCACCCTCCCCGTCCCGGCCTGCGGCGCGGTCATGGTGACCTGCTGCGTGGCGAAGGCGCCGCCCTGGTACTGCCGCGTGATGCCGTCGTCCTCGTAGAGGGTGAAGCTCGAGGTGCCGCGCGGGTACAGGTCGTAGGTCAGCATGGAGACCGGCTTCTGCCCGGTGAAGTTCATCTGCGGCCACATGGGCACGATGGCGCCGCCCTTCACGAACAGCGGCAGCGTGTCCAGCGGCGCCTGGTAGCCGTTGAGCGTCGCCGGGCCCTGGTAGACGCGGCCGGTCCAGTAGTCGGTCCAGGTGCCGGCCGGCAGGTAGATGCCGTCCCGGACGCCCGTGTCGGACACCACCGGGGCGACGAGGAACGCGTCGCCGGCCATGAACTGACCGCTGGTGGCGTTGCCGCGGGCGATCGGGTCGTCCGGGTACTCCAGGACCATGGCCCGGGTCGCCGGTACGCCGGTGACGCTCGCGTTGCGGGTCATCGTGTAGTGGTACGGCATCAGGCGCATCTTGAGCTGCAGGTAGCGGCGGTTGATCGACAGGTATGGCTCCGCGTACCGCCACGGCTGCTTGTCCTGGTAGCCGGCCGACGGGTTGGTCGCACCCCAGCCGGACATCGTCATGAACGCCGGGGTGAACGCCTTCCACTGCAGGTCGCGCACGTAGGTCTGCGGGCTGCCGCCGAAGATGCCGTCGACGTCGCCGGTGGCGTAGTTCAGGCCCGACAGCCCGGCGCCCGCGACGGCCGGAACGGTCCAGCGCATGTCGTCCCACGTGCCGTACGTGTCGCCGGTCCACACGACCGCGTTGCGCTGGGTGCCCGCCCACCCGTCGACCGTCCACACGAACCGGCGGGCGTCGGAGTTGTTCTCGATGCCGTTCACCGCCTGCTGCACGCCGAGGAACGCCGGCCGGTAGCCGCCGCCGATCCAGGCGACGTCGGTCTTGACCGCACGGGTCCCAGCGGTGCCGACCTCCCAGGCGATCGAGGTGAGCCCGGTCGAGGTCCACAGCCCGGTCTTGAACCCGTTCGCGGCGGCGCCGGCGACGGCCTGGGGCAGGTTCGTGTAGCCGCATCCGTACCCGTCGTTGGGCAGGAACCAGCCCGACGGCACGTCCTTGCCGCGCGCCTCCTGCGCGTAGCCCACGACGTCGGTGGTGACCTGGTGGCCGGCCCGGTTGTGGTCGCCCTGATAGGTGGGGTTCGAGGCGTTGAAACAGTCAGCGTTGCCCA
Source organism: Dactylosporangium sp. NPDC006015 (assembly GCF_040614215.1). Taxonomy (NCBI): domain Bacteria; kingdom Bacillati; phylum Actinomycetota; class Actinomycetes; order Micromonosporales; family Micromonosporaceae; genus Dactylosporangium; species Dactylosporangium sp. NPDC006015. The sequence continues at coordinate 61,690 of NZ_JBEXUD010000057.1, forward strand.
GTTCGAGGCCCCACATCGGGCTGAGGAACGGTTTTCCGGTCACGTCGGTGTACGCGCCGAGCACGCCCTTGAGGGTGGTGGCGACGAAGTAGTACGCGTCGAACCGGTTCTCCCGGTGGGTGGTGGTGACCGGGCTGGTGAACCCGTAGGTGCCGGGGCTCCAGGAGTTGCGCAGCACGCCGTAGCCGTTGGTGGACATGTAGAACGGCGCCGGGCTGGCGTTCGTGTTCTCCCGCCACCGGTTGTCCACGGCGACGGGCACCGTCTTGTCCCGCAGCGCCCACTCCCCCAGGCGCAGCCCGGTGCCGTAGAACTGCTCGTCGGCGCCGCGGGCCAGCCGCTGGGTCGTCTGGCCGTCGGCCCAGGCGAGCGGCTGCGTCTCCCGCCAGACGACGGTGGCGTCGTCGGGACGGTAGGCCGCGATGGTCAGCGGCGCCTTGGTCACGCGGAGCACGAGTGCGGCGGTGCGGATCTTGTACTGCGTCCCGGTGTCGGTGACGGTGGCGGGGACGGCGCCGAAGTCGGTGCGGATCGTGATCTCGCCGGCGGTGGGTTCGGTGAACGAGCCGTCCGGTGCCAGCCACAACCGGACGATGTCGGCGCGGACCAGCACGATGCGCAGCCGGGCCGCGCTGGTGGTGGCGACGGTGAACGTGTTGCCGGCCTGGGTGATGCCGGTGACGTCGCCGGCCGTCGCCGCGTGGGCGGCGGGCGGCGCGACGAGCGCGGCGGCCAGCAGCGCGCCGACCAGCATGAAGGCTGGCAGGGCGGCGCGACGGACCGGTTGACGGCGTCGGTGGGCAGTTGCTGTGTGCGCCATGTGGACCTCCGGTCGTTCGGCGCGGTGCGGCCGTCGGCGGCCGCGCGGCGGTTGCGCGACGGGGTTGTGCGCGACGGGTTGCGTCGGCGTCGAGGAGCAGTCAAGCTGGGCAAAGAATTTAACGAACCATTCGTATCTATCGTTGGGTCTAGTATCGACGCCTGTCAAGCTCTGATCGGGGGTCACCGATGCGGCACGCGACGGCCGGCACCGGGCCGCACGTCCTGCGGGAGATCAACCGCGACCTGGTGCTGCGCATCCTGCGCTCCGCCGAGGATCCGCCCCGGGTCACCGACCTGTCCCAGGCGACCGGGCTGTCCAGGCCCGCCGTCATGCGCGCGCTGGCCGACCTCGGCGGGGCCGGACTGGTGGAGAGCCTCGACCCGGCCGACGTCGCCGCGCCCCGGATCGGCCGTCCCGCCCAGCGGGCCAGGTTCCGCGCCGAGCTCGGCCACGTCGTCGGCGTCGACGTGGGGCCGCACAAGGTCCTGGTCAAGGTCGCCGATCTGGCCGGCCGGGTGGTGGCCACCCGGCGGCTGGACGTCAGCGATCGCACCGGCGGCGCCGAGATCCTGGCGGCCGCCGTCGACGCCATCGCCGGCGGCGTCGCGGACGTCCGGACCGGCGCGGCTGCCGGAGGGCCGTGGGCCATCACGGTCGCCAGCCCCGGACTCGTGAGCACCGGGCGGGGGGACGTCCGGCTGACCCCGAGCATGCCCGGCTGGGCCGGGCTGCCCATCGTGGACGTGCTGCGCGAGCGGTTCGACTGTCCGGTGCTGCTCGAGCACGACGTGACCCTGTCCCTGGTCGGCGAGCGCTGGCTCGGCGTGGCCCGCGACGTCGACAGCGCCGTTTTCGTCCAGTGGGGCGAGCGGATCGGCGCCAGCATCCTGATCAACGGCGTGCCCTACCGCGGCGCCCACGTCGCCGCCGGCGAGCTCGGGTTCCTCGACGTCGGCACCGCCGGCTCCGGGGACACGCCGCTCGCCGCGGGCGGCATCGGCCCGTTCGAGCGGCTCGTCGGCGCGCAGGCGATCCTGACGCTGGCCCGCGCGATGAGCGCCGCGGACGCCGGGGGCGCGCTGCACCGGACGCTGTCGCTGGCCGGCCCGGACTCCGGCCTGCCGGCGCTGTTCGCGGCGGCCGCGGCGGGCGACCCGACGGCGACCGCGATCGTGGACACCGTCGCCCACCGGTTCGCGCGCGGTCTCGCCCCGCTCATCCTGCTCGTCGACCCGCAGCGGGTCATCATCGGCGGTGGCGTGTCCCGGGCCGGTGCGCCGCTGCTCGACGCGGTCCGCGCCGCGGTGGCGGGCCGCGTGCTGGAGACGCCGGAGATCGCGTTGTCGCCGCTCGGCGAGGAGTCGGTGGCGCTCGGGGCGGTCCGGCACGCCCTCGACAGCGTGGAGGACCGGCTCCGCGTGTGAGGCCGCCCGGCGGGCGGCACGGCGCGCTCAGCCGAGCTGCGGCCCCTGCACGAGGTCGACCGTCGCTGCACGCCGGCCGTCCAGCTCCAGCACGACGACCTCGTTGCGGCCGGCGTGCAGCAGCGGACCGGGCAGGTACAGGGTCCGCTGCGGGCCGCGGTCCCAGAATCGGCCGAGGTTCACGCCGTTGACCCACACGTAGCCCTTGCCCCAGCCGGGCAGCGCGACGTACGTGTCGGCGGCGTCCTCGACGTCGAGCCACGCCCGGCAGAACGCCGGCCCGTCCCCCGGCGCCGCGGCGCCGGTCCAGCGCACGTCGAGCGGGTCCAGCGCCAGTGGGTGCGCGGTGAAGCCGTGCACGTACTGCCGCTCGTGACGCACGCCGCCGAGGATGCCCTTGGACTCCCCCAGCCGGGGGCCGTAATTGACCCGGCCCATCGACTCGACCAGCAGTTCCACGGTCGCCGGACCGGCCACGTCGACCGAACGCCGGCCGTCGCGCTCCAGCACGGCGACCGGCCGGCCGTCGACGAACACGTGCGCCCGGTCGTGCAGGCCGTCCACGACGAGCGGACGGGCCTCGCGCGGGCCGGGCAGCGTACACCGGTAGAGCACCAGGCCGTGGTCCAGTCCGAGCTCCTCGAAGGTCGGCGGCACCGGCGCCACCGCGCCGCCGCCGGACGGCAGGGCCGCGCGCCACGTCACCGTGTCGGCGACCGGCAGCCGGGCCGCGGGCAGCAGCGGCGGCAGCGGCGGCAGGTCGCCCGGCACGCCGCCGTGGCGCTCGATGACCTCACGGAACCGCCAGAACTTGGCGGTCGGCGCGCCGCGTTCGTCGATCGGGGCGTCGTAGTCGTAGGAGGTGGTCGTCGGCTGGTACGCGCCGTCATGGTGCTCGCCGCCGAGGTTCGCCCCGGCGGTGGTGCCGAAGTTCGTCCCGCCGTGCGCCATGTACAGGTTCACCGAGGCGCCCGCGGCCAGGATGCGGTCGAGCACGCCGGCGGCGTCGGCCGGGTCGCGGGCGACGTGCCGGTCGCCCCAGTGGTCGAACCAGCCGTCCCAGAACTCCATGCACATCGGCGGGTCCTGCGGGCGCCAGGCGGCCAGCGCCGCGAACGCGCCCTCCGGGTCGGAGCCGAAGTTGACGGTGGTGAGGACGCCGGGGACGGAGCCGCCGGTCAGCATGTGGTCCTCCGGCCCGTCGGAGGTGCACAGCGGCACCTCGATGCCCCGTGCGGTCAGGCCGTCGGCGAGGTGCCGCAGGTATGCCGCGTCGCTGCCGAACGATCCGTACTCGTTCTCCACCTGCACCATGACGACGGTGCCGCCGCGGGTGATCTGCCGCCGCGCCACCACCGGCAGCAGGCGGTCGAACCAGGCGTCGACGTGCCGCAGGTAGTCCGGGTCGGCGGTGCGGACCCGGCGGCCGACCCGCGCGGTCAGCCACGCGGGCAGGCCGCCGTTGTCCCATTCGGCGCAGATGTACGGGCCGGGCCGCACGATGACGTCCAGGCCGCACGCGGCGGACTCGTCGAGGAACCGTTCCAGGTCCTCGAGCCGCCGCACGGTGCCGGGGCGCGGCTCGTGCCAGTTCCACGGCACGTAGGTCTCGACCGTGTTCAGGCCCATCGCGCGGAGCATCCTGAGCCGGTGCGTCCACTGGGCCGGATGGGTGCGGAAGTAGTGCGCCGCCCCGGCCAGGATCCGGTGCCGGGCGCCGTTGCGCACGAACCGCCGCCCCGTCACCGTGAAGGTGCCGCTCAACCGTCGCGCCCCTGGTCCATGCCGTCGCCGTCCCGGCGGATCGGGCCGGCCTGGCCCTGGGCCGTCGTGTCCTGGCCGGGCGGTGTCCAGGGCCGGTCACCGCACTCCTGCTGCACCCTGGCGAGCTCCTCCAGCAGCGTGGCGCGCACCTCGGCGTAGGCCGGGTCGTCGTACACGCTGCGCAGCTCCCACGGGTCGGCCTTCAGGTCGAACAGCTCCCACTCCGGCGCCTCGCGCGACGACGAGGTGCCGGGCAGGCCCATCCCGTCGGCGTAGTAGAACACGAGCTTGTGGTCGTGGGTGCGCACGCCGTAATGCGCCCACACGTGGTGCTCGCTGTCGTCGTGTTCCCAGTACCGGTAGTAGACGGACTGCCGCCAGTCCTCGACGTCCTGACCGTTGAGCAGGGGCCGCAGGGAACGGCCCTGCATCCGCTCGTCGGCGGGCACGCCGGCGAAGTCCAGGAACGTCTGGGCGAAGTCGACGTTCATCGCCAGGGCGGCGCACGAGGATCCGGGCGCGATCTCGGCCGGGTACCGGATGAGGAACGGCATCCGCAGCGACTCCTCGTACATGAAGCGCTTGTCGTACCAGCCGTGGTCGCCGAGGAAGAAGCCCTGGTCGGAGGTGTAGACGACGATCGTGTCGTCGGTGAGCCCGTGCTCGTCGAGGTAGTCCAGCAGCCGGCCGACGTTGTCGTCGACGCTGGCCACGCAGCGCAGGTAGTCCTTGATGTAGCGCTGGTAGTTCCACAGCGCCGCCTCGTCGGCGTCCAGGTGCGGTGGCAGCAGCGCCTTCACGTCGTTGGTGGTGAGGTCGCGGTCCACGCGCATCCGCGCGGCGCGGGCGGCCGCGGCGTGGCCGCTGTGGTCGTCGGTGAACGTGTGCGGCACCGGGATGTCGTCGTCGACGTACATGTCGCGGTGCTTGTCGTCGGGCTCCCAGTTGCGGTGCGGGGCCTTGTGGTGCACCAGCAGGCAGAACGGCCGCTCGGGGTCGCGGCGGTCGAGCCAGTCGACGGCGAGGTCGCTGATGATGTTGGTGCAGTACCCCGGGCGGACCGTTTCGGTGCCGTCCATGCCGATGAAGACCGGATCGCGGTAGCGGCCCTGCCCCGGGACCACCTCCCAGTAGTCGAACCCGCGCGGGTCGTGGGACGGGCCGTGCCCGAGGTGCCACTTGCCGACCAGCGCGGTCTGGTAACCCACCTCACGCAGCAGCTGCGGGTACACCAGCTGGCGGTTGTCGAATTCGGTCGCCAGCGTCTGCACGCGGTTGACGTGGTTGTACGTGCCGGTCAGGATCGTCGCCCGGCTCGGCGCGCACAGCGAGTTGGTGCAGAAACAGTTCTCCAGCAGCATGCCGCCGGCGGCGATCCGGTCGATGTGCGGCGTACTGTTGATCTTGCTGCCGTAGGCGCTGACCGCGTGGGCGGCGTGGTCGTCGGCCATGATGAACAGGATGTTGGGTGGCATTGCTGTCCCTTCTGCGGGTGGGGCAGGTAGCGCGGTCACTGCGCCGCGTAGGCCGCCGCGTCGTAGTAGGTGGCCGGGTCGACGTCACCGGTGACCTTGCCGAACTCCTTGAACAGCGCGTTGAGCCCGGCCAGCCACGCCGTGACGGTGCCGTCGCCGGACTTCGCCGCCAGGTCCGCCGAGGTCAGGAACCGGGCGTTGGCGGCCTCGGACCGCAGCTGCTCGACGGGCGCCTTGAGCAGCGCCGCGGTCAGGGTGACGGCGGCGTCGACGTCGCCCGCGCGCCGGTCGGTGGCCTCGCGCACCAGCCGCAGCACCCGCTTGAGCAACTCGGGTTTGTCCGCGACCACCTCGTTGCGCCCCACGAACGCCGACGGGAAGCTGTACCGCGGATAGAAGTCCTCGTTCCTGGCCAGCTCCACCAGGTCCGGCACGCGCTGCTTGATCGTGCCCACGAGCGGATACCAGATGCCGGCGGCGTCGATCTGCCTTGCGCCGAACGCGGTGACCACCGTGCTGGCGTCCATGGCGACCTTCTGCACGTCGGCGATGGACATCCCGGCCTGCCGCAGGGCCAGCCGCAGGATCATGTCGCCGGACGTCCCCTCCGGCACGCCGACCCTCTTGCCGCGCAGCTGCGCGACGCTGGTGATGCCGGCCTGCGCGATGATCCGGTCGGCGAACCCGAGGGAGTTGATCGCGATGACCTTCGCCTTGCCGGTGGCGGGCAGCCACATGGCGCCGGGGCCGACATAGCCGAAGTCGAGGTCGCCGGCGCCGAGGGCCTGGACCTGCAGCGGGCCGTTGGTGAACACCTTGAGCTCCGGTTGCAGGCCGAACCTGTCCCACAGCTCGAGCTTGCCGGCCAGCGCCACGACGCTGGCGCCGGTGAAGTCGGCGATGTAGCCGAACCTCACCTTCATCGGCGAGCCGCCGCTGGCGGGTGCCGGGTCGTCGTCGGCGCAGGCGCCGAGGCTGAGCAGCGCGCCGGTGCCGGCGACACCGGCCAGCACCCGGCGCCGCGTGGGCGTCGTCACTTGGGGAGTCCTTCCTCGGGGCTCTGGTGGTAGACGGCGTGCCACACCCGGTTGCGGATGGCCGCGAACTGCGGGGACAGCCGGACCTCCTCCGTCCGCGGCGTCGGCAGGTCGACGTCGATCGTCTGGTGGACCCGGCCGGGCCGGGCCGCCATCACGACGACCCGGCCGGCCAGGTAGACGGCCTCGTCGACGTCGTGGGTGATGAACATGACGGTGCGCTGCTCGGCCCGCCAGGTCCGCAGCAGCTGGTCCTGCAGCTGCACCCGGGTGAGCGCGTCCAGGGCGCCGAACGGCTCGTCCATGAGCAGGATGCTCGGGTTCACCGCGTAGGCGCGGGCCACCGCGCACCGCTGGCGCATGCCGCCGGACAGCGTCTTGGGCAGCGCGTCGGCGAACTCGCCGAGGCCGACGAGTCCGATGAAGTACTCCGCCCTGCGGCGCCGCTCGGCCCTGCCCACCTTGGCCAGCCGCAGGCCGAACTCGACGTTCTGCCGGACGGTCAGCCAGGGGAACAGCGCGTACTGCTGGAAGATCACGCCCCGGTCCGGCCCCGGCCCGGCGACCGGCCGCTCGTCGACCAGAACCTGTCCGGCGGTCGGCTCGACCAGCCCGGCGGCGATGTTGAGCAGGGTCGACTTGCCGCAGCCCGACGGCCCGACGACCGTGACGAACTCGCGGTCGCCGATGTCGAGGTCCACCCGGTCCAGCGCCTGGAACCCGGTGCCGGCGACGTCGAACCGGCAGCTGACGCCCCGGAAGGAGATCTTGGCGTTCATCGACGCTCCTGCCATCCGGTGAGCCTGTGCTCCGCGGCGAGCAGCAGCCGGTCCATGACCAGGCCGAGGACGCCGATGGTGATCAGCCCGACGAAGATCGTCGCGAGCTCGTAGTAGATCTGCGCCTGCTGCATCCGGTATCCCAGCCCTTGCTGCGCGGCGATCAGCTCGGCGGCGACCAGGGTGGCCCACGCCGCGCCGAGCCCGACCCGCATGCCGACGAGGATGAACGGAGCGGAGGCGGGCACGACCACACGGCGGAAGACCACGGCGTCCCCGGCGCCGAGCACCCGGGCGGCGTTGATGAGGGTGTTGTCGACGCTGACGACACCCTGCAGCGTGGCGATGACGCAGGACAGGAACGCCGCCAGGAAGATGACGAAGACCTTCGGCGTCTCCCCGATCCCCATGAGCAGGATGGCGAGCGGGATGATGGCCAGCGGCGGGATGGTGCGGAAGAACTGCACGTAGGGCTCGATGAGCGCACGGGCGACCGGGTACCACCCCATGAGGAATCCGACCGGCACCGCGAGGGCACTGCCGAGCACGAAGCCCGTGAGGACGCGGCGGAGGCTGGCCACCGTGTCGTCGAGCAGCGTGCCGTCGGCGATGAGCTCGCCGGCGCGGACCGCGACCGCCCGCGGTCCCGGCAGGCCGGACACCCCGGCCGCGGCCAGTGCGGCCCAGGCTCCCAGGCCCGCCGCGACGGCGGCCAGATTCAGCGCCGGACCCGTCCAGTGACCCCGGGTGCGGGCACGCCGGCCGGTCCCGGGCGCGGCGATGGCGCGGAGCAACCTCACCACTCTCTCCGTTTCGTCAGCGATCCTGGCGGGCGAGGCAAGTCTGCGACGCGCCTCGATTCATGTCAACCCATCGGATTAAATGCGGTCACGGCGCCGGGCGTGGCGGCCGGTCGCGTAAGCTCCCGCTGGTGACCGGCCCGCGACCAGCGGCCGAAGCCGTTGAGCCGGAAGGGAATCGTCTCGGTGATCGAGCGCAAGGACGCCATGCAACGCGTGCGCCTGGCGCACACCCGATCGCTGCTCGACGAGCTGCGCCGCGCCGGCCCACTCAGTCGTGCCGAGCTCGTCCAACGCACCGGGCTGTCGCGCACGACGCTGTTCGACATCATCGCCGACCTCCTCGCGCGCAACGTCGTCGTCGAGCGCGAGCCGGTCGTCGAGGGCCAGCGCGGCCGTGGACGGCCGTCCAGCGCGGTCAGCCTCAACCCCGCCGCCGGGCAGATCGTCGGCATCGACCTCGGCCGGGCCCGGATCAACGCCGTCGTCGCCAACGTGGGGCACGACATCCTGGCCGGCGGCAGCCGGAAGGTCGCCGCGAGCGCCGCCCCGAGCCGGCGCGCCGCCGCCGCCATCGCCCTCGTCGAGGAGCTCGTCGAGCGCCACGGCGTGGACCTGAGCACGCTCGAGGCGGTCGGGCTGGGCCTGCCCGGCCTCGTGCGCGACCCGGGCCGCCCGGACGGCAGCCACGGCCTCACCACAGCGGCCCGGCGCACCGTCGACAGGTTCCGCGAGCACTTCGGCGCACCGGTGGTGGCGGACAACAACTCGCACCTGGCCGCCCTGGCCGAGGCCACCTGGGGCGCGGCGCAGGACTCCGGCAACGTCGTCTACGTCCGCTGGAGCGACGGCGTGGGCGGCGGTCTCATCGTGGACGGCCGGCCGGTGCGCGGCGCGCACGGCGCCGCCGGCGAGCTGGGACACGTCAGCCTCGATCCGCACGGCGAGCCGTGTCCCTGCGGCGGTCGTGGCTGCCTGGAGCTGCGGATCCGCACCAGCGCCCTGATCGCCGAGTGCACGGCGCGCGGCGAGCCGGTCGAGGAGGTCGCCGGCCTGCTCGACCGGGCCGCGGCCGGGGCGGCGATCCCGGCGGCCGTGGTCCGCGACGCCGCCGGGCTGCTCGGTCACGTGATCGCCGGGACGGTCGTGCAGCTGGATCCGTCGCGGGTGGTCATCGGCGGTGACCTCGGCCGCCTCGGTGACCTCGTGCTGGATCCGGTGCGACAGGCGATCCGCCGGCTGGCCATCCCACGGCATCCGCGGCGCCTGGAGGTCGTCGCGGCGCGGCTCGGCGACGACGACGGAGCGCTGGGCGCCGTCGCGGCGGTGCTGCGGCACGGCGCTCCGGATCCGCAGCTCGCACCGCCCGGGGCAGCCGGCGGCCCCGGGCGCCCGGGCAGCCGCGGCTGAGCGCGACGGCCGGGCGCCCGGCACGGTGGCGGCGGACGCGGTCAGGTGGTGACCGCCACCGTCAGCGTGGCCCGCACCGGCGCCTGACCGGCCACCCGCACGAGCAGGCTGCCCGTGAAGGTGCCGGCCGCGGCGAACGTCCGCCGGGACACGACCGTGAACACGTCGTTGATCCGCATGCCCGGGATGCTCGCCTCCCGGGCGGTCACCGCGGTGAGCGCCTCCACCCGCCCGTCGCTCCAGGTGACGGTGGCCGACACGTCCGCCGGCGCCGCACCGGGCGCGGTCACCGTCCAGGTGGCCGCCGCGGGCGTGCCGGCACGGGCCGCACCGGACGCGCCGAGCACCTGCCCGCGCCAGGCGACGTCGGCCGTCGGGAAGAAGTTGACACCCTGCAAGGTGAGCCGGCCGCCCGCCACCGACAGCCGGAGCCGGAAGTCGGCGTAGTCGCGCTGGGCCTGCGGAGTCCAGCCGACCTCGGCGGTGGCCAGCAGGCGCGGGAAGCTGTAGTACTGCGCCTGCCCGACCCGCCGGATGAACTCCCCCCACAGCGCCGACTCGACGCCCAGCACGCTGCTCTGCGCGATGCCGGGGATGAACGTGCCGGGGTCCCAGTTGTAGTGCCGGTCCAGCCCGCACACGCCGCCGCAGGCCCAGGTGCCGCCCAGCGGCTGACGGGCGTCCTGCTTCTGCGGCACGTAGGTGTGCGGCGCGGGTGAGAGCACCACCTTCGCGCCGCGGGTGTTGACCGCGTTCGCCACCGCCGTCCGGTCGCCGTTCCAGTACTGCACGACGGCGTTGTTCTGCGGCAGCGCCGAGCCCGCGTACTCGTTCCAGCCGATGACGGTCCTGCCCAGCGCGGCGACCTGGGCGGTGAACGCGTCGACCATGGCGGTGTAGTCGGCGTGGCCGGTCACGTGCGCCTCGTCGCCGCCGATGTGCAGGTAGGGGCCGGGGGTCATGGCCGCGATCTGGGTGAGCACCTGCCGGACGAACTCATAGGTCACCGCCGCGGCGGCGTCCAGCGATGAGTAGCCGACCGACCCGGTGCCGTCGGCCGGCACGGTGGCCGCGCCGGCCGGACGCTGCGGCTGGGCACCGGCGGTGTTGAGCTGCGGGATCGCGTGCAGCGCGGCGTTGGTGTGGCCGGGCACGTCGACCTCGGGGATCACCGTCATGCCGTTCACCCCGGCGTAGCGGACGATCTCGGCGTAGTCGGCCTTGGTGTAGAACCCGGTGACGCCCAGCTCGGTGCCCATCAGCTGGCCCGTCGGGGAGTAGGTCATCGCCGTGGCGCCGCTGACCTGGGTCAGCAGTGGATAGTCGATGGCCGACGGGTTGCTCGCCGGGTTGTCGATCGCGATCCGCCAGCCCTGGTCGTCGGTCAGGTGCAGATGCAGTCGATTGATCTTGTACTGGGCGGCCGCATCGATGTACGCCTTGACCTCCGCGACGGGGTAGAAGCTGCGGGCGACGTCGAGCATCATGCCGCGGTGGGCGAAGCGCGGATGGTCGGCGATGGTGACCGCCGGCACGGTCCAGGTCGCGGCCACGACGGTGCGCGACTCCACCCACTGCGGGAAGAGCTGGCGCAGGGTCTGCACCGCGTTGAGCGCCCCGTTGGCCGTGTCCGCGCCGATGTACACCCGGGTGGCGTCGACGGTGAGCCGGTAGCCCTCGGCCGCCTGACCGGCGGGGCCCTTCCCCGGTCCGACGTCCACGACGATGGGCGCCGCGGCCGTTGCGGAGCCGAGCACCGGCAGCGGGTATCCGGTGGAGCGACGCAGGATCCCGGCGAGGTAGTTCGCCGGTGCGGCGGCGTTCGCGCCGGCGGCCACGATCGGCGTGCCCCGCTGCAGCGTGTACGGCGCCTCGGCCCGCTCGAGGACCGATACCGGTCTGGGCAGCAGCCCGAGCGTCGGGGCGGGCGCGGCGGGCGAGCTGTCCCAGACCTCGAAGTCGGAGATCGAGTACCCGTACCCGGCCCACCGCTGGTACCCCTGCATGCGGACGTGGCGGACCGCCTGGGCCGAGTGGACCTCGATGACGTCGGTGCGCGGGCAGGTGCCGCGCTGCATCCGCACGACCGTCGTCCAGGTCACCCCGTCGGCGGAGGTCTGCAACGCGAAGTCGCGGGCACAGGCGTTGGGCCAGCGCAGGACGACATGGTCGACGGCCGCGGGCGCGGCGAGGGTCACCTGGACCCAGTTGTCGTCCTGGTACTTCGACGACCAGCGGGTGTTCGGGTTGCCGTCGTTGGCGTACGCCGCGGCGAAGTCGGCCCGGTCCAGTTCGACGCTGGAGGCGCTCGCCGTCCCGGCGCGGGCGAGGTCGACCGGCGCCGCGGCCGCCGGCACCGACGGTGCGAGCACCGCGGTCACGGTGGCGGCCAGGGACAGTGCCAGCGTCGCGGCGAGCGACCGGCGGCGGCCGGTCGAACGGGACACGGGCGGGGATGGCGGTGGCAGTGGCGGAGCGGCCATCGGACTCCTCGATGTCGGCGCGACGGTGGCGGTCACGCACCGGGGTACGGGCGGCGCGGGGCGGAGAGCAGGTGGTGCTGGGGTCGTCGGTCGTGCGCACCCGCCGGCAATGGGCGCCTTCCGGGCGCCTACAGCGGCAACAGGTCCAGGACGTTGCCCTGCAGCAGCGGCATGGCGGCGGGGCTGCCGGACTGGGTGCCGGCAAGGTGGACCGGAACGGCGCCGGTGCAGCCGACGGTGAGGTTGGACAGGGTGCATCCGGTCAGCAGCCAGCGCGTGCCCAGCAGGTTCGTGGCGCGGATGTCGCTGTACCACAGGGTGTTGGCGGCGAACGTGGGCGGCAGCACGCCGTCGACGACCACGCCGGGGCCTGGGTCGAGGCCGGTGCCGCCGATCGGGAAGGCCAGGTTGGCCGTCCACCGCCCGGGGGTGCCGCCGTTGGCGTGGTTCACGATGTTGCCGGTCACGCTGCCGTGCCCCCAATTGTCGGCGGTCAGCGCACCGTACGGGCCGGTCCGCCCGAACGAGTAGTACGCCCCGTGACAGCCGACGATGACGTTGTCGGCGATCGACCAGTTGCCCGAGGAGTTCCACACGGCGAGCCGGCAGGACGTGAAGCTGTTGGCGGTCAGCTGCGAGTACTCGCTCCGGTCCGCCAGCGACACGCCGAGGTAGCAGCGGTGGAAGGCGTTGCCGCGCAGCTTGAGCCGATAGCCGAAGTAGTCGTCGGCGGCCGATCCGGTGACCGCCACCCCGGCGCCGCGCCAGTTGGTGAAGTCGCAGTCGAGGAGCCGGACGTTGGTGCTGCGGCTGATCCGGACACCGACGTGGGCGAACTGCGGTGCGAGGTTGACCGGGCTCGCCGCGCGGCCGAGGAAGCGGATGCCGGTGAGGGTGACGTCGCTGCGCCCGGTCACCGACAGGGCACCGAGATGCTCGCCGGCGACCGTGACCGTCGCACCGTTGCCGACGATCAGGCACTGGTCGGGCAGCGCCACGGTGGCGGCCAGGGTGTAGACGGCACCGGGGGCGAGCTGCACCCGCGGCGTGGCGGCCAGGACGGCGGCCCAGTCGTCGGTGACCCCGAGCGTCGGCAGCTGGGCCGGGACGGCCGCGGCGGCGCTGCGCCCGGGTGGGACGAGGGCGGCGAGCGCGCCGGCGGCTCCGGCCGCGGCCACCGCCCGCCGGCCCATGCGTGGTTCCATCATGCCTCCGCGGACATTGGATGTCTGATGTACGACGTCTGAGGTGCCTCACCGTAGAAGCCCGCTCCGGCGCCGTCAAGCCGCGCATCCCGCGTCGGCGATGCCGCACCCATCGGCCGGCTTCGGTTCGTGACATCGAACGCGCCGCCATGTATTTTCGCGTTGTACGACATCCGATGTCTGAACACTGGTGCCTCACCCCTGCGCCGGCGCCGTCATGGGTCGCTCAGCCCTGCCTTCCGTGACCGGGCGATGTCCACGGACCACGGCGCATCGGATCCCACTCCCCACGCACGGAAGGCACCCAGCGATGATGTTCGCTCCTCCCCGCCATGGCACTCCCCCGGACCGCCGGTCCAGACGGCGCCTGGCCGGCATCGGCGCGGCGGCGGTGCTGCTCGCCGCGCTCGGCCCGCTCACGCCGTCCGTCGCCGAGGCCGCCACCACCCAGGCGTTCTCCACGGTCGTCCCGCGGCCGGCGACGGTCACCGCCAACCCGGCCGTCTCGTACACGGTGACGGCCTCGACGCGGATCTACACCTGGGCCGGCAACGCCGCGGCCGGCGCCGTCGGGACCTACCTCGCCGGCATCCTGCGCCCGTCGACCGGCTTCCCGCTGACGGTCACGACCACGTCCGACGCCAACCAGTCCGGCGGCATCGCCCTGGTGCTCAGCGGCGCCCCGGCGTCCGTCGGGGCGAACGGCTACCAGCTCGACGTCACCGCCGGCGGCGTCGTCATCCGCGCGCAGCAGCCCGCGGGCCTGTTCGCCGGCGTGCAGTCGCTGCGGCAGATCATGCCGCCCCAGATCGAGGCGCGCGCCGTGCAGGCCGGACCGTGGGTGATCCCGGGCGGTCAGATGATCGACCAGCCGCGCTACGCGTACCGCGCCGCCATGCTCGACGTCGCCCGGCACTTCTTCACCGTCGATCAGGTCAAGCGGTACATCGACCAGCTCGCGCTGTACAAGATGAACCACCTGCACCTGCACCTGACCGACGACCAGGGCTGGCGCATCGAGATCACCGGCTACCCGAACCTCACCGGCACCGGCGCCGGCACGTCCGCGGGCGGCTGGAGCGGCGGCTACTACACGCAGGCCCAGTTCCGTGACCTCGTCGCCTACGCGAACTCCCGGTACGTCGCCATCGTGCCGGAGATCGACATGCCCGGTCACACCAACGCGGCGCTGGCCTCCCACGCCCCGCTGAACTGCGACGGCGTTGCCCCGGCCCCGTACACCGGCACCGCGGTGGGCTTCAGCAGCCTCTGCCTCACCGACCCGGACACCCGGCCGTTCGTCGACGAGGTCATCCGCCAGCTGGCCGGCATGACGACCGGCCCGTTCCTGCACATCGGCGGCGACGAGGCGCACAGCACGCCGCACGAGCAGTTCCTGGAGTTCGTCACCTGGGCGCAGCAGACCGTCGTCAAGTACGGCAAGACGCCCGTCGGCTGGAACGAGATCTCGGCGTCGACCCTGCAGCCCGGCGCGGTGCTGCAGTACTGGAACACGCCGACGTCCAACGCCTCGGTCGCCGCCGCGGCCGCGGCCGGGCACGGCATCATCATGTCGCCGGCCAACCGCGCGTACATCGACCTCAAGCACACCGCCACGAACGTCATCGGGCTCACCTGGGCCGGCATCACCAACGTGCAACGCGCCTACGACTGGAACCCGGGCGCGACGCTGGAGAACGTGCCGGACAGCGCGATCCGGGGCGTCGAAGCCGCGCTGTGGACCGAGAGCGTCACCTCGCAGCAGGACGTCGACTACCTGGCGTTCCCGCGGCTTCCCGCGCTCGCCGAGCTCGGGTGGTCACCGTGGTCCACGCACGACTGGGCGTCGTTCCGGACGCGGCTGGCCGCGCAGGGCCCGCGGTGGGACCAGATGGGCATCCGGTACCACCACTCGACCGAGATCCCGTGGCCGGTGCCGAGCTCCGCGGGGCCGGCGGGGACGATCCTGTCGGGGGTGCCCGGCAACAAGTGCGTCGACGTCGAGGCGGGCCGCAGCGCCGACGGGACCGCGATCATCCTCTACGACTGCCACGGCGGCGCCCCGCAGCAGCTCACCCTGCACGACGACGGGACCATCCGGGCCTTCGGCAAGTGCGTCGACATCGCCGACGGCGGCACGGCCGACGGTGCCCGGCTCGTGCTGTGGACCTGCCACGGCGGCGGCAACCAGCAGTGGCGGTGGGACGCCGCCGGTGGGGCCTCGGTGCGCAACCCCGCCTCCGGCAAGTGCCTCGACGACCCCGGAGCGTCCACCGCGAACCTGACCCGCCTGCAGATCTGGACCTGCAACGGCGGCATCGCTCAGCGGTGGAAGCTGCCGTGACGATCGAAACGCACCCTGCCGACGCAGTGCGGCTGTCCCCACACCGCCCACCCTCAGGAGCCGCGATGCGCCTGTTCAAGTCCTCGTTGACGGCCGCGGCGCTGCTCGCCGCGGTCCTGGCCGCCCCGTCCTCCGCGGCGGCGGCCCCGACGGCCTACTACGTCGACTGCGCCGCCACCGCGGCCGGCAGCGGCACCCAGGCCAGCCCGTGGAACAGCTTCGCCCCGGTGAACGCCAGGACGTTCGCGGCCGGCGACAGCATCCTGCTCAGGCGCGGGACCACCTGCGCCGGACAGCAGCTGTTCCCCAAGGGCTCCGGCGCGGCCGGCGCCCCGATCGTCATCGACACCTACGGCACCGGAGCCAAACCGGTCCTCGCCGGCAACGGCGCCGTCGTCGACGTGGTGAAGCTGTACAACCAGCAGTACTGGGAGATCCGCAACCTGAACGTGAGCAACAAGGGGGCGACCGCCGCCACCCGCCGGGGCGTGCACGTCGTCCGCGAGAACTCCGGCACCGGCACCTACTACCGCGTCACCGGCCTGGACGTCCACGACGTCAACGGCAACCAGAGCAAGAAGGACGACGACGCCAGCGCCGGCATCTTCTTCGAGGTCCTCGGCAACACCGTCCAGACGAGGTTCGACGACGTGCTGGTCAGCGACAACACCGTCACCGCGGTGGACCGGTACGGCATCCACTTCTGGACCCGCTGGATGACCCGTCCCGAGCTGGCCAACCCCAACTGCGGCACGACGTGCGGTGCCTGGTTGCCGCAGACGCGCGTCGTCGTGCGCGGCAACACCGTCACCGACAACGGCGGCGACGCCATCGTCGTGCACCACACCCAGGGTGCCCTGGTGGAACGCAACCGGGTCGACGGCTTCCGGGTCCGCGACACGAACTGCGCCGCCGGAATCTGGGGCTGGAACATCAACGACGCGCTGTTCCAGTTCAACGAGGTCAGCGGCGGCCGCAGCACCTGCGACGGGCAGGGCTTCGACCTGGACGAGGGCAACATCCGCACGATCTACCAGTACAACTACAGCCACGACAACGAGGGCGGTTTCCTCCTGCTGTGCAACGGCGGCGGGTCGACGACCAGGGACAACATCGTGCGCTACAACATCAGCCAGAACGACCGGGGGCAGATCTTCGACCTCATCTGCGGCAAGATCACCAACACGAAGATCTACAACAACGTCTTCTTCGTCGGCCAGCCGGCTCAGATCATCAACAACAGCAACGGATCGGGCGGCGCCAACGCGGAGCTGTACAACAACGTCTTCTACGTGACCACCACCGCGGCGACCTACACCGCCGGGGCGCTCCTGTTCGGCTCCAACGTGTTCTACGGCCAGCACCCGGCCGGTGAGCCCGCAGATCCCAACAAGAGCACAGCCGATCCGTTGTTCGTCTCCCCCGGCACGGCCACGTCGATCGGCGACGCGGGCGGCTACCGCCTGCGTGCCGGATCCCCGGCGCTGGCCAACGGCCAGGCCATGACCGCGCCGGGCGGCCGCGACTTCTTCGGCGGGCCGGTCACCGCCGGCTGCCGTCCCGACCGGGGAGCGCACCAGCTCAGCACCACCTGCACGCCCGCCGCGGTCGTCCTCCCCCGCACCGGATGGTCGCTGCGGTACGCCGACAGCCAGGAGACCGTGGGTGAGAACGGCGCCGCGACCAACGCCTTCGACGGCAACACCGCGACGTTCTGGCACACCAAGTGGTCCGGCGGTTCCGCGCCGTTGCCCCACGAGATCCAGATCGACATGGGTGCGAGCCACGCCGTCTCCGGTCTGCGGTACCTGCCGCGGCAGGACACCGGCCCGGGCGCCGCGAACGGGCGCATCGGCCAGTACGAGGTGTACGTCAGCACCGACGGCGTCACCTGGGGGACGCCCGTGACCACGGGCACCTTCGCCAACGACGCCGGCCTCAAGGAGATCCGGTTCACCGCGAAGTCCGGGCAGTACCTGCGGTTGCGTGCGCTCAGTGAGGTCAACGGCAACCCGTGGACCACCGCCGCGGAGATCTACGCCCTCGCCTGACGGGTGATGGACGGCCGTGCGTGGCGCGTGGCGGCGCGTCATGCATAGCGCAGCACGACGGGGCCGGTCCGTCCACGGTGAGCCGGTGCCCGGCCTGGCGCCTGACCCGGCGCCGAACACCGCGGCGGGCGCGTCCGATGTGGACGCGCCCGCCGCTTCGGTGTGGTCCGTGGGTTACTTGACCGCGCCGGCCGTCAGCCCGGCCTGGATCTGCCGTTGGAAGATCACGTACATCACGATCATCGGCAGCATCGAGATGCTCAGCGCCGCGAACAGCCCGGACCAGTCGGCCTCGTAGCCGGCGCTGGTCGAGATGTTCGCGATGCCCTGGGTGAGCACCCACTTGTCCCTCGCCCCCGCCATCAGCACGAGGGGCAGCAGGTACTGCCCCCACTGGCCGATCAGGTTGAAGATCGTGAGGCTGATCAGGCCGGGCCGGGCCATCGGCAGCATGACCGCGAAGAACCGGCGGGTGTGCGACGCGCCGTCGATCTCCGCGGCCTCGGCCACCGAGTTGGGCAGCGACCGGAAGAACGAGGTGAGGAAGAAGATCGTGAACGGCAGCGAGTAGGCGATGTAGACCAGGACCAGGCCCGTGTAGGTGTTCAGCAGCCCGAAGTTCTTGACGACGAAGAACAGCGGCACGACGGCGAGGAACGGCGGGAAGGCGATCCCCGCGACGAACAGGAAGTAGACGGGCCGGTTGCCCCAGAAGCGGTACCGGGCGAGCACGTAGGCGGCCATCGAGCTCAGCAGCATGGTGCCGGCGGTCGACAGCGACACCACGATGACGCTGTTGAGCACGTACCGGCCCACGTCGGCCTTCACCCAGGCGCGGCCCCAGTTCTCCCAGCGCAGCCGGCCCGGCAGCGTCCACGGTGCGGAGAAGATCTCCGTGGTGTCCTTGAACGAGGCGAGCAGTACCCAGGCCAGCGGAATGATGATCAGCAACGCCCAGGCTGCCAGCACCGCCTGGGTGACCAGGCCGGCTCCCGTGAGCCTGCGGCGCTTCCGCGGCGCCGGCGCGACGGCTCGCACGCCCCGCGCCTGCTGCCGACCGATGGTGGCGGTCATGTCCGACCTCTCAGAACTCGTGCGTTTCGCGGCGGCTCACCCGCAGCGTGAAGGCGGCGAACACCAGCGACAGCACGCACAGCGCGACGCTGTAAGCGGTGGCGTCGCCGTACCGGCTCATGTTCATGAAGTTGTAGATCTCCAGACCCAGCACGGTGGTGGCGCCGTCGGGCCCGCCGTTGTCCTGCGCCAGCACCGAGACGATCGCGAACGCGTCGAAGGCGAGGATCCCCAGGTACACCCACGCCGTCTGGATCGTGTCCCACAGCAGCGGCAGCGTGATCCTGAAGAACACGGTCACCTTCGAGGCGCCGTCGAGCTCGGCGGCCTCGTAGATCTCGGCCGGGATGTTGGCCATCCCGGCCGAGAACAGCACCACGTAGAAGCCGACCGCCTGCCAGACCAGCACCGCGATGATCGACGGCAGGGCGAGGTGGCGGTCGATGAGGAAGCCGACCGGCTCGTCCATGCCGGCGCGCAGCAGCACGCCGTTGATCAGGCCCGACCGGTCCGGCCGGTACACGGTCGCGAACAGCACCGCCACCACCGGGATGGCCAGCACCTGCGGCAGGAAGAACACCACGCGGTAGAACGTCGAGCCCCAGACGCCGGCGGTCCTGCCGCCGCGGCCGGCCCCGCCCACGTTGAGCATGAACGCGAAGACCACCGCGATCGCGATCGTGATCAGTGGCAGGAACACCAGCATCACGGCGTGGTGACCCAGCGCCTGCCAGAACCGGTCGGCCTGAAGCATCCGCTCGAAGTTCTCCGTCCCGGCCCACCGCGGCGTGGTGAAACCTCGCCATTGGTGGAACGACAGGCGGATCGTCTGCACGTACGGGGACAACACGAAGATCGCGTACAGCGTCACCGGTGCGATGAGGAACCCCGTGACGAAGGGGTACTTCCCGTGCCGCATTTCCTGGCTCCGATCAGGGCGGGTCGGTCAGCGCTTGAACTTGGTGACCGACGAGTCCTTCTTGACCTCGTCGGCCTTCTTCTGGATGCGCTCGACGAACGCGTCGGCCTTGATACGCCCGAACATCAGCTCGTTCGTGGCCGTGCGGACCTCCTTGTCGAGGTCCTTGTACCAGGTGTCGAACAGCACGTTGAACACGTCCTTGCCGGCCGCCTTGAGCGCGTCCTGCGAGGACTGCACGCCGGGCGTGAAGGTGATGCCGTCCGCGCCGCCGATCACGACGGTCGGTGCCTTGACCGTCTCGGTGAAGCCCTTCGCGCCCGCCTTGGACAGCATCTGGCGCATGTACTCCAGGCCCCCGCGCGGGTTCTTGCTGCGGGCCATGACCACGTAGCCCTCCGCCGCCGCCGAGTACACCGCGGTGAACGGCAGCTTGTCGCCGGAGGTCACCGCGGGCACCGGCGTCAACTGGTACTTGAAGCCCTCGGGTGTGTCCTTCTTCTGCTCGTTCTCCAGCCAGTCACCCGACGGGTACATCGCCAGCTGGTACTGGTTCTGCTTGAGCTGGACGTCGGTGTGCTTGAGACCCTCGGCACCCTGCAGGTTGTACTTGGCGCCGATCTCGGCCCACGCC
>NZ_JBEXUD010000058.1:0-76182 GCF_040614215.1 Dactylosporangium sp. NPDC006015
CGGATTGGCCCTAGGGTGGCACGCATGGACGCCCCAGGCAAGACCAATCCCATCCCGCTGCGCCACCGCTTCACGCGTCGCTTCGCGCAGCTGCACGCACGGGATCATCGGCGGCTACCTGTCGGGGCGGGTGCTGCCGCCGACCGACCGCTTCGACGTGCTGGTCCGCCTGCTGGGCGCGTCACCGGCCGAGCAGGGCGCGCTCGCCACCGCCCGCGACCGGGTCGAGGAGGGCCGCCGTCCCGTGCCTTCCCCCGCCCCTGCCGCCCCTGCCGACTCTGCCGGCCCGGCGCACCCGGTGCCCCGGCAGCTGCCGGCGGACGTGCCCGCGTTCACCGGCCGGGCGGCGCGCCTCGCCGACCTCGACGCCGTCCTCGCGGGCGCCGGGGCCCGGGTCGTGCTGATCGCCGGCACCGCCGGCGTGGGCAAGACCGCCCTCGCCGTGCACTGGGCGCACCGCGTCGCCGACCGGTTCCCCGACGGCCAGCTCTACGTCGACCTGCGCGGGTACGACCCCCGCCAGCCCGTCGACCCCGGCGACGCCCTCGCCGGGTTCCTCCGCGGGCTCGGCGTGCCGGCGTCGGGCATTCCCGCCGCGACCGACGAACGCGCCGCCCGCTACCGGACCGAGGTCGCCGGCCGGCGGCTGCTCGTGGTGCTGGACAACGCCGCCGACGCCGGCCAGGTCCGCCCGCTGCTGCCCGGCACCTCCACCGGCGCGGTCGTCGTCACCAGCCGTGACACGCTCGGCGGCCTCGTCGCCCGCGACGGCGCCCACCCGGTCCGCCTCGGCCGGCTCGACCGGGCCGACTCCCGCGTCCTGCTGCGGCGGCTCCTCGGCCCCGGGGCCGGCCCGGGCACCGTGGACCTCCTCGCCGACCGCTGCGCCGGCCTGCCGCTCGCGCTGCGCATCGCCGCGGCCGGCCCGTCACCGCACTGCTCCGGGGTCCCCGCCGACCTGGCCGCGTTCGACGCCGACGGCGACCCGCACACCGCGCTGCGGTCGGTGTTCTCCTGGTCGCTGCGCCGCCTCGACCCGCCCGCCGCGCGCGCCTTCCAGCTGCTCGGCCTGTACCCCGGCCGGGTCTTCGACGACGCCACCGCCACCGCCCTCGCCGGCGGGCCCGCCGGGGCGCCGCTCGACGAGCTGGCCCGCGCGCACCTCGTCGAGCCGGCCGACGGCGGCTACACCATGCACGACCTGTTGCGGGCCTACAGCGCGGAGCTCGCCGCGCTCCTGCCGCCCGGCGAGGCGGGGGCCGCGCTGGACCGGCTCGCCGCGCACCTGCTGGACACCGCGACCGCCGCGACCGCGACCCTGTTCCCCCACGACCGCGCCGGCGCAGAGCCCACCGCCATGGACGGTCCCGAGGCGGCGGCGCGATGGCTGGACCGGCACCGCGCCGCGCTCGTCACCCTCGCCGGGTCGCGGGCCGCCGTCGCCCTGTCGCGGGTGCTGTGGCGATACCTGGAGGTCGGCGGCCACTACCGGGAGGCGCTCGCGCTGCACGCCGCCGCCGCGGCGCACGGCGACGCCGGCGCGCACACCGACCTCGGCGCCGTCCACTGGCTGCTCGGCGACCACGACCTGGCGAAGGTCCACTTCGGGCGGTCGCTGGACGGGCACCGCGCCGCCGGTGACGCGGCCGGCGAGGCGCGCGCCACCGCCCGGCTGGCCCTCGTGCACGAGCGGCTCGGCGATCACGACGAGGCGCTCGCCCGGCTGCGGGACGCCCTGGCCGCCTACCGGGCGCTCGGCGACCGCCACGGCGAGGGCGCCCAGCTGCTCAACCTCGGCTTCACGCTGTACCGCATCGGCCGGCACCCGGAGGCCCTCGACCATCTGCACCGGGCGGCGGCGCTGTTCGCCGACCTCGGCGACCGGCGCCTCGAGGGTTACGCGCTGGGCAACCTCGGCGCCGTCTTCAGCGCCACGGGCCGCCACGACGCGGCGCTCGCGCACCTGCACCTGGCCCTGGAGCGGTGCGTCGAGGCCCGTGACCGCGGCGGCGAGGGCACCGCGCGGGGCACGCTCGGGGTGGCGTACCACCGCCACGGCGACCACACGAAGGCCCTCGGCCACCTGCGGCGCGCGCTCACCGTCGCCCGCGCCACGGGCGAGTGCGGCCTGGAGGTCGAGACCCTCAACGCCCTCGGCGACGTGCTGCTGGCCACGGACCGCCCGGACGCGGCGGTGCACCGGTTCGCGGCGGCCCGCGCCCTCGCCGAACGCACCGGCGACCGGCACGGGCTGGCTCGCGCCGTCGACGGGCTCAGCAGGGCACGCCGTTGACGGTCAGGTCGTGCGGCGCCTCCGTCGCGGCGGCCGACGCGGTCCAGCCGAACCGCACCGACCGACCCGTGTCGATGACGGCGTTGTACGGCATGTTCGTCGCCGTGACCGCGAACGGGTTCGGCTGCTCCATCCTGGCCTGCCAGACGCCGAGGTTGCCGGTCGCGGTGCTGAAGGTCCACCTGGCCGTCCAGCCGTCGATGGCCGGGCCGTGGTTGGTGATCGTGAGGTCCGCGACGAACCCCCCGTCCCACGCGAAGAAGCGGTAGTCACAGCTGAAGTCCCCAGCTGGGGCGGCGGCCGACGCGGGCGAGGCCAACGGGAGCGGCAGGAGCGCGGCGACGGCGAGGATGGCGGAGCGGAACACGGTGCCTCCGGGACGGGGTGTGACGGGCACGGACACGCGCCGGACCCGCGGCTCACACGCCGCGTCCGGCCGCTCGGCTCCCACCGCGGCTCGCGGCCGGAATCTACCGAGCCCGAGCCGGGCGGGTCAACAGGCCCGGATCCCGCCCGATCGGACGACGCGACGTCGGTGGCGGAAATGCTCAGACGATCGCCGGTCGGGGCCGATGAGGAGAGGGCAGACCCAACTCCAGAGGAGGGCCGGGAATGGCCGAGGCTACCGGCGAACGACGCCGCTCCGGATTCCGTGACCTGTCCGTCGCCTGGAAGCTGGGCACCCTGGCGGGCGTGGTGTCCGTGCTGCTGCTGGCGATCGGGGTGTTCGGCCTGATCCAGCTCGGCGACGCCCAGGATCGCCTGGACCTGATGTACAACAACAACCTGCGCACGGTGCAGAACGTCGACGAGGTCAGCTCGGACTACCGCGATATCCGGTTCCGGCTCCGGGACGTCGCCCTCGCGCAGACCCCGGCCGAGAAGGACGCCGCCGATCAGGCGCTGCGGACAGCCGTGGAGGGGCTCGACACGAGCTGGCAGACGTTCGCCGCCGGCGGCGGGCAGGGCGGCGCGGCCGACCGGGAAGCGTTCGAGTCCTCCTGGAAGGCGTACCAGGACCTGCTCACGACGCAGCTGATCCCGCTGGCGAAGGCCAGCGACTACGACGGCTTCAACAAGGTGACCAAGGGGCAGGGCGCGTCGATCGCGGCCACGATCGACACCGCGCTCACCAATCTGGTGGAGCTGGAGAACAAGGCCGCCCAGACGACGCTCGCCGAGTCGAAGTCCGCGTACGACTCCTCGCGGGTGCTGTCGATCGGGCTGATCGTGGTGGCACTGGTGCTCGCGTTCACGATCGTGCTGATGATCAGCCGGGCGATCTCCAGGCCGCTGCAGGAGACGGTCGCGGTCCTGTCCGCCATGGCCGAGGGGCACCTCGACCGGCGGGTCACGGTGGTGAGCCGCGACGAGGTCGGCCGGATGGGCACCGCTCTCAACAGCGCGCTGGAGCGGCTCGCCGACACGGTGAGCACGGTCGTCGACTCCGCCACCCAGCTGACCAACGCGTCGAGCCAGATCAGCGGCGCCTCCCAGAGCCTGTCGCAGGCCGCGACCGAGCAGGCCGCCAGCGTGCAGGAGACGACCGCCAGCATCGAGCAGATGACCGCCGGCATCGCCCAGAACAGCGACAACGCCCGCACCACCGAGAGCATCGCGGCCAGCGCCGCGACCGAGGCCCAGGACGGCGGTGGCGCGGTGCAGAAGACGCTCGACGCGATGAAGCAGATCACCAGCAAGATCGGCATCATCGACGACATCGCCTTCCAGACCAACATGCTGGCCCTGAACGCGACCATCGAGGCGGCCCGGGCCGGGGAGCACGGCAAGGGCTTCGCCGTGGTGGCGACGGAGGTCGGCAAGCTCGCCGAGCGCAGCCAGATCGCGGCGCAGGAGATCAGCGAGCTGGCCGCGGGCAGCGTGACGACCGCGGAGCACGCCGGCACCCTCCTCGACAAGATCATCCCGAGCATCACCAGGACCTCGGACCTGGTCCAGGAGATCGCCGCCGCCAGCGGCGAGCAGTCCACCGGCGTGCACCAGATCAACATCGCGATGACCCAGATCGGCAAGGTCACCCAGCAGACCGCGTCGTCGAGCGAGGAGCTCGCGGCCACCGCCGAGGAGATGGCGGCGCAGACGCATCAGCTGCAGAACATGATGGCGTTCTTCACGACCGGCACGGGCGGCGGGCGCCGCGCCACGAACGGCGGCCGTTCGCCGCGGGAGACGGCGAAGCCGCAGGCCAAGAGCCTGAACTACGGCACCTCGCAGTATTCGCCGCGGGCCGACCTCCCGGTCGCCGAGATCGACGAGAGCAAGTTCGACCGCTTCTGACCGGGTCCGGCGGGCCGGCCTTCAGACGAGCAACTGCTCGCGGCTCACGTTCTCCGCGACGAGGGGTCCGACGTCCAGGATCAGCGCCACCTCGCCGTTGCCGAGGATCGTCGAGCCGCTGATGCAGCGGGCCTCGCTGAACAGCACCCCCAGCGGTTTGATGACGGTCTGGAACTGCCCGAGCAGGGTGTCCACGACCAGCCCCGCCCGCTGCCCGGACTGCTCGATGACGACCACGTTCTGCCGCCGCGGCGGCTGCCCCGCGATGTCGAAGATCGTCCGGAGCCGGACGAAGGGCAGCACCTCACCCCGCAGGTACATGCAGTCGCGGCCGGAGGCGTTCGGCGGCAGCTCCACGCACTCGGTGACCCGGTCCAGCGGCACGATGAACGCGCTGGTCCCGACGCCGACCAGGAACCCGTCGATGATGGCGAGCGTCAGCGGCAGCCGGATCCGGAAGGTGGTGCCCGCCCCGGCGGCCGTGTCGACCTCGATGGTGCCGCGCAGCTCGGCGATGTTGCGGCGCACGACGTCCATCCCGACGCCGCGGCCCGAGAGGTTCGACACCGTCTCCACGGTCGAGAAGCCGGGCTCGAAGATGAGGTCGAACACCTCGTGGTCGCTCATGACGGTGCCCGCCTGGACCATGCCGCGGTCGACGGCTTTGGCGAGGATGCGCTCGCGGTTGAGCCCACGGCCGTCGTCGGCGACCTCGATGACGATGGACCCGGCGTCGTGGAAGGCGTTGAGCCGCAGCTTCCCGCGCACCGGCTTGCCCTCGCGCTCCCGCTCCGCCCGGGGCTCGACGCCGTGGTCGAGGGCGTTGCGGACCAGGTGCAGCAGCGGGTCGCCGATCCGCTCGACGAGCGCCTTGTCCATCTCCGCCTCGCCGCCGGTGATGATCAGGTCGACGTCCTTGTCCAGGTCGACGCAGACGTCACGGACGACCCGCTCGAAGCGGCGCAGCGTGGTGCCGATGGGCACCATCCGCAGCGACAGCGCGCTGTGCCGGACCTCCTCGACGAGTCTCATGACCTCGCCCTGCGCCTCCTCGTCGCCGTCGCCGTCGCCGTCGCGGCGGTGGATCCCCACGCTCGACTGGGCGATGACGAGCTCGCCGACGAGGTCGATGAGCTTGTCCAGGCGGTTGGCGTACACCCGGATGGTCTGGGTCTCCTGCGACCGGCTGTCGGCCGTCTTGCGCTGCTTGCCCAGCGCCGCCTCGACCACGGGCTTCGGCACGGCCTGCGTCTCGATCAGGATCTCGCCGAGCGGCGGCAGCGTGTCGCCGGACCGGTTGCGCTCCTGCTGGATCCGCAGCGCCCTGGCGATCTCCAGGTCGGTGGCGGCGCCGCTGCGGACCAGCAGGTCACCGAGCCGGTCCTGGTCGGGCAGCTCCTCGATCACCGTGACGTAGTCGTCGGCGGGCACGATCGCGATCTGGCTGTCCTCGCGGACGAAGTCGAAGACCCCCTCGATCTCCGTCTTCGGCGCGCCGCTGACGAACTCGGCCTCGAAGCCGAGGTAGCAGGTCTCCGGGTCCATCAGGTCGGGCTCGGGCAGGGCGTCGGTCAGGGTCGTGACCCGGGTGACGGTGCCCATGCTGCCGAGATAGCGCAGGAACGACAAGGGGTCCATGCCGTTGCGCAGGCTGTCGGGTCCGAACCACAGCGTGAGCCGCCACGTCCTGAGCCCGTCATTGCTCTGTTCTTCGGCGGCGGCGGGTGTACGAGCCGGCGCCTCCCCCTCGGTGAGGAACGGCTGGAGCGCGGCGAGCAGCCGGTCGCCGTCGACGGTCTCGGCCGGTGTCGCCTCGGTCCGGCCGGAGGCCACGCCCTCGACCATCGAGGAGACGTGGTCGCCGCACGGCAGCAGCGCGCTGACCAGCTCCGGGGTCACCGCCAGCTCGCCCTCGCGGAGCGAGTCCAGCACGGTCTCCACCACATGCGTGAACGCCACCAGATGGGCCAGGCCGAACAGCCCCGCCGACCCTTTGAGGGTGTGCATCGTGCGGAAGAGTGCGTTGACGGTCTCCTCGGCGCTCGGGTCGTCCTCGAGGCCGAGCAGGCCCTCCTCGAAGTCCTGCAGCAGCTCCCGTGCCTCGGTGATGAAGGTGTCGAGGGCGTCGTTGAGGTCGTCGCTCACCATCGTGCTCCCGTCAGTCCAGCTCCGCGCTGAGGTGGGCGGTCTCGAACACCGACCGGACGGGGCCGCTCGGGTCGTGGAAGGTCAGGGCGGTGCCCCGCTGCTCCGCCTCCCGCCGGGCGGCGAGCAGGATCTGCAGGCCGGCGGTGTCCAGCTCGGTCACGCCCGAGAGGTCGAGCTCGGCCGGCACGGGACTCTCCGCGAGGAACGCCCGCACCCGGGCCTGCTGCTCGGCCGCCGCGACGATGGTCAGCTCGCCGTCGAGCTCCAGGCGCCGGGCCGGCACGGTCACGGCATGACCAGCTTCGACACCGCCGCCAGCATCTGGTCCGGCTGGAACGGCTTGGTGACCCACGCCTTCGCCCCGGCCGCCTGCGCCTGCCGCTTCTTGTCCTCCTGCGACTCCGTCGTCAGCATGATGATCGGGGTGAACCGGTAGGACGGCAGCTTCTTGACCTCGCCGACGAGCGTGATGCCGTCCATGTTCGGCATGTTCACGTCCGAGATGATCAGGTGGATCCGCCGGCCGTCGAGCTGCTTCAGCGCGTCCTTGCCGTCGGTCGCGGCCACCACCTCGTAGCCCGCGCCGCGCAGCGCGATGGTGACGACCTGCCGTACCGACGCCGAGTCATCGACGATCAGAATGGTCTTCGACATCAGGTGCCCCCTCTAGAAGAACGTGATCTCTGATTCGGGCACCGCGGCGGTCTTGGCGCCGGTGAGGTGCGCCTCCCGCTCCTGGTGCATCGTGTACGTGGCGGCGAGCTCGTCGAGCAGCCGCTGGGCGTTCAGGGACCGGTCCTCGGCGACGACGACCGGCATCCGGTCGATGTTCTCCCGCAGGTGCTCCAAAACCTGGCCGATCCGGTCCTGGAACTGCAGGTTGACGATGGCACCGGCGACCCCCGACCGGATCCCGACGGCGGCGCGTTCGAGCTGGTCGGAGGAGTCGCGCAGGCCGGCGAGCACGGCGCCGAGGTCGTCGAGGACCTCGCTCACCTCGCTGTTGGCCCGGGTGACCGCCACGCCCTCGCGCTCGGCGTCGCCCTCGGCCTTGCTCAGCGCGGAGGCGATCGCGCCGGCGATGCCCTCGACGCGGCGCGCCATCCGCTCGCTGGTCTGGAACGACCGCTCCGCCAGCTGGCGGACCTCCAGGGCGACGATGCCGAACCCGGCGCCGGCCTCGCCGGCCCGCGCGGCCTCGATCGACGCGTTGAGCGCCAGGAGGTTGGTCTGCGCCGCGATCTGGGCGACCTCGGCGGTCATCTGCTTCAGGTCGTCGTTGAGGCCGAGCAGCGCCTCGAGGTCCCGCAGCGCCTCACGTTTCGAGGTCAGGGCGGCGTCGAGGGTGTGCACGACGCTGCCGAGGCGCTGCCGGCCGCGCTCCAGCGCGCCGCCGCCGTGGCTGTCCTCCAGCGCCGCGCTCGACGAGGCGAGCACCGCGTCGAGGTTGTCGACGATCTGGCTGAACTCGGTGGTCACCGCGCCGACCGCGGCCTCCATCTGCGTC
This sequence comes from Dactylosporangium sp. NPDC006015, assembly GCF_040614215.1. Classification (NCBI taxonomy): domain Bacteria; kingdom Bacillati; phylum Actinomycetota; class Actinomycetes; order Micromonosporales; family Micromonosporaceae; genus Dactylosporangium; species Dactylosporangium sp. NPDC006015. The sequence continues at coordinate 8,247 of NZ_JBEXUD010000058.1, forward strand.
CGCGACGACTCGATCTGGCTCGACCAGACGGGGGCGACCGCGCCGGCGAACTCGGTGACGCTGCGCGCGTAGTCGGCGGTCGCGGCGCGCGCCGCCGCCTCCTCCCGCCCGGCGCGGACGGCGCGCAGCGCCCCGGCCTTGTAGCCGGCGGCCAGGCCGGCGGCGAGGGCGACGACGACGATCAGGAACTCAACCATGGGTACGGATCACCTCGGCGATGGCGGTCAGCGGCACTTCCCGGTCGACGGCACCCAGCCGGACCGCTTCCTTCGGCATACCGTGCACGACACAGGTCGCCTCGTCCTGCGCGACGGTGAGCGCGCCGGCGGTCCGCATCTCCAGCAGCCCGCGGGCGCCGTCGTCGCCCATCCCGGTCATGATCACGCCGAGCGCGTGCCGGCCCGCGACCTTCGCGACGGACCGGAAGAGCACGTCGACGGAGGGCCGGTGCCGGTTGACCGGAGGGCCGTCGCTCACCTTGACCCGGAAGCGGGCGCCGTCGGAGAGGACCTGCATGTGCCGGCCGCCCGGCGCGACGAGGGCCAGCCCGTCGGCGACGAGGTCGCCGTCGGCGGCCTCGCGGACCTCGATCGCGGACAGCACGTCCATGCGCTCGGCGAACGCGGCGGTGAACTTCTCCGGCATGTGCTGCACGATCACGATGCCCGGGCTGTCGCGGGGCAGCGCCGTCAGCACGGTCTCGAGGGCCTGCGTGCCGCCGGTGGAGGTGCCGATGGCGATGATCCGGCCGGCCGACACCACGGGCGGGGCCACCGCGGCAGGTCGCGGCGCGGCAGCGGCGGGGGCCGTCCCGGCCCGGTTCAGGCGGGCGACCTTGCCGGCCGCCGCCGCCCGGACCGCCGCCACGATGTCGCCGCTGTCGTCGGCCATGAACTGCTTCAGGCCGGTGCTGGGCTTGGGCACGACGCCGGCCGCCCCGGCCGCCAGGGCGTCCATCGTGGCGCGGGCGCCGCGCTGGCTCAGCGTCGAGCAGATGATCACCGGCGTCGGCCGGGTCGCCATGATCTTCTTGAGGAACGTGATGCCGTCCATCCTGGGCATCTCGATGTCGAGCACGACGACGTCCGGCCAGGCCCGGTTCATCAGGTTCATCGCGAAGATCGGATCCGAGGCGCATCCGAGCACCTCGATGCCGGGGCTGTCCGCCAGCCGCTTGGACAGCACCTGGCGCACCACCGCGGAGTCGTCGACGATGACGACGCTGATCCCCTTACCGGTCATGACCCGCTCCGGCCGGCCGGCGCTCCTGATGCTGCACCCACACGTCGCCCGTGCCGAGGTCGAACACCAGCTGCCGGGATCCGGTGCCGCCCAGATGCTTCGCGGCCAGGTGGAAGCCGTGCTCGCGCAGCAGCAGCAGGCCGGTCTCGATGTTGTCCCGCGGGACGCGCGGCACCGGGCCGGGCGATCCGCCGGGGAACTGGTCGCCGCCGCCGAAGATCTTCGCCTGGTAGTCCGTGGGACGGGTGCCGTTGCGCCCGAGCTCGCGCAGGAACAGCTGGACCGCCTCGTCGGCGTAGCGACCGCTCAGCGTGGGGTGCTCCCCCGGCGGGGCGGCGCGGTGGGACAGCAGGTAGTGGCACATCCCGCCGACCAGCAGCCGCGGGTGCCACAGCGTGATGGCGACGCAGGAGCCGAGGACGGTGCGGATGCGGGTGCCGGCCCCGGCGAAGTGGAAGTCGCCCGGGTTGAGGAAGACCTCGGTCACGCTACCCACGGTCGTCTCCGAGGCGGTAGATCGACGGCTGGACCGCCCGCAGCCGCGACGGGATGCCGTTGAGCGTCTCGGACAGGCTGACGATGAGGTAGCCGCCCGGGTGCAGCATCTCCTGCAGCCGCCCGATCACCCGCGCCTTCGTCTCGGGCTCGAAGTAGATCATCACGTTGCGCAGCATGATCACGTCGAACCGGCCGAGGCGGGTCAGATCCTCCAGGAGGTTCGCGCCGAGGAACGTCGTGCGCGCCCGCAGCTCCCGGTCGACGGCCATCAGGCCCTCGTACTCGGCCCGGCCCTTGCGGCAGTACCGACGCAGCATCACCTTCGGGATCCGCTCCGCCGCCGAGATCGGGTAGATGCCGGCCGCCGCGCCGGCCACCACCCGCGACGAGATGTCGGTGCCGACGATCTCCCACGGCCGGTCCGGCAGCGCCTCGGCGAGCACCATCGCCGCGCTGTACGCCTCCTCGCCGCTGGAGCTGGCGGCGCTCCACAGCCGGAACGGCCGGTGCACGCGCTGGGCGCGGTACGCCGGCGCGACGACCTCGCCGAGGAACTCGAAGTGCCGCGGCTCGCGGAAGAAGAACGTCTCGTTCGTGGTCAGCAGGTCGATCGCCTGCCGGGTCTCCGTGGCGTGCTGCGGTGACCGGATCAGCCGGAGGTACTCCGTGTAGCTGGACAGGCCGAGCTTGCGCAGGCGCTTGTCCAGCCGCCCCATCACCAGCGTCTCCTTGCCCGGCGCGAGCCGGATCCCGGTGCACTGGTGGAGGAGCTCGCTGACGGCCTGGAACTCCGCGGCGCTGATCTCCGTGGGGCCGGCGAGTGACCGCGTCATGACGACCGGATCGCCCGGTCGGCGCCGCCGTTCCCTTCCGCTCCGGCCGGCAGCGCCGTCACGAGGTCCGCCATGTCGTTCAGCGACAGCACGTGGTCGATGTCGAGCACGATGATGAAGTCGTTGTCGCGCTTCGCCATGCCGCTGATGAAGTCGGCCCGGATGCCGGCGCCGAACGCCGGTGCCGGCTCGATGTCCTCCGCCGTGAAGGACTCGACCTTGCTGACCGCGTCGACGAGGACGCCGATGTCCTGGCCGTCGCGGCCGTCCCCGGTGACGGTGCCCGCGCCGGTGTCGCCGGACCCGGGCATCCCGCGGATGTGCACGATGATGATGCTGGTGCGCCTGGCGATGCTCGTGGCGCCCTTGGCGAAGCGGATCGCGAGGTCGATGACCGGGACCGCCCGGCCGCGCAGGTTGATGACGCCGCGGACGAAGTCGGGCGTCATCGGCACGACCGTGAGATTCCGGTATTCCAGGATCTCGGTGATGTGGAAGATGTCCAGCGCGTAGGACTCGCCGTTCAACGTGAAGGTCAGGTATCGCTTCGCGTCGCCGGCGGTGCTGTCGCCGGGACCGCCGCCACGGGGCGCCGCCTCAACGCTCACTGGTCTCCCCTCCCGGGCGGACGGGCGCTCGGGACACGCCCACCAGGAGACCTATCGGCCCCGCCGCCGGCGCCTGAAGGGGAACAGGGCACAAGATCAGACAAATCCTCCCCGGGGCGCGGCGGCCGGACAGCGCCGTGAAGGAACCGTGAAATGCTCGGCCCCGTGCGGACATGTACAGGCGACACGAACGCCGCATGACGGGAGCCACCCTTGGCACGAGCCCCTAGCGCCGCCCGCTTCGAAGCACTGTACCGGTCCTGCTACCAGGACCTGCTCGGCTACGCGCTGCGGCGCGTCGACCGGCCGGAGTCGGCCGCCGACGTGGTCGCCGACACGTTCCTGACCGCCTGGCGCCGCATCGACGAGATCCCCGACGAGCAGGCCAGACCCTGGCTGTTCGGGGTCGCCCGCAACGTCATGGCCAACCACCAGCGCGCCGACCGGCGCCGCGCCGACCTCGGGGCGCGGCTGCGGCAGGAGCTCGCCGGCGCCACCACGATCGAGCCTTCGGTGCCGCCGGAGATCGCGCACGCGTTCCGCGCGCTGCCCGAGGGCGACCGGGAGGTGCTGCGGCTGGTGGCCTGGGAGGGGCTGAGCGCCGACGAGATCGCCGTCGCGTTCGGCTGCACGGTCAACGCCGCCCGGATCCGCCTGCACCGAGCGCGCCGCCGCTTCGCGGAGGCGCTGCGCACACCCACCTTCACCAGCCGTGAGAGGAGCCACCGTGACTGACGTCGACGAGGAGCAGGATCACCTGATCCGGCTGCTCTCCCCCACCGTGCACGTCCCGGAGCCCGCCCGGGCGGCCGGCGAGGACCTGCTGCACGCCATCCTGGACACCGGCGCGCCGGCGACGAACTGGCGGCGCCGCCTGTTCGTCGGGGTGCCGGTCGCGGCCGGGCTCACCGTCGCGGCGCTCGTCGCCGGGTCGCTGCTCACCGCGCCGAAGCCGGCCAACGCGGCGCTCACCTTCACCGAGGGCGACGGGTTCCTGACCGTCACGATCAAGGACCCCGCCGCCGACCCCCAGCGGTACCGTGACGAGCTCGCGAGACGCGGGCTCAACATCAAGATCGAGCTGGTGCCGGCGAACCCCGAGAACGTCGGCAAGGTGGTCTTCGAGGAGTCGGGCGCCCCGGGGCTGGAGGCGATCGAGGATCCCGGCCGGTGCACCGCCAACGGGTCGTGCCAGGTCGGGTTCAAGGTGCCGCTGAACTTCTCGTCCTACGCGGTCGTGGCGTTCGGCCGGACCCCGCTGCCGGGCGAGTTCATCGAGGGCGGCTCCACGGAGCAGAACGCCGTCGGCGGGTCCCTGATCGGCAAGCGGGTCTCCGAGGCGCGCCAGATCCTCGCCTCGAAGGGCATGACGGCCGAATACCGCGTCGGCCCGAAGTCCATGGCCGCCCCGGCCGATCAGGTGCCCGGCGACTGGATCGTGTTCGACACCGCGCCGATCCCCGGGAACATCATCGTGCTGTGGTCGTCGGCGGACGGCAAGCCGCCGGCCCCGACCGGCGACGACACCCCGCGCCCGCCCGCGTCGACCAGGCCCGGCGCACCCGCGTCGGCCAGCGCCGGCCCGGGCGCCTCCTCGATGCCCGTGACCAGCTCCAAGGCCGGCTGACCAACGGGCGGGTCATCGCCCGGGCGGCGGGATCTCCCCCGACCCCCGGGCGATGTACCGCGTCGGCAGCGTCACCGCCGCCGCGGGTCCGGTGTCGCCGTCGAGCCGGGACAGCAGGAGCAACGCCGCCCGCCGCCCCAGCTCCGCCGGGTCCTGCGCGATCACCGACACCGGCGGGTCGAGCATGTCGGCGAGGGGGAAGTCGTCGAAGCCGACGTGCGCGACGGTGCGGTGCAGCCCCAGCTCCACCAGCGCCCGCCGGGCGCCGACGGTCAACCAGTTCTGCGCGGTCACCAGCGCGGTGGGCGCGGGCGCGGCGGCGAACATCTCCGTCACCGCCTGCCGGGCCGCCTCCGCGGTGCGCACGTCCCGGCGCACCCACGCCGGCCGGGTCGCCCCCGCCGCCTGGACGAACCCCGCGTGCCGCTCGCGGGCCGTCCACAGCGACGAGTGGTCGGCGACGAACCCGATGTCGCGGTGCCCCAGGTCGTGCAGCGCCCGCACGGCCCCCGCGACGCCGCCGCGGTTGTCGGCGGTGACGGTGTCCAGGCCGGGCACCGGCGAGGCGCGGTCGACGCAGACGATCGGCGTCCCGTCGCGGTGCGCCGCCGCCAGCTCCCCGTCGGGCGCGCCGGTCGGCACCACGATGAGCCCGTCGACGCGCCTGGTGCGCAGCACCCCGAGCAGCTCCCGCTCCCGGTCGGGCTCCTCGTCGCTGCTGCCGGCGAGGACCAGCAGCCCGCGCTGCACGCCGACGTCCTCGACGGCCCGGTGCAGCGCGGAGGAGAACGGGTTGGCCACGTCCTGCAGCACGAGCCCGATCGTGTTGGTGCGCCGGTCGGCGCGGCGCAGGCTGGTGGCGGCGGTGTCCTTGCGGTAGCCGAGCTGCCGCGCGGCGTCCAGGACCCGGCCGGTGAGGTGCGGGTCGACCGGCACGCCGTTGATGACCCGGGAGACCGTCGCCAGCCCGACGCCCGCGAGCGCCGCGACGTCCTTCATCGTGGCCCGCCCACGGTCACTCATGTATGGACATCTTTCTCTATGAAGCGCACACTGTCGAACACTCGCCAGGAAACGTTTCCTCAACCCTACCGGTCACCCCGCCGAAGGGACCACCGCCATGCGTACCGTTCGGTTCCTGCTCGTCGCCGCCCTCGTCGCCGGCGCCCTGTCCGCCGCCGCTCCGGCCGCCGCGAGCCCGTCCAGCGACTACCCGGAGTTCCCGTACCCGGCCACCGCCGCCTACGACGAGCCGTTCCGCGGCCAGTTCCACTTCAGCTCGCGCAGCGGCTGGATGAACGACGTCAACGCCCCGCTGTACTACAACGGCCAGTACCACCTCTTCTACCAGCACAACCCGCACGGCCTCGGCTGGGACACCATGCACTGGGGACACGCGACCAGCCCCGATCTCGTGCACTGGACGCAGAAGCCGGTCGCCCTCGAGCCGGGCGCGCACCCCGGCGATCTGTTCTCCGGCGCCGGCGTCGTCGACACCACCAACGCCTCGGGGCTGAAGACCGGCGCCGACGCCCCGATCGTCGTGTTCACCGGCACCAACGGCGTCTCGATCGCCTACAGCACCGACGGCGCCCGCACCTTCCAGAGCTACGACCGCGGCCGGAAGGTCGTGACCCCGACCGGCACCAGCCGCGATCCGAAGGTGCTGTGGGACGCCGCCCGCGGCCGGTGGGTCATGGTCGTCTGGTCCGACGGCGGCGGCAACGGCGTCAACGTCTACACGTCGGCGAACCTCCTCGACTGGACCTATCGCAGCCGGTACGCCGCGGGCTGGCTCTTCGAGTGCCCCGACTTCTTCCCGCTGCCCGTCGACGGGAACGCGGCGAATATCCGCTGGGTGATGACCGACGCCTCCGGTGAGTACGTCACCGGCACGTTCGACGGCGCCGTGTTCACCCCCGACTGGACCGCGCCGCAGCGCATGGACCAGGGCCGCAACAGCTTCGACGGCACGTTCTACGCGGGCCTCACGTTCAGCAACATGCCCGACGGCCGGACCGTGCAGATGGCCTGGCAGCCCGGCAACCGCGGCGGCACCTGGACCGGCAACGCGTCGTTCCCCGTCCAGCTGGGGCTCATCAGCACGCCCGCCGGGCCGCGCGTCACCCGGTTCCCCGTCGCCGAGATCGCCTCCCTGCGCCAGGGCACCACGACCTGGTCGAACCGCACGATCACCACCGACCCGGCCACGGACCCGTTCGCCGGCATCACCGCCGACACCTACGAGATCCTCGCCGAGTTCGACGTCGGCGCCGCCACCGCCACCCAGTTCGGGTTCCAGCTGCACCGCCGCGCGGACGGCGGCCACGACCGGGCCGTGGTCTACGACCGGGCCGCGCAGACGCTGTACGGGGCGCCGCTGGCACCCCTGAACGGGCGGGTCAAGGTGCGGCTGCTCGTGGACCGCGGCCAGCTGGAGGTGTTCGGCAACGACGGCCGGCTCTCCTTCACCGACAACGTGAACTTCAACTCCGCGGCGGGCAGCCAGGGCATCCGGCTGTTCGCCACCGGCGGCTCCGTGCGGCTGGTCTCCGCCGAGCTCCACCGGCTGGGCTCCGCGTGGGGGCAGGGTCAGTCCACATTGGAGTCGAACCTCGCCGGGCCGTGGCGCGCCGCGGGCGGGTCCTGGGGCGACGCCGCGACCGGCAAGCGCGGCACCGCGAGCGGTGACGCGTTCTACCTGAGCAACACGACCGCCGCCGACCTCACCTACGAGGGCGACGTCACGATCGCCTCCGGCACCGCCGCCGCCCTCACCTTCCGGGCCAACGCCGACGCCACCCAGCACTACACCGCCAACGTCGACGCGTCCGGGGTGGTGAAGCTGTGGCGGCCCGGCCGGGTCATCGCCACCGCGCCAGCGGCGGTCGTCCCGGGCCGGACCTACCACCTGAAGGTCGTCGCCGCCGGCGCGAGCATCAAGGCGTACCTCGACCACGGCACGACTCCGGTCATCGACGCCACCGACACCGCCTACAGCAGCGGCTACCTGGGCGCCAACGTCTTCAACGGCACCGCCACCGTGCAGAACCTGACGCTGAACGGGCCCGGGTTCGCGACGAACCTCGCCGGCCCGTGGCAGCCCGTCGGCGGCACCTGGACGACGACCACCGCCCGGGCCGGCGCCCGCGGCACCAGCGCCGGCGACACGTTCTACCTGAGCCGGACCGTCGCCGCCGACTTCACCTACGAGGGCGATCTGACGATCGTCAACGGCACCGCCGCCGCCCTCACCTTCCGGGCCAACGCCGACGCCACCCAGCACTACACCGCGAACATCGACGCGTCCGGGGTGGTGAAGCTGTGGCGACCCGGCCGCGACATCGCCACCTACCCGACGGCGATCGTCCCGGGCCGCACCTACCACCTGAAGGTCGTCGCCTCGGGCGCGAGCATCAAGGTGTACCTGGGCGGCGGCGGCACCACGCCGGTCATCGACGCCACCGACACCGCCTACAGCAGCGGCTACCTGGGCGCCAACGTCTACGACGGCACGGGGGTGGTGCAGCGCCTCACCCGCGGTTAGGCGGCCAGCGGCACCGGATCGGGGCACGGCCTTCGGCACCGCAACGCCGACACCACCGTCGACGTCACCCGGTCCGGCTCCGGCATGCCGTCGACCGACAGCAGGATGCCGCGGTAGCGGTACCACTGCAGGATCGGCTCCGTCACCCGGTGGTACAGCGCGAGGCGGCGGCGGATGACGGGCTCGGTGTCGTCGGTGCGGTGCTCGATCGCGGAGCGGGCCAGCAGGCGGCGGACCACCTCGTCGTCGTCGACGCGCAGGTGCAGCGCGACGTGCGCGGTCGCTTCGAGCGACGCGGCGATCCGGTACGCGGCCCACGCCTGCGCGGGCGTGCGCGGGTAGCCGTCGAGCACGTAACCGCCGCCATCGGCCGTCGCGTCGGCGAGGGACCTGCGGACCAGGTCCTGCATGACGCCGTCCGGCACCAGGTCGCCGCGGTCCAGATGCTCCTGCACGGCCCGGCCCAGGCTCGTGCCGAGCGCGACGTGGCGGCGCAGCAGGTCACCGGTCGCGAGGTGCGGCACGCCGAGGCGGGCTGCGATCCGCGCTCCCTGCGTGCCCTTGCCGGCTCCTGGTGGCGCGATCATCAGTACCCGCATGGTGTCTCCAATCGCTGGTGCGTGGCTACCCATGAATCCTGCGGCGGCCCCGGCACCGCGGCATGGGTCAGATGACTGCTTCCCTGGCTACCGTTGGGGTCGGGGGATGACCGTGACGCTTCCAGCGGAGCAGGGCGAACTACGCGGCCGGGCACCCGAGCTGCGGACGATCGACGCGGTGCTCGCCGGCGCCGACCCGCCCGGCCCGAGCCTGCTGCTGCGCGGCGACCCGGGCACCGGCAAGACCGCGCTGCTCGACGCCGCCGCCGCACGGGCCGGCGCGGCCGGGATGCGGGTGTTGCGGGCGGCGGGCGCGCCCTTCGAGTCCGGGATCCGCTTCTCGACGCTGCACCAGCTGCTGTACGCCACCCGGGACTTCGCCGGGCAGCTCCCCGACGACCAGCGCGACGCCCTCGCCCATGTGCTCGGCCGCGCCGGCGCCCGGGAGGCCGAGCCGCTGGTGCTGTCCACGGCCGTGCTCGCCCTCGTCGCCGAGGTCGCGGCGGGCCGCCCGCTGCTGCTGGTCGTCGACGACGTCCAATGGATCGACGCGGCGAGCGCGACCGTCCTCGGGTTCCTCGCGCGGCGCGTCGCCGGCACCCACGCGCGGTTCCTCGCCGCCGTCCGGTCGGGCGCGGGTGGCGTCTTCGACGAGACGCGGCTGCCGGAGCGGACCGTCGGCCCGCTGTCCGCGCGGGCCGCTGCGGCGCTGCTGGACGCCCACCACCCCGGCCTGCCCGGCGTCGTGCGGCGGCGGCTGCTCGACGACGCCGCCGGCAACCCGCTCGCGCTGCTGGAGCTGCCGGCGGTGCTCACGCCCCGGGAGCGGTCGGGTCAGGCCGCCCTGCCCGCGTTCCTGCCGCTCGGCGACCGCCTCGAGGCGGCGTTCGCCGCCGGGCTCGCCGAGTTGCCGGAGCCGACCCGGGCCGTGCTCCTGCTGGCCGCGCTCGACCCCGACGCCGACGTCGCCATGGTGCGGGCCGCCGCCCGCCCGCACGCCGACCTCCGCGACCTGTCCCCGGCGAAGCGGGCCGGGCTGATCCGCGTGGTCGAGGGCGGCCGCCTGGAGTTCCGCCACCCGCTGATCCGCGCCGCGGTCGCCCAGCTCGCCACCGCCGACGAGCGGCGGCACGCGCACCTCGCCGTCGCCCGGACACTCGGGCCCGCCGTCGCGGCGACGCCGGCAGGGTGCCGCGGGACCGCACCGGAGCGCCGCGCCCGCCACCTCGCCGACGCCGCGACCGGACCCGACGAGGTCGTCGCCCGCGCGCTGGACGAGGTCGCGCAGGCCGCCTGGACCGGTGGCCGCGGCGGCCGGCCCCGCGGCGGTGCCGCCGGCGCGGTCAGCGCGCTCGTGCGCGCCAGCGAGCTCAGCGACCGGCCGGGGCAGCGGTCCCGGCGGCTCGTCGAGGCGGCGTTCCTCGCCAACGTCACCGGCCAGCTCGACCGGGTGCCGCAGCTGCTCAACGACGCCGGGCAGACCCCCCACACCGCCACCGGTCTCGTGTTCGCCGCCACCGCGCACCTGCTGACCAACGGCAGCGGCGACGTCGACGCGGCCCACCGCCTCCTCGCCCGGGCGCTCGACGACCTCGACGGCACGCCGGGCGACGGCTGGGACGCCTACGGCGTGCTCTACGCGCTGCTGTTCGTGTGTGTCTACAGTGGACGTCCTGGGCCGTGGGAGCTGCTGCGGGCGGCGCTGACCAGGTTCGACCCGCGGGCCGTCACCGCGCTGCAGCTGTGCTACGACGCGTACGCCGACCCGGTCGGCACCGCCGGCCCGCTGCGGCACCGGCTCTCCACCGCGTTCGAGGACCTGTCCAGCGACCCGGCGCCGTGGCAGTTCATCCCGCTCACGTACGCCGCCGTCGAGCTCGACGCGCTCGCCGCCTACCGGCACCTGTGCCACCGCGTCATCGACCGGGAACGCGACGGCGGCATCGTCACCGTGGTCATCGCCGGGCTGCTGATGCTCAGCGTCGACTCGATCGCGCACGGGCAGTGGGACGAGGCCGAGCGGCTGGCGGAGGAGGCCCTCGAGATCGCCCGCGCCGACGGCTATCACCTGCTCGAAGGGCAGCTGCGGTGCCGGCTGGCGCTGATCGGGGCGTACCGCGGCGACGCCACCCGCACGCGGATGCTGACCGACGAGGTGACCCGCTGGGCGGCGCCGCGCGGCGTCGGGCTGACGCAGGCCCTCGCGTGGCAGGCCCGCGCCGTCGCCGCGCTCGGCCGGCGCGACTACGAGGACGCCTACGTGCAGGCGGCCCGGATCGACGGGCCCGGGCACCCGAGCCTCGGCGTGCCCGGCCGGTGGATGGTCCTCGACACCGTCGACGCGGCCGTCCACATCGGACACCTCGACGAGGCGCGGGCGCACGTCGACGCCGCGCGGCAGGCCGGGCTCGCCGACGTGTCGTCCCGCACCGCGCTGCTCACCGCCGGCGCCGCCGCGATCGCCGCCCCCGACGACGACGCCGAGCGGCTCTACGCGGCCGCGCTCGCGCTCCCGTGCGCCGACCAGTGGCCGTTCGAGCAGGCGCGGATCCGGCTCGCGTACGGCGAATGGCTGCGGCGCACCCGCGACACCACCAGCGCCCGGCTGCAGCTGCGGGACGCCCTGGAGAGCCTGGACCGGCTCGGTGCCCAGCCGTGGGCGGACCGGGCCCGCAACGAGCTACGCGCCGCGGGCGTGGCCACCGTCGGGTCCGGACCGGCGGCGCTGACCCCGCAGGAGCGGCAGATCGCCACGCTCGCCGCGACCGGGCTGACCAACAAGCAGATCGGCGAGCGGCTGTTCCTGTCGCACCGCACGGTCGGCGCCCACCTGCACCGGGCCTTCCCGAAGCTCGGCATCACCTCGCGCGCCGCCCTCGCCGGCGCCCTCGATTCGCGGGCCGGCACCTCCGCTCCGGCGCTCTGAATCGCGCCGCTCCAGGCCGCCGCGCTCACGCGACCGGGTAGTTGCTCCGCAGCACCCCGGCCGGGTCGCGGCGCCGCTTCACCTCGCGCAGCCGGGCGAGGACGCCGGGCGCGAACGCGTCCCCGACCGACTCGCCGCCGCTGAGCGCGGTCAGTGGCTTGCGACCGGCGACGGCCGGGCCGAGCGCGGCGACGATCTCGCGCTGCCGCTCCCGGATCGCGGCCGCCCGCTCCGGCGTGGCCGGGATCCCCAGCGTGTACAGCGAGTACGGCTCCGTGAGCGGGCCGAACGGGCTGTCCGACGGGCCGGCGAACGCGCCGCCGAGCTGCCGCACCTGGATGGCGAGCAGCGGGTCGACGGGCCGGTCCAGCAGCGCGCCGGCCACGCCGTCGAGGTCGTGCAGCAGCGCGCTGAACGACAGCCCCGGCGACGGGTCGACCGGCTCGGCCGTGATCGAGCCGAGGTCGGCGACCGGCAGCACGGCGCGGCTGTCACTCATCGGCGGGCCGGCGTCCGCGAACGGTTTCGTCAGGGCCGCGCCGGTCGCCGCGTCGCCGAGGTACGTGACGTCGACGGCGACGAGCGGCGGCCCGCTCGGGAACCGCATCAGCTCGAACCACAGGGTCAGCTCGCGGGGCGCCTCCCAGGCGACGTCCCGGAACGCGGCGAGGACCCGCGGCGCCCGGTCCGCCGGCCAGAGCATCCGGCCGCCGTACAGGACCGGGGCGGGGTGCAGGCGGAACTCGACGGCCGTGACGACCGCGACGTCGCCGCCACCGCCGCGCAGCGCCCAGAAGAGCTCGGCGTCGCTGTCCGCGGTGACCTTCGCCGGTACACCGGCGGCATCGACGACGTCGAAGGCGGTGACGCTGTCGGCGGCCCATCCGAACGCACGGCCGAACCAGCTCATCCCGCCGCCGAGCGTGTACCCGGTGACGCCGACGACCGGCGAGCTGCCGGCCAGGCCGGTGAGCCCGCGCGGGCCGGCGGCCGTCTGGACCGCGCCCCAGGTCGCGCCCGCGCCGACCCGTGCGGTGCGCGCCGCGGCGTCGACGTGGACCTGGTCGAGCCGGCCGGTCCGCAGCAGGATCGCGTCGCCGGTGTTGCCGGTGGCCCCGTGCCCGGTCGGCTGCGGCGCCACGGCCAGCCCCGCCGCCGCCGCGAACCGCACGACGGCGGCCACGTCCGCGGCGTGAGCGGCCTCGACGACGGCGGCGGCCGGCTGGTCGACCGCGAGGTTCCAGGGGCGGCGGGCGGCGTCGAACCCGTCGTCGCCGGGCAGCAGGACGCGGCCCTCGACGGCTGTACGCAGTGCGGTGAGCTTCGGCATGCGCTCCAGTCTCGGCCGGACCCGCACGATGATCAACGCGCTTTTGTGGCACGATCATGAAGCGGGACTTCACGATCGGGGGCGGCATGCTGGAGCGGCACGAGCTGGACGCCTTCATCGTCCTCGCCGAGGAACTGCACTTCGGGCGGACCGCCGGACGGCTCGGCGTGTCGACGACCCGGGTCAGCCAGACGATCCGGAAGCTGGAGCGGCGGGTCGGGGTGCCGCTGTTTCACCGCACCAGCCGGCGGGTGGAGCTGACCGACGCCGGGCGGCGGCTGCACGACGACGTCCAGCCCGCGTGGGCGCAGATCGAGGCGGCGGTGCGGCGGGCCGTCGCCGCCGGGCGGGGCATGGCCGGCGAGTTCGTCGTGGGCTTCGTCGGCGCGGCCGCCGGCCAGCTGGTCATCCAGGTCGCCGACCTGTTCCGGCGCCGGCACCCCGGCTGCGAGGTGCGGATCCGGGAGGCGCAGATCGCGGAGGTCGTCCCGTGGCTGCACGACGGCTCCGTGGACGTGGCGCTCACCGGGCTCCCCGTGGACGACCCGCTCCTGGACACCGGCCGCGCCCTGGTGCGGGAGGCGCGCATGCTCGCGGTGTCGTCGCAGCACCCGCTCGCCCGCCGCGACACCGTGTCCGTGGAGGACCTCGCCGGCGTGCCGGTGCTCCAGCTGCCGTCGACCCTGCCCGCGTCGACCCTGCGCGACCGCAACCCCGGCAGCACCCCGGCGGGCCGCCCCATCCCGCAGGGCCCGCCGGCCGCCACGTTCCAGGAGGCGCTGATGCTCGCCGGCTCCGGGCGGGGCGTCCTGCCGGTCGGCGCGCACGTGCGGCGCTACTACGTGCGCCCCGACGTCGCCTACGTGTCCTTCCGCGACGCGCCGCCGGTCGAGTGGGGCCTGGCCTGGCACCGCGAACGGGCCACCGCCAAGGTCCTGGCCTTCGCCCGCGCCGCCGACGACCTGACCACCCACGACCCGTGACCCGCGACGCAACACCGCGGCGGACCGGCCGGCGCGCTACTCCGCCGGGCGCAGGACGGCGACCAGGAAGTCGGAGTCCGGCGTGAAGGGGCGGAGGTCCCAGGTGGCCAGCAGCAGGTCCGGGGCCAGGCCGGCGGTGTCGGCGTCGGCGAGGAAGTCGTCGAACCCGTAGCCGCGGCCGGCGCCGAAGCCGATGACGACCCGGCCGGCGCCCCGCAGGTGGGCCCGCATCCGGCGCAGGATCATGCGGCGGGTGTCCCTCGCGACGAACGTCATCACGTTGCCGGCGCAGACGATGGCGTCGAAGCCGTCGGGGACCTCGCGGGCCGGCAGGTCGAGCTCCGACAGGTCGCCGACGAGCCAGGTCGCGGACGGGTAGGAGTCCCGGGCGGCCGCGACCAGCACCGGGTCGAGGTCGACGCCGATCACGTCGTGGCCCATCCGGGCGAGGTGGCCACCCACCCGGCCCTGGCCGCAGCCAGCGTCGAGGATCCGGGCGCAGCGGGGCAGCATCGCGTCGACGAGGCGGGCCTCGCCGACGAGGTCGGCGCCCGCCTCGGCCATCGACCGGAACCGCTCGATGTAGCGTTGCGAGTGCTCCGGGTCGGCCTCGATGAGCTCGCGCCAGGCGTTGCGGTCCGACATCCGCTGTTCCCCTTCACTTTCGAAAAACCGAACCGGCGACCCGACGTCGATGGTTCGGCATGATGAGCCGGTGTCAGCGTCTCATCCGCGCGCCCTGGCGCCGATCGTGTTCGCCTACGCCACCTTCGTCCTCGCCGGCCTGAGCGCCGGGGTCGGCGGTGTGCTGCTGCCCGCGCAGCTGCTGGACTACCGCCTCGACAAGGCGACGATAGGCGTCACGTTCTTCGCGTTCTCGGCCGGGTTCCTGCTCGCCGGGGCGACCGCCGGGACGCTCATCCACCGGCTCGGGACCAGGGCGGCGCTGACCACGGGCGGCGCCGCGTTCATCGCCGCGGGGCTCGGCACGGCGACCCGCCCGGCGTTCGCGGTGCTCGTCGGGGTGCAGGTCGTCGCCGGGTACGGCACCGGCGTCCTCGAGTCGGTGCTCAACGCGTACCTCGCCGCCCTGCCCGGCTCCACCACGCTGCTCAACTGGCTGCACGCGTTCTTCGGCGTCGGGGCGCTGATCGGCCCGCCCCTCGCCACCTGGATGCTGGGCTTCACCGCGTGGACCTCGGTGTGGCTGGTCCTCGCCCTGGCGTGCGTGCCGATCGTCGCCGGCTTCCAGCTCACGCTGCGCGCCACCGCCGGCAGCACTCCTACCGGTGCCCTGGCCGGTGCCCCGACCGGCGTTCCGGACCCGCCGCCCGCCCGGGGTCTGGTCCGCTCGGCCGGCCGGCGGCCGGCGGTGCTGCTCGGCGCGGTGTTCCTCGCGGTGTACGTGGGGCTGGAGATCAGCGTCGGCAACTGGGGCTTCAGCTATCTCGTCGCCGAACGCGGCCACGGCGACCTCCTCGCCGGCTACACGGTCAGCGGCTACTGGCTCGGCCTGACCCTCGGCCGCTTCGTGCTCAGCCCGGCCGCGGCCCGCCTCGGCTGGACCGCGAACCGGCTGATGACCGCGTGCCTGATCGGCGTCACCCTGGCGGCGGCGCTGCTGTGGCTCGTGCCCGCGACGGCCGTGGCGGCCTTCGCGCTCCTCGGCTTCTGGCTGGGACCCGTCTTCCCCACCACGATGGCGATCGCGCCCGCCCTCGCCCCGGGCGGCCTCGCCCCCACCGCGATCGGCCTGCTCAACGGCGTGTCGGTGCTCGGTGGCGCGCTCTTCCCGTTCCTGGCCGGCGCCATCGCGGACCGGTCCGGGCTGTGGACCCTCGCCCCGTTCGCGCTCGCGCTGGCCGTCGCGGAGCTGCTCATCTGGTGGCCCACCGTCCGGCACATGACCACCGCGGCCCCCGTACAGCCGGCGCAGGGTTTGAACGCTTCTACGTAATTACGTAGAATCGTACTCATGGCGTCGTTGGAGGAGCGGGTGGCCGCGCTCGAGGCCCGGGTGTTCGGCGAGCCGTCCCAGGTGGACGGGTCGGCGTTCTGGGCGCTGGAGCGGCTGCGGGATCTGGCGCCGGACGAGGGTGCGGTGCTCTTCACCGGCACCGTCGACCTGCCGACCGGCGAGCACTACGACTGGCAGCTCGGCACGCCGGTCGGGCAGTTGCTGGACGAGGACTGGCAGGAGTTCGCGGCGGCGCTGGCGGCGCTCGCGCACCCGATGCGGCTGCGGCTGCTGCGGGAGATCCTCGGCGGCGTGCGGGCGAGCACCGACCTCGCCGCCACCGAGGGCCTCGGCACCAGCGGCCAGCTCTACCACCATCTGCGCCAGCTGACCGCCGCGGGCTGGCTGCGGACCGCCGGCCGCGGGCACTACAGCGTGCCGCCGGAGCGGGTCGTGCCGCTGCTGACCATCCTGGCGGCCGCCCGCCGCTGAGGAGTCCTTTGCCGGAAGGGAGCCAGACCATGCCGCACCGTGTCGTCGTGACCGTCGTGACCGCCCTGCTCACCGGGGTGCTCGCCGCGCTCCTGGCCGCGCCCCGGCCACCGCACCTGGGCCGGGCCACCACCGGGGACGCCGCCCTCGCCGCCGACCTCAGAGCGGCCGCCGGTGACCCCGACGGCTACCGCGGGCTCGCCGTCGCGCTGATCGGGCCAGGCGGGGTCCGGACGGCGGGCATCGGCGACCGCGGCGACGGGACGCCGGTCACCGCGGACACCCCGTTCGAGATCGGCTCCATCGTCAAGACGTTCACCGGCATGCTGCTCGCGGACTCCAGTGTCGAGCCGGACGAGCGGCTGCGGGCGCTCGTGCCGTCGATCGGCGGCCCCACCGGCGACGTGACCGTCGCGGAGCTCGCGAGCCACCGGGCCGGGCTGCGCAGCGTGCCGATCGGGTCGGCGGGACAGGCCGCCCGCCTGTGGTCCGCCAGGGTCAGCGGCGCCGACCCGTACCGGCGACAACACCGCGGATGGCTGCTGCACACCGCCGCTGGGCAGCGCCCCGGCGACGCGGGCACCGTGCACTACTCCAACTTCGGGGTCGCCGTCCTCGGCCAGGCGCTCGCCGAGCGGGCCGGCGTGCCGTATCAGGACCTGCTGCGCCGCCGGCTGCTCGACCCGCTCGGGATGGCGGCGACGACGGTCAACCCCGACGGCACCGCGCTGCCGGCCGGGCGCGCGACCGGCGGGACGGCGGCCGGGCGGGAGGTGGATCCGTGGCGGGGCGAGGGCTGGGCGCCGGCCGGCATCGGCGTCTGGTCGACCGCCGCCGATCTCGCCCGGCTGGTGACCGCCGTGCAGGCCGGCACCGCGCCCGGCATCGACGCGCTGACCCCGCGGTTCGACACGGGCGATGGCGGCGAGCGGATCGGCTACGGATGGTTCACCACCCGCTACGGCGGCACCGCGCTGACGTGGCACAACGGGGGCACCGGCGGGTTCCGCTCGTTCCTGGCCGTGGACCGCGCCACCGGCCGCGGCGTCGTCGTGCTCGGCAACACCGACCGCGACGTCGACCCCATCGGGCGGCGCCTGCTCGGTGTCACCCCGTCCGGCGCCACCGGTCCGGAGCGGACGCCGCTCGCGGTGCTGCTCGCCGTGGGCCTGAGCTTCCTCGGCGCGGCCGGCCTGCTCATCACGGCCAGAAGCCGCACCGACCGCGTCAGGCTCGCCACGTCGATGGTGTGGGCGGTGGTGATGCCGCTGCTCGCGCACCGGGCCGGCGACTGGCTGGCGGTCCCCGGCCTCGTCTGGGCGCTCGGCGTGGCCGCGTCCGCCGCCGTGCTCTGCGTGGCCGTCCCCCGCTGGCGCGACCTGCCGCTCGTCGCGGGCCGCCCGTGGTGGCGCTGGACCGCCGCCGCCTTCTCCGGGGCCGCGGCGGTCGCCGCGGTGCTGCTGGTGATGTGACCTGACCGTGCCGCCGCGTTCCCAGCCGCGGCGGCACGGCTTCGGCCGGTGGAGCCCTTACGCCGCCACGCGTCGGGTCCACTGCTGGTTGGTGCCCGATCCGCAGGTCCACTGGATGCCGCCGGCGCCGTCGGACGTCGAGGCGCCGTTGACGTCCAGGCACTTGCCGCTGTGCCGCGCGACGAACCGGACGTAGCCGCCGCCCGCGTCCTGGACCTGCCACTGCTGGTTGCTGCCGCCGCCGCAGGTGTACTGCACGACGGTCGCACCGTCGGACGTCGAGGCGCTGGTGACGTCCAGGCACTTGCCGCTGTGCCGCGCGACGAGCCGCACGTAGCCGGTGCCCAGGTCCTGCACGGTGAAGCGCTGGTTCAGGCCGTTTCCGCAGGTGTACTGGAGGGTCCGGGCGCTGTCCGCGGCGGAGCCGGAGGCCACGTCGAGGCACTTGCCGCTGTGCCGGGCGACCAGCTGCTCGGCGGGCCCGGCGGTGCCCTGCACCACCCCGGTCGCGGTGTCGATGCTGACCGCCGGGGACCAGCTCAGCGACAGGCTGGTGCTCGTCGGGAACTGCAGCGGCAGCCACACGTACTGCGAGTCGTTGACCCGCCCGTTCCACGCCCCGGCCCAGCGGTCGCCGAGGTACAGGTAAGACGTGGTCGTGCTGCCCTGCACCGGCAGGACGTACGCGGTCTGCGAGCCGAACGCCGTGTTGTCGCCGGCGTTCTGCAGCGCGGTCCACGTCCCCGCGACCGAGGTGGCGGTCGCGTACTTCTGCTGGTTCGGCGCCCAGCCGGTCGCGCCGGAGGTGAGCAGGAAGTAGACGCCGTTGCGCTTGAACATCGCGGGCGCCTCGCGCCACGAGCCCTGCCACAGCCGGTGCAGCAGGGTGCCGACCCCGAGGTAGTCGGCGGTCAGCCGGTACACGTGCAGGTCGGCGTTCTCGTTCGCCGCCGAGATCATGTACGCGGTGCCGTCGTCGTCGCGGAACAGGGTGATGTCCCGCGACATGTGCCCGAGCGGGCGGAAGCTGCCCCGGTACGTGTAGGCGCCGTCCACGGTGGACGACGTGGCGACGGCGGCGCGGGCCTCCGAGTAGTCGGTGGCGCTCTCCTTGTGCATCCACATCACGAACTGCCCGGTCGAGCTGTTGTAGATCACCTTGGGGCGTTCGATGTTGGCCGACGCCAGCTCCGCGTGCGACGACTGGGTCAGCACGTTGTTGCGGAACTCCCAGGTCCGCAGGTCGGTGGACCGGTAGACGGCGACGCTGCGGAAGGTGTTGTCGGTGTTGCGGTTCTCGCCGAACCAGTAGTAGTACTGGCCGACCTTGAGCACGCCGCCGCCGTGCGCGTGCACGACGTTGCCGGCGGTGTCGCGGAACTGGCCGCCGCTGGCGACGGTCACGGTGGCGGCCCGGGCGGGCGTCGCCACGCACAGGAGCGCGAGCACGGCAAGCACGAGAAGTCGTCTCATCGGGGGATCGCCGTCCCGTGCCGGCAGCCGGAGCAGCCGACGGCGCTGAGGCCGGTCCACGTGTTGAGGTCGGTGCTGGTCGCCGTCCAGATGCCGCCGTTGGTGTACTTGTCGACGTAGATCCGCCAGGAGCCGTTGTCCAGGCGCACCAGCGACGGGCCCTCGTAGCCGGAGCTCCACAGGTTGCCCTTGTTGACCCACCCCTCGGTGAGGTTCTTTGTCGTAATCCAGTGCTCGATGTATTTCGTGGTCTCGTTCTTCGTGAACGCGTGCCATGTGCTGCCGGACTTCACGACGAACGTGTCGATGTGGTTGGTCCCGAGGCCCCACATCTGCACCGGCCCGCTCCAGGACGTGAGCGCGGTGTTCTGCGCGGTGTACACGTACGGGCGGAAACACGCCGAGCAGGTGGTGGCGGCGACGCTGGCGATGATCCGCACCGTGCTGCCCTCGACGTAGAACTCGGGCGCCCAGGTGAACTTCGTGTCGGCAATGCCGGAGTTGACGGTGGCGACGTTCGTCCACGTCGTGAGGTTGGTGCTGCTGGCGATGGCGAAGTACGTGGAGTTCGTGGTCCACGACTGGACGGTGTAGGCGATGTAGTACTTCCCGTTGTATTTCAGGATGCCCGGGTCGCGCAGGACGCCGGTCGGGCCGCGGAAGTTGGTGTCCGACAGCACGCTGTAGCTGGTGCCGCCGTTGGTGGACTGGTAGAGCCACAGCTCCTCGTCGGCGGCGGCGTCGCCCTTGAAGGTCGCGTAGACGAGCGTGGTGGCCGCGGCCGCGGGAGCCGGCGCCACCAGCACCCCGGCCAGCAGCGCGATGCCGGCGGTAAACCAGCGGATGATGGATTGCATCGTCAGCCTCCCAGGGTCCAGCGCTGGTTGGCGCCGTTGTTGCAGCTGTAGATGGTCACCTGGGTGCCGTCCGCGCTGTTGGACGCCGGGACGTCGAGGCAGCTGCCGGACTTGCCGTTGCGCAGCTGGTTGCCGACGAGGATCCACTGCTGGTTCGCCGCGCCGCTGCACGTGTACGTGATGATCCGGGTGCCGTCGGCGGTCGCCCCGCCGGTCGCGTCGGCGCAGCGGCCGCCGGACTTCAGCGCCCCGCCGTCGAGTGTCCAGCTCTGGCTCGCGCCGCCGGTGCAGGTGGCGATGACGACCTTCGGGCTGGCGGTGCCGTTGGCCGCGGTGTCGAGGCACTTGCCGGCGAGCCCCTTGACGGTGCCGGTCCGCGCGGCGCTGACACCCCAGCTGGCCAGCAGCAGGTGCCGGCCGGAGGAGTTGGTGTTGAGCAGCGTCGTGTTCGGGTAGGTGCCGACGAGCGTCTCCATCGAGTAGGGGTCGGCGTTGCGCAGGCCCGGCCAGTAGACGGTGCCCATCGCGTTCTCCCGAGCGAAGTCCGACGACGCCTGCAGGTAGGTGACGAACGGGTTGGTGCTGCCGGCCGCGTGGTAGTTGGTGCCGTCGGTCATCGGCGCGCCCCACTCGTCCAGGATGGTGCGGCTCGCGTAGGCGCCGACCTCGTTGGCGAGCTGCGCCTTGAACTGGGCGTAGGTGGTGTTGCTGGAGAAGAACTTGTAGAGGTGGACCGACAGCAGCGTGCCGGTGAAGCGGCCGTCGGCGCCGAGCTGCTTGACGTCCTGGTTGTAGCCGGTGCCCGACAGGATGACCCGCCCCCTGGGCACGGACGCGTGGTTGGCGAGCCAGGCGGCGCAGATGGCGCTCCAGTCCGTGAAGCTGTAGCCGTGCGGCTCGTTCATCGGCTCGAAGTAGACGCGGGCGTTGCCGGCGTACTTGCCGACCGCGGTCTGCCACATCGACCAGAACGCGGTCGTGTTGTCGACCTTGCCGTCGCGGGACGAGTCACCTTCCCAGTAGCTGAGGATGACGTTCATCCCGCGCTCGGTGGCGGCGTCGATCGCGCCGGTGTACGAGTTCCACCAGGCGGTCCCGACGCTGGCGGCGTTGACGGGCAGCCGGACGGTGTTGGCGCCCAGGTCGGTGCGGAAGCCGTCGAGGATCCGGCCGGCCTTGGCCTTCGTGGTGGCGTAGCTGTCGGCGGTGGACAGTCCACTGGGGACGACGGCGTCGTCGGTGAAGTTGTCCCGCGGGTCGGCCCAGTTGACGCCGTGGAAGCCCGAGGTCGCCGCGTGGCCGGTGGCGGCCGGCAGCACGGCGGCGACGGTGCTGGCGGCGAGGACGGCGGCGGTGAGGACCAGCCGGCGCCATCGCGGGTGGGGTGCGGACATCGGCACTCCTTGTGGGGTGTGGGAGGGGTTGGCGGCCCCGCCCCTGACGGAAATGGGTGCGTCAGGTCGTGAGGGCGACCCGACTGTTGTGCCAGGCGACGAGCAGGGCGCAGCCGGGCACGGTCGCGAGACCGGCCACGGGCGCCTGGTTGACGGCGGCCGCGGCGGCGGCCAGGACGGTGAGGCTGAGCAGGCTGAGCGGCCACCGGCGCACCGCGACCCACAGCGCCCCGCGGGCGCCGCCGGGATGGTGCAGCGGCAGCATCGCCAGCCAGAGGACCCCGGCGGCGAGCAGCAGCACGGCGAGGACGGCGAGCATCGGCACGAGCAGCGCGCCCGGGTCGGCGTCGTGCAGCGCGACGACGTCGGCGGCGAGGATGCCGAGCCCGGCGACGACCACCGACCAGCGCAGCGCGGCCCTGGCGAAGTGGCGGCGGTAGGACCGCACGAACGGGTCGCCGTGCAGGTGCGCGAACGCGGCCGCCAGGGACGGGCCGAGGCCGAGCGACAGCACGGCGAAGAACACCGGGGAGCGCCAGGGCCGGTCCACCACGGACAGCGCGAGCAGCAGCGGCAGGTTGGTGACGGCCAGGCCCAGGTTCACCACCAGGACCCGGCCGACCCACGCCCAGATCAGCTCCCACGTGTCCGCGGGCGCGTTCAGCCGGGCGAGCATCACTTCATCCCGGTGGTGGCGACGCCCTGCACGAAGTACCGCTGACCGAGCAGGAACACGGCGAGGATCGGCAGGACGGAGATGACGGAGCCGGTCATGATCATGGCGTACTCCGAGTCGTAGACCCCGACGAACGAGCGAAGGCCGATCTGCACGGTCCACAGGTCGTTGCTCGTCAGGTAGATGAACGGGCCCATGTAGTCGTTCCAGGTGTTGACGAACGTGAGCAGCGCGAGGCTGGCGAGGGCCGGCTTGGACAGCGGCAGCGCGACCCGCGCCCAGATGCCGTACTCGGTGAGCCCGTCGAGCCGCGCCGCCTCGATCAGCTCGTCGGGGATGCTGAGGTAGAACTGCCGCATCAGGAAGACACCGAACGCGCCGAACGCCTGCAGCAGGATCAGCGCCGTGCGGGTGTTCACCAGCCCGGCCTTCTCCATGAGGATGTACTGCGGCACCATGTACGCCTGCCACGGCACCGCGATGGTGGCGACGTAGGCGAGGAAGAGCGCGTCCCGGCCGGGGAAGCGCACCTTCGCGAAGCCGTAGGCGGCGAAGCTGCCGGTGAGCACCTGCAGGAAGGTGATGCTGACCGCGAGGATCAGCGAGTTGCCCAGGTACGTGCCGAGCGGGATCTCCTGCCAGATCCGGCCGTAGTTGCCCCACTGGAGCTCCTCGGGGATCCACTGGATCGGCACGGTGAACACCTCGTTGTCGCGCTTCAGCGACGAGACGAGCATCCACAGGAACGGGATCAGCACGGCGGCGCCGAGGCCGGCCAGCAGGGCGTGGAGCGCGACCCGTCTCACCGCTCGCTCCTGCGCTGGAGCCGGAACTGCACGACGGTGACGGTCAGCACGACGACGAACAGCACCATCGCGATCGCCGAGGAGTAGCCGAAGCGGCCCTCGGTGATGCCTTCGCGGAAGATGAGCTGCGACAGCACCAGTGTGGAGCGGCCGGGCCCGCCCTCGGTCATGACCTGCACCAGGTCGAAGACCTTGAAGCTGGCGATGGTGAGCATGATGACCACGAAGAACGTGGTCGGGCGCAGCGCCGGCACCGTGATGTGGCGGAAGCGCTGCCACGGGCCGGCGCCGTCCATCTCGGCCGCCTCGTACAGGTACGCCGGGATCCCCTGCAGCCCGGCCAGGTAGATGATCATGTAGTAGCCCATGTCCCGCCAGACGCTGGTCAGGATCACCGCCGGCATCGCCCAGGTGGTCGACGTCGTCCAGCCCGGCGGGCCGTCGACGCCGACCGCCCGCAGCAGCTGGTTCACCGGCCCGAACTCGGGGCTGAACAGCATGTTCCAGACGACCGCCACGGCGACCAGCGACGTGATGTAGGGGAAGAAGAGCGCGGTGCGGAAGAACCGCACCCCGCGCAGCTTCCGGTTGAGCAGGACCGCGAACCCCAGCGACGCGGCCAGGGTGAGCGGGATGTGGCCGGCCGCGTAATACGTGGTGTTGGTCAGCGCGGTCCAGAACGTGTCGCTGCCGGCCATGCGGCGGAAGTTGTCCAGCCCGGCCCACTCGGGGTCGGAGTAGGAGTCCCACCGCATGAACGACAGCGCGAGGGCGATCACCACCGGCACCAGCGTGAGCGCGGCGAACCCGAGGAAGTTGGGCAGGATGAACGCCCAGCCGATGAGCGTCCGGCTGCGGCGCCTCGCGGCGTGGGTCGTCATGCTCAGTGGACCTCGGACTTGACCCGCTTGCCCATCTCGGCGATGCCGGCGCTCACCGTCTTGCTGCCGGTCATGATGAGCTGGTGCTCCTCGGTGAGGATGGCGTCGACGTCGGAGGACTTGTCGCTGACCGGCATCTCCAGCACCACCTTGTCGGGCTGGAACGCCTTCTTGGCGAGGGCGTCGCCCGGCATGCCGGCGACCGCGAAGTACGCGTCGGTGATGGCGGCGCTGTGGTAGGCCGGGGTGACGCCGATCTTCGCGATCGTGGCCGCGCCCTTCTCCCCCGACGCCCACAGCACGAACCGCTTCGCCGCGTCCGCGTGCTTGGCCTTCTTGTTGACGGCGAACGCGGTCGGCGAGCCGAAGGTGGTCACCGTGCCGCCGCCCACCTGCGGCAGCGGCGCGATGCCCCAGTCCACATCGGACTTCTTGTCGGCCTTGGCCTGCAGCAGCGCCGCCGCGTACCAGGTGCCCATCGGCAGCATCGCGGCCTTGCCAGTGGAGAACATCGTGTTGTAGGAGACCTTCTGCGTGGAGGCGGTGCCCCACGGCAGGGTCGCCCCGGCCATCTGGAGGTCCAGCGCCATCGTGTACTGCGCGCTCATGAAGCCGTAGTCGCCGCCGAGCAGGTCGCCACCGGTCTGCGCGGCCGCGACGGCCTGCACCACGGAGCGCCACACGTGCTGGTAGGTGCCGTAGACCTTGTCGGCGCCGCTGCCGGTCGTGGACGCCTTCGCCAGCTGCGCGTAGTCCTGCCAGGTCAGCTTCGACAGGTCCGCGTCCTTCACCAGCTTCTTGTTGTAGTACAGGACCCAGAAGTCCGAGCGGTAGGGCAGCGCGAAGTACTTCCCGTCGAGGTTGAACGGCTCCAGGCCCAGGTAGGCGCTCTTGTCGAGCTTGTTCGCCTCGTCGGTCAGCGGGGCGAGCTGGCCGCGGGTGCCGTAGCGGGCGTAGTCGGTGACGTTCTTCATCGTGATGACGTCGGTGGTGTCGCCGCCGGCCAGCATGGTCGTGACCTTCTTGGCGTAGTCGTCGGCGAGGATGTCGACCGGCTGCACGTCGATGTCCGGGTGCTCGGCCTCGAAGCCTTCGACGAGCGCCTTGAACTCCGGGGTGCTGGCGTAGTTCCACAGCGACACGGTCAGCACGGTCTTGCCGCCGGCCGCGCCGGGGTCGTCGCCGTTGCCACATCCGGTGAGCGTCAACGCGAGGGCGACTGCGGCGGCTATACCGAACCGGGAGCGGTGCATGGCGGTCTCCTTTGATGGGGGGTGTGGTCAGGCGTTGAGGGCGAACGCCTGCGGGGTGATCTCGGCGCGCAGCGGCTCGCCCGCGATCCAGCGGGCGAGCTCGTCGAGGGTGTGGTCGGTCAGGCGGAGGATCTCGGTGCCGAGCGAGCCGGCCAGGTGCGGGGTGATCAGGACGTTCGGCGTCGAACGGAGCGGGTCGCCGGGCGGCAGCGGCTCGGGCTCGGTGACGTCGAGGATCGCGAAGAGCCGCCCGGACCGGCACTCGGCGGCGAGGGCCGCGGAGTCGATGAGGCTGCCCCGCGCGGTGTTGACGACCGTGGCGTGGTCGGGCAGGAGCGCCAGCTCGGCCGCGCCGATCATGTGGTGGGTGCTGGGCAGCGCCGGCGCGTGCAGCGTCAGGGTCTCGCTGCGGGCCAGCAGCTCCGGCAGGTCGACCAGGACGCCGCCGGCCGCGGCGACCTCGGCCGGGTCGGCGTGCGGGTCGGCGACGAGGCACACCGTGGCGTCGAGCCGGTCGAGCAGGCCGACGACCCGCCGCCCGATCCGGGAGAAGCCGACGACGCCGACGGTGCGCCGGTAGTTGGACAGGTTGCCGTAGCCGCCGAGGTGGCTCCAGCCCCGGTAGGCCGCCTCGGGGTCGGCGGCGATGAACGGCACCTTCTTGCCGGCGAAGATGATCGCGGCGAGGGTGTATTCGGCGACCGGGATCGCGTTGGCGTCCGCGGCGCTCGTCATGCGGATGCCGCGCCGCCACACCTCGCTCGTGACGAGGGGCCGGACGCTGCCCGCGGCGTGGAACACCGCCCGCAGCGCCGGCGCGTCCCGCAGCCGCTCGGCGGTGAGCGCCGGGGCTCCCCACGACGTCAGCAGCACGTCGGCGCCCCGGAGGCGGCGGCGGGCGGCCGGCGAGTCGAGCTCGTGCAGGCACACCGGGCCGCCGTCGACGCCGCCGTCACCGAGGTCGGCGAGCGCGGCCAGCCGGGCGGTGCGTGCGTCGTCGAAGTGGGCCCGGAACGACTCCGGGTTCATCACCACCAACGCCTTCGGCTTCGGCAACGCGGCTCCTGTTGTTTCCGTTGAGATTCGTGTAGGAACAGGGATAGCCGCGTTCGAACATGTCCGGAAGAGCCCGATCTCGTTCGATCCGAAACGAACAGAGTCGAACAACCAGGAGCGCGGATGTTCAACGTGCAGCGCCAGGAACGGCTCATGGACGAGCTGCGCCGGCTCGGCGCCGTGCGGGTCAAGGACCTCGCGCCGGTGCTCGGGGTCAGCGAGCTGACCGTGCGCCGCGACATCGCCGCGCTCGCCGAGCGCAACCTGCTGACGAAGGTCCACGGCGGCGCCACCCTGCCGACCCAGCTGCTGCCGTCGCCGCGCCGCCCCCGGCCGCCGAAGACCCGGTTCACGGTCGGCATGGTGGTGCCGTCGCTGGACTACTACTGGCCCCCGATCGTCACCGGCGCCCGCGCCGCCGCGGCCGCCCTGGGCGTGCACATCCAGCTGCGCGGCTCCAGCTACGACCCGGAGGAGGACCGCCGCCAGATCGGCCGGCTCGTCGACGCCCAGCAGGTGCAGGGCCTGCTGCTCGCCCCGAGCCTCGACGGCGGCGGGGTGGCGGAGATGGTCGACTGGATCAGCGGGCTGCCGGTGCCGACGATCCTCGTCGAGCGGCAGGCGCCGCGCTGGACGCCGACGCGCCGGCAGCTGGAGTGGGTCCGTAGCGACCACTCGCTCGGCCTGGAGATGGCGGTGCGGCACCTGCATCAGCACGGCCACCGCCGGATCGGCCTCGTGCTGTCGCGGGGGTCACCGACGTCGGCGCACCTCGCCGTCGGCTGGGGCCTCGCCTGCGCGGACCTCGGCATCCCCGACGACCTGGTGGTGCGGGAGTCGGTGGGCCTGGACGTGCCGGGCCACCGCGACATCATCGCCGGGATCATGCGCCGCTGCCGGGAGTCGGGCACGACGGCGCTGATCGTGCACGGCGACCCCGACGCGATCTCGATCGCGCAGTTCTGCATCGAGCTGGGGCTGTCCATTCCCGACGACCTCGCGCTGGTGTCCTACGACGATGAGGTGGCCCACCTGGCCGAGCCGGCGATGACGGCGGTGCGGCCGCCGAAGGGGCACGTCGGCCGGGTCGCGGTCGAGCTGATGGTGGCCCGGCTGACGGAGCCGCGCCGGCCGGTGCAGCGCGTCCTCGTCACCCCGGAGCTGGTCATCCGGGACTCCTCCGTGCCACGGCAGGGAGGGTGACCGTCGCCGTGGAGCCGTCCGGCCAGTGGACCGTGACCGTCCCCGCGGCGGCGGTCACGGTCGGCAGCCCGCCCGACGGGGCCCGGCTGAGCCGCACGGCGACCGCGTAGACCCGCCCTGCGCGCGGGGGCTCGGCGGCCCGCAGCACCGGCACCCGCACCTCGTCGCCGAGCGGTGACGCGACGGTGCGCTCCGACAGCGCCGCCCCCTCGAACCCGTGCAGCGGCACGAGCAGCGACGTGAGCCCGCGGGTGATGGGCCAGCCGCTGAACTCGAGCACCGTGCCGGGGGCCGGCTCCTCGTCGTCGACCTCGTCGTCGATCCTGGCGACCCGCACCTCGACGGCGCCGCGGATCAGCGACGCCATCGTCATGTGCGGACCCCACGTGACGGTGCCGGTGCGGCCGGAGCCGTGGTCGGGTGCCGCCGTGTCGGGCGTGCCGACCCAGTGCAGCCGGGCGACGCTGACCGCGCCGTCCGTGGTGCACCCGACGGTCCGGAACCCGCTGCGGTGGCTGGGCTCGCCGTCGCGGACCAGCGCGATCGCGTTGTCGTCGCCGGCCGGGAACGTCGCGGTGGAGTAGCCGAGCCGCGCGTACAGCGGCGCGTCGGTGCCGCCGTCGCCCTCCAGGGCGTGGTCGGTGCCGTGGTTGGCGACGCGGACCACGCCGTCGGCGCGGGTGCCCGCGGCGAGCCAGCCCGGCGGGCCGATCGCCCGCGTGAAGTCGGACCGCTCGACCGGCAGCGGCTCCTCGACGTCCGTCCACACGGGATGGTCCGCCGGCAGCAGCAGGCCGAGCATGCCTTTCACCGCCCAGTACGGCGAGCCGGGCCCCGAGTAGGACTGCGCCATCGCCGGCCACTCCCGGTGCCAGCCGAGCGTCAGCAGCCCGCGCCGGCCGGGCACGCCGTGCTGGTGGAAGTGGCGGAGGATGCCGCTGCACGCCCGCCGGGTGGCGCCCGGGGACAGCGGCGTCGCGCCGGTGACGGCGCCCATCCAGAACGGCGCCGCGGCGCCGAACCGGTAGATGAGGCTGCGGCCCTGCAGCAGCGGGGAGCCGTCGGCGCCGACGAGGTGCACGGCGTCGCCGAGGAACCGCCGCAACCGCTCGCGCCACGCCTGCCGCAGGTGCTCCGGGCACAGGTCGCCGGCGAGGTCCGCCCACAGCAGCGGGAACGTGTGCAGCGCCCACCCGTTGTAGTGGTCGTAGGAGCGTTCGGGGCCGTCGGCGTACCAGCCGTCGCCGCGGTACAGCGACTCGTGCGCCGCCAGTCCACTGTGGATGTCCGCCTCGGACCAGTCGCCGCCGGCCCCGCGGAGGAACGCCTCGACGGTGAGCTGGAACCAGACCCAGTTGATCGGCGGGTACGCCTGGCCGACGACGGTGCCGAGCCAGCCGGCGATCCGCTCCCGGCCGGCGTCGTCGAGGCGGTCCCAGATCCAGGGCCGGCTCAGGTGCAGCCCGAGCGCGATCGAGGCGGCCTCGACCTTCGCCTGGTCGAGGCGGTCCGGCCGCGGCCACACGTCCGGGCCGGCGCGCAGCCCGTCGGCGTACCAGCCGGCGAGCCCGTCCGGGTCGGCGCCGCCCTCGCCGCGCAGCCGGATCGCGGCGAGCAGGAAGGTGCGGGCGAACCCTTCGAGCGCGTCGCTGTCCCGCCCGTACCTGCTGGTGCGGCCCGGCAGGTCGATCCGCGCGTGGTCGGGCGACGCGTACGGGCGCACCGCGGCGAGCAGGCGGTCGGCGGCGGCCGTCCAGTGTTCGCGGGTGTAGCCGGTGTACGGGGAGCGCTCGGCAGCGTCCATCAGGGGTCTCCACTGGTGACGGTCAGTTCGAAGGTGGCGGTGGCGGCGATGACGAGGCGGTGGACGGCGCCGCCCCACACGCCGCGCAGGAGCGGGTCGTCGACCGGGTGCCGCTCCAGGTGGCCGGCGCCGAGGGCGGGGTTCCACGACAGGCGTACGGGCGAGCGGAACCGCATGACGAGCTCGCCCGCGCGGTGCGTCACGGGCTCGCCGGACAGGACGTGGTGCAGCACGGCCGGCACCGCGGGGTCCCAGTCGTCAGACACGACGACGGCGCCGCGCGCCCGGTCGAGGCGCGCCGTGCGCCGCCACGACCGGCAGCCGGCCTCCGGCGGGTAGGCGCGGCTCAGGTCCAGGTGCAGCGCGTCGCCGTCGGCGCGGACGTCCGTGGCCCGGAACGCGCGGCCGGGCTCCTGACCGGCGCCGCCGATCACCGGGAGGTTGTGCCACTCGCTGCGGGTCACCCACTGCTCGTAGCGGCGCTCCGTGAAGGAGATCGCGGTGTACGTCGGCTGCCCGAGGTCGATGACGGCCGGCACACCGCCGACGGCGACGACATAGGAGCCGGCGTCGTTGTGGTTGTGGTTCTCGTCGTTGTGGCCGCCCTTGACGGCGAGCGCGATCCCGGGCGCGCGGCAGACGAGCAGCTGCACGTCCGGCAGCCAGGACCGCTCGGGCAGCGGCGCGGGCGCGGGGACGGCCGCCCGCCAGGCGGGGTCGTGCAGCTCGACCAGCGCCCGGCCGAGCCCGGCGCCGCCCGGCCGGCCCTTGCGTGAGACCGCGTAGGCGACCACGTCGGCCGCGCCGCAGGCGGCGCCCCAGCGGTGCAGCACGTGCCACGGCTGCGCCGGATCGGGGCGGGCGGGGCCGTCGCCGACGTTGACCGCCCATCCGCCGCCGAGGTCGGTGTGCCGCGGGTACCGCGACATCTCCGCCAGCGGAGGGATCGTCCACGGGGCGAGGACGCCGCCGGTGGACCAGTCGAGCAGCTGCAGCGCCTCGGCGAGCCGGGCCGGCCCGTTCCACCAGTACCCGTACCCCTCGTCACACCCGCCGTCCGCGGGCTGGGCGGCCAGGTACCGGTCGAGGCCGTCCACGACCAGGTCCACCACCGCCGGGTCGGGGTCCAGGAACAGCGTGGCGGCGAGGACGTGGCCGTGGATCCACGGGTTCCAGTTGTGCTGGTGCCCGTCGAGGCCGAGCCAGTGCCAGTCCCGCACCTCGCGGAACGGCCGCAGGACCCGCCGCCGCACCTCCCACCTGACGCGTTCCCGCAGTCCGGGCACGCGCCGGTCGAGCGCGGGCGCGAGGACGAGGTCGGCCCACGCGAGCAGCCCGGCGGTCTCGGCGGCGCCGAGGTCGAGGTGCGGGCGGTCCGGGTCCGGCACCACGTGCCCGCGCTCGGCGGCGAAGGTCTCGTGTGCGGCCCAGCACCAGGTGCTCTGCTCGCACAGCAGCTGCAGCCCGTCCGCGGCGGCGTCCAGGTCGCGGAGGTCGCCGGTGACCGCGGCGGCGAGGACGGCCGTCGCGGCACGGTCGCGCAGCGCGGCGGCCGGGCCCTCGTAGCCGGTGCGGTTGCCGTCCCGCCAGTACCGCCCGTACTGCGACAGCAGCGGCTGCGGCCACGGCGCGTCGTGGTCGACCGTCGGTGCGGGCAGCCCCGCCCATGCCTCCCGCACGTCGGCGGAAGGTACGGGTATCCGGTCGCGGGCGTCGCTCACGGCGCGCGCCCGTACCCCTGCCGGCAGCCCGTCCCACCGCTCGCGGAGACTCATGCGCCGGCCAGGTCGCGCAGGGTCGCGGCCTCGGTGGCGACCACGGCCGGGTCGTCGCCGGGGACGAACTCGAGCAGCGCGTCGAGGTCGCGGTCGCGTTCACAGCCGCGCAGCAGCGTGAAAGTCTCACGCCACAGCCGCTCGCGGGCGGTCAGCGGGAGCCGTTCGGTGCGCGGCCACCACGAGAAGACGTGCACCGCCGCGAGATGGTCCAGCACCGCCGCGAGCCCGGCGAGCGCCTCGGCATCCGGGGCGCCGACCGGCGGCTGCCAGTACGTGGCGGCGCCGGGGACCTCGCCGAGCAGGTCGAGCGTCGAGGCGACCGTGTCGGTGAGCGTGTCCCCGTGGAACTCGAACGCCACCAGGATCCCCGCGTCGGCGGCGCGCTCGACGGCGGCCCGGGCGCCCGCGACGACCGCCCGGCGCTCGTCGGCGGAGACCCCTGCCGACCCCGCCGCGCCGGCCCAGATCCGCACCCGCGGCGCGCCGAGAGCGACCGCCGCCGCCAGTACAGTGGCGAAATCCGCGACGTCGTCGACGCCGGCCCGGAAGTAGGAGCCGTATGCGGCGACCGCCACGCCCAGGTCGAGCCCGCGCTGCCGCAGCGCCACGGCGGCCCGCGGGTCGCCGGGCGGGACGTGCCGGTCCGCGCCCCACTCGATGCACGCCAGCCCGGCCGCCGCGGCCAGGTCGAGCACCGCGCCCGCCGGCAGGCGCCGCAATGTGACCGAGCACATCCCGGTCTGCAACGTCATGAGGCCTCCTTCCGCGGCGGACGAATGTTATCGCTCACATGGCGATCCCGCAGCTGCCGGCAGGTGGTGAGCGCCTGATGCAGCGCGCCCTCGACCGCGGCCAGGTCGTGGCGCTCGGCCGCCCGCCGGGCCTGCACCAGGCAGGCAACCAGGACGCGTTCCTGACCCGACGGCCCGGCCGGGGGCGGGGCCGTCCTGGTCGCGCCGCCCCGGATGCGGGTCAGCGCACCCTCGGCGGCGAGCACCGACAGGTCCCGGTTCGCGGTGGCGAGCGACGCGCCGGTCGCCGCCCGGACCTCGGTGACGGTGACGAACTCCCGCGCCGCGAGCAGCGCCAGGATCCGCCGGTGCCGCACCGCGGCGAGCACCTCCGTGCTCATGTGCCCCCCGTCCGCACGACGTGGATCCCGTGCGGCTCCAGGGTCGAGGCCACCCCGGTGACGGCGCTGATGTCGACGGGCGCGCCGGTCCGGTTGATGAGGAACCAGTGCCCGCCCCGGACCGCGAGCTCCACGCGCCCGCGCAGCGGCTCCGGCAGCTCGCTGGTGACGCCGGCCCGCCCTGCCAGGTCGGCGAGGACCGGGGCCAGGCCCGCCGGACCGAGGCGGGTTGACACGTAGGCGGCGGAGCCCGCGCCGGCCTGCCGCCAAGTGACCGCCGCCCGGCCCGCCTGGTCGCCCGTCTTGTACCAGGCGAGCACCTCCGTCGCCGGGTCGGTCACGTCGATCCGGTCGGTCCACAGCGTGCCGGTCGTGCCGTTGTCGAGCTCGACGCGCTGCTCGTCGAGCAGCGGCGCGAACTCCTCGATGCGGATGCCGAGCAGGTCCCGCAGCGCGCCCGGGTAGCCGCCGAGCCACACCCGGTCGTGCTCGTCGACGATGCCGGAGAAGTACGTGGTGACGAGGTGCCCGCCGCCGGCGACGTACCCGCGCAGCCGCGCGGCGAGCCCGGCGGGGACGACGTGCAGGATCGGCGCGACCAGCAGGTCGTAGCGTTCCAGCGGCGCGCCGGTCGGCACGACGTCGGCGCGGATGCCGAGGTCCAGCAGCGCCGTGTACCAGTCGAGCGCCTCCTGCCGGTAGCGGAGCCGGTCGGTGGGGTGCGAGTCGAGCTCCGCCGCCCACCACGACTCCCAGTCGAAGACGACGGCGGCGCGGGCCGGGATGCGGCGGCGACCGGCGACCCCGTCGAGCGCGCGCAGCCGGGCGCCGAGGTCGACGACGGCGCGGAAGACGGCGCTGTCCTCGCCGGCGTGCGGCACCATCGCCGAGTGGTACTTCTCGGCGCCCGCCGCCGACTGCCGCCACTGGAAGAAGCAGACGGCGTCGGCGCCGTGCGCGACGTGCGTAAGGGAGTCGCGGGCCAGCTCGCCGGGGGCCTTCGCGACGTTGACCGGCTGCCAGTTCACCGCGCTGGTCGAGTGTTCCATGAGGTACCACGCCCGCCCGCCGGCCAGGTTGCCGGTGAGGTTCGCGGAGAACGACAGCTCGTCGCGGGACTGCGGGCCGGGCAGCGTGTAGTGGTCGTTGGCGACGAAGTCGACCTCGGCCGCCCAGTCGGCGTAGTTCATGCCCTTGGTCTCGCCCATGAGCAGGAAGTTGGTGGTGACCGGCACCTCGGGGGTCAGCTCGCGCAGCACCGCCCGCTCGGCCCGCAGGTGCTCCTTGAGCGCGTCGGAGGAGAAGCGCTTGAAGTCCAGCTGCTGCGCGGGGTTCGGGTGCGACGTCACGAGCCGCGGCGGGATGATCTGCCCCCAGTCGCTGTAGCCCTGCGACCAGAACGTGGTCGCCCAGGCCTCGTTCAGCGCTTCCAGGGTGGTGTACCGGTCGCGCAGCCACCGCCGGAACGCCGCCGCCGCGTCGTCGGAGTAGTCGTAGACGTTGTGGCAGCCGAGCTCGTTGTTGACGTGCCACGCCGCGAGCGCCGGGTGCCCGCCGTAGCGGGTGGCGAGGGCGCGGGTCAGCCGCAGCGCGTGCTCCCGGAAGACCGGTGACGTGGGCCGCCAGTGCTGCCGCGCCCCGGGCCAGACGGTGCGCCCCTCGCGGTCCACCGGCAGGATCTGCGGGTGCAGGGTGGTCAGCCACGGCGGCGGGGAGGCCGTCGCCGTGGCCAGATCGACCGCAATGCCGTTGCTGTGCAACAGGTCCATGGCCTCGTCGAGCCAGGCGAAGTCCCACGTGTCCTCGTCCGGCTGGATCCTGGCCCAGGAGAAGATGGCGAGGGACACGATGTTCACCCCGGCGGCGCGCATCGCGCGCATGTCCTCGTCCCACACGTGCCGGGGCCACTGCTCGGGGTTGTAGTCGGCCCCGAACCCGAGGCGGGCCCGGGCGGGATCCGTCGGCCAGCGCAGCCAGTCGTTGTGCACGGCAACTCCCTTACTGGATGGTGAAGCCCTGTTCCTTGCCGTACTTCACCGACGAGTCCTGCCAGGCCTTGAGGCCGTTCTGCAGGGTGACGCCGCCGCCGAGGTACGCCTTGCCGGCGGTGTCGTTGAAGACGCTGTTGGCGTAGACCTGGAACGGCAGGTAGGTCCAGCCGGGCACGACCTGGCCGGCGGCCTGGGCGAGGACCTCGTTGACCTTCTGCCCGCCGAAGTACGCGAACTCCTTGTTCTTGAACGCCGCCGCGTCCAGCTGTGCGGTGGTGGCGGGGAAGGCGCCGTTGTCGGCCCGGGACTGCGCGCCGTCGCCGACCGTGGCGTACCTGCTGAACGCGTAGGCGAGGGTCTTGTTGCCGCCGGCGGCGGGCAGCGCGAGGGAGCTGCCGCCGTTCTCCGCCGTGGCCTTCCCGCCGGCCTCCCACTGCGGCATCGGCGCGACCCGCCACTTGCCGGCGGCGGCCTTCACCCCCGACTCCAGGTTCGCGGGCATCCACGCGCCGATGACGAGCGAGGCGATGGTGCCGTCGCCGAGGCCCTTGTACCAGGCGTCGCTCCAGCCGTTCACCGGCGACAGCAGCTTGCCGTCGATGAGCTTCTGCCACATGGCGGTGAACTTCTGCGTGCCCGGGTCGGCGAAGTTCACGCCGACCTTCGTGCCGTCCACTGTGTACGGTCTGCCGCCGGCCTGCCAGATCATGCTGGTGGTGAAGCCGGCGTCGCCGGTGTCGCTGGTGATGTACACACTCGGGTCGGCGGCGTGCAGCTTCTGGGCGGCGGCGACGTACTCGTCCCAGGTGGCGGGGACCGCGACGCCGTGCTTGTCGAAGACCTCCTTGTTGTAGAACAGCGCCATCGGGCCGGAGTCCATCGGCAGCCCGTACGCGGCGGCCCCGGCGTGCACGGAGCTCCACGGGCCGGGCGTGAACGTGCTCTGCAGCGCGCCGAAACCGTAGGGGTTGAGGTCGGTCAGCGACTTCGCGAGGGCGAACTGCGGCAGCGCGTAGTACTCGACCTGCGCGACGTCGGGGACGCCGGAGCCGGCCTTGATGGCGTTCTGCAGCGCCGTGTACTGGTCGTTGCCGGTGCCCGCGTTGACCAGGTTGACCTTCACCTTCGGGTACTTCGTCTGGAAGTCGGCGACGACCTTCTTCAGCGTCGGCTCCCAGGCCCAGACGGTGAGCTCGCCGCCCTTGTCGAGGGCGGCCGTGAGGTCGGCGTCGGACACGTTCCCCTGGGCCTTCTCAGAGGTGTCGTCGCCGGTACAGCCGGAGATGAGCAGCGACGCGGTCAGCGACGCTGCGCCGAGCAGGAGTGTGCGGCGGGATGCCGGCATGGCGGATTCCCTTCTCATTGGGGTGGGGTGTCATTCCTTGACGCCCCCGGCGTTGAGGCCCGACTGCCAGAACCGTTGCAGCAGCAGGAACGCGGCGATGAGCGGCACGATCGTGAGCAGCGAGCCGGTGATGACGAGGTTGAAGACGGCCTCGCCGCCGGCGGTCGTCGCCTGCTGGTTCCAGGACTTGAGCCCGAGGGTGAGCGGATACCAGTCAGGGTCTTTCAGCATGATCAGCGGCAGGAAGTAGTTGTTCCAGGTCGCGACGACGTTGAACAGCAGGACAGTGACGGCGCCGGGCGCCATGAGCGGGCACCCGATGGAGAAGAACGTGCGCAGCTCCCCCGCGCCGTCGACGCGCGCCGACTCGAGCAGCTCGTCGGGCACCGAGTCGCCGGCGAAGTTCCACATCAGGTACAGGCCGAACGGGGAGACCAGCGAGGGCACGATGATCGCCCAGGGGGTGTTGGTGAGGCCGAGCCCGGAGAACATCAGGAACGTCGGCACGGCGAGGGCGGTGCCCGGCACCGCGACGGCCCCGAGGACGACCGCGAACACGGCCCTGCGCCCGGGGAAGTCGAACTTCGCCAGCCCGTAGCCGGCCAGGGCCGCGAGCAGGGTCGCCCCACCCGCGCCGGCGACCACGTAGAGCAGCGTGTTGAGCAGCCAGCGGGTGAAGATGCCGCCGTCGTAGGTGAACGTGTCGGCGACGTTGCCGAGGAACGCGAAGTCGTCGGCGAACCACAGGCCGAACGAGCTGAGCAGCCCGTCCTGCGTCTTCGTCGCGTTGATGAGCAGCCACACCAGCGGGAGCAGGCTGTAGACGAGCATCAGGGAGCAGGCGGCGGTCAGCGTGACGCTGCGGCGGCGCCTCATGACGCCCTCCGCAGGCCGCGCAGCTGCACCAGGTAGGCGACGACCATCGTGATGACGCCCATGACGACGGCGATCGTGGCGGAGTAGTTGTACTGCTGCCCGGAGAACGACAGCGAGTAGGCGTACAGGTTGGGCGTGTAGAACGTGCTGATCGAGTTGGGCGCCAGGGTCTTGAGGATGCTCGGCTCGTTGAACAGCTGGAAGCTGCCGATGATCGAGAAGATGGTCGCGATGAGCAGCGGCCCGCGCAGCGCGGGCAGTTTGATCACCCGCACGATCCGGATCTGCCCGGCGCCGTCGATCTCCGCGGCCTCGTACAGCGACGGGTTCACCACCCGCAGCGCCGAGTACAGGATCAGCATGTTGTAGCCGACGAACTCCCAGGTCACGATGTTGCCGATGGACGCGAGGACGACGTCGGGCGAGAGCAGGTCGGGCAGGGTCACGTGCAGGGCCCGTTCGAGGTTGCCGACCAGGCCGAAGCGGTCGCCGTACATGAAGCCCCACATGAGCGCGGCGACGACCGCCGGCACCGCGTAGGGCAGGAACACCGAGATCCGGAAGAACGCGGCGCCGTGCAGCCGGCCGCTGTCGATGGCGAGCGCGAGCAGCAGCGCCAGGAACAGCATCACCGGCACCTGGACGGCGAGGAACAGCGCCACCCGGCCGAACGAGGACCAGAACTGCGGGTCGCTGAGCGCCTTGGCGTAGTTGCCGGCGCCGGCGAACGTGGTGCCGCCGATCAACTTGGTGTCGAACAGGCTCAGGTAGACGCCGTAGCCGATCGGGGCGAGGAACACGAGCGCGAAGACCGCCAGGAACGGGGCCGTGAACAGCCAGCCGACCCGCGCCACGATGACCTCCTCTACGTCGGTGTTTACGTAAACATCGCGCACCGCGGTGAACGATGTTTACGTAAACGTGAGTGCCGGTATAGTGGCACCCCTCACCAGGACCGTCAAGGAGCAAGCGATGGACGTCGACGCGATCCGCCCGGCCGCCGGCGTGCAGCGCGGCGGCTCGGACGTGCCCGGCGGCCGCCGCAAGCAGCGCGTCTCGATGGCCGACGTGGCCGCCCTCGCCGGCGTGTCGTCGCAGACCGTCTCGCGCGTCTCCAACGGCCACCCGGGCGTCATCGAGGCGACCCGCGAGCAGGTCCTCGCCGCGATGCGGGAGCTCGGCTACCGACCCAACAGCGCGGCCCGCTCGCTGCGCTACGGGCAGTTCAACACCCTCGGCGTCATCCTGTTCGGGCTCTCCTCGACCGGCAACAGCCGCACCGTCGAGGCGATCGCCACCCACGCCGCCGCCGAGGGCTACGCCATCACGCTGATCCCCGTCGACATGCCGACCCAGGACAACGTGCTGGGCGCGTTCACGCGCATGGGCGAGCTCGCCGTCGACGGCGTCATCGTCATCCTCGAGATCCATCTGCTCGACGCCAGCACCGTCTCCCTGCCGCCCGGCGTCCACGTGGTCGTGGTCGACTCCGACGCCGGCGACCTCTACCCGGTCGTGGACACCGACCAGGCCGACGGCGCCCGCCAGGCCGTCCGGCACCTGCTCGATCTGGGCCACCGCACCGTCTGGCACGTCGCCGGCCCGGCCGAGTCCTTCGCCAGTGACCGCCGCGCGAAGGCGTGGCGCGCCGAGCTGGAGGCGGCCGGCCGCCCCGTGCCGCCGGTCGAGCGCGGCGACTGGTCCGCCGAGTCCGGCTACCGGGCCGGCCTGCGGCTCGCCGCCCGCCCCGACTGCACCGCCGTGTTCGCCGCCAACGACCAGATGGCCCTCGGCGTCCTGCGCGCCCTGCACGAGCGCGGCCGCCCGGTCCCCGCGCACGTCAGCGTCGTCGGCTTCGACGACATCGCCGACGCGTCGTCCTACTTGCCGCCGCTGACCACCGTGCACCAGGACTTCGCCGAGGTCGGCCGCCGCTGCGTCCAGGCTCTGCTCCGCCAGCTCCGCAACGAGCCCGCCGACCCCGGCACCGACCTCGTCCCCACCCGCATCGTCCTTCGCGCCAGCACCGCCCCGCCGCCGGACATCGGCCGTTGACGGGCTGACCGAACGGCTGTAGGTCGCGGGGTCGGCCCGCCCGTAGGGTCGCTTGCTGTGACTGTTGAGGTAGTTCGGCCGGCGCGGCTGGCGCGGCCCGCACAGGTGACCGTGGCGTTCTGGTTGCAGCTGGCCGCCGCGGCGGTGTTGCTGACCGTGGTGGGGATGGTCGTCGCGTACGCGGTGCACTACGACGCGGAGATCTCGCGGGCGGCCGGGATGGTGCCGGGCGTGGACCCGCGGGAGGTCGACACCGAGCGCACCGGAAACCTGTTCTCCGCGCTGTTCGTGGGGGTGCCCGCCCTGGTCCTGGCGCTGTGGCTCGGGATCACGGCGCTGCCGGTGCTGCGCGGCAGCAACGTCGCCCGGATCTTCGTCTTCGTCGCCGCCGCCGGCCAGTTGCTGCTGATCACGCTGCAGATGTGCGGCGGACTCCTGATGCTGCCGCTGCTCGCCACCGCCGACTGGGACTCCGACGTGGTCGTCGACGACGGGGCGTCGTGGGACTCGCCGGAGGCGTCGCAGTTCCAGTCGATCCTCTGGGACCGCGTCGAGGACTTCTCCGACCTCGCGTTCCTGGGCGGCGCCCTCGGCCTGTTCCTCGTCGTGACGCTCAGCGTGGCGGTCGTCCTGCTGCTCGCGCTGCCGCCGGCGCACCGGTACTTCGTGCCGCGGGCCGCCGCGCCGGTGCCGCCCGCGTGGCCGGCCTACCCCGGCCCGTACTTCATCTGCCCGGACCCGTCGGCGCACGTCGCACCGGCACCGGCGCACGTCGTGCCGGCGCCGCAGACGCCGCAGGATCAGCCCACGGCAACGGAACCGCCGGCGCCAGTCGTACAGACGCCGCAACCGCCACAGGAGTAGCCGGGGCGTCAGGAGTTGGCGGCGCGGGCGGCCAGCAGCGCGGGAAGGTGCTCGGCACTCCAGGCCCGCACCGCCTCGATGAGCGTCAGCAGCGTGCGGCCGAGATCGGTCAGCGCATATTCAACGCGCGGTGGATTTTCCGCGTACGCGGTGCGCACCACGAGCCCGTCGCGCTCCATCGCCCGCAGCGTCTCCGTGAGCACCTTCGGCGTCACGGCGCGCAGCGGGACCCGCAGCTCGGTGAAGCGGCGCGGGCCGTGCTCCAGGCACAGCACCACCATCGCCGTCCACTTGTCGCCGATCTGGAACGGCAGCGCGCCGGACGGGCACACCGGGTCGAACATCCGCGGGTCCAGGTCCATCCCGGTATGTTTGCAGTAACCGGTGCCGGCGCGGCTACCGTCCGGCCCATGAGTGGCATCGTCATCTTCGGAGCGGGCGGCAGGGCGGGGCGGGCGGTCACCGCCGAGGCGCTCGCCCGCGGCCATCAGGTCACCGCGGTGGTCCGCGACCCGTCCAGGCACCCGGACATCGCGGCAGAAGGCGTGCGTGTGGTGCGGGGCGACGTGCGCGACGGGGCGGCGACGGCGTCGATCGCGCGCGGGCACACGGCGGTGGTCAGCGCGGTCACCCCGGCGTCGGGCCCCGAGGCGCTCGCCGCGCTCGGCCCGCTCGACGCCCGGTTCTTCGCCGACGCCGCCGACGCGCTCCTGCACGGCCTGCCGCTGGCCGGGGTGCGGCGGGCCGTGCCGATCGGCCTGTTCGCGAACCTGCTCGGCGCCGACGGGCGGCCGGTCCACGACGATCCCGCGGCGTTCCCGGCGCACCTGCGGCCGTTCGCACTGTCGCACGCCGCGGGGCTGGATCGCTGGCGTACGGCCGGCGAAGACGTCGACTGGCTGATGCTGACGCCACCCGCGGGGCTGGACCCGGCAGGCCCACGGCGGGGGCGGTACCGGATCGGCGGCGAGACCCTGCCCGCGTCGGGACTGTCGTACGCGGACCTGGCGGTCGCCGTGCTCGACGAGATCGAGACGCCGACGATGCACCGCCGCCGGGTGTCGGTCTTCGAATAGGGCGTCGAGGTCGCACTCGGCGTGCAGGCAGTGCTCCCACTCCTCGTTGAGCGCCACCGACAGGCAGTCGTGCACGGCGAAGGCGCGCGGCGGCGGCCGGCCCGGCGCCCGCACGGGCACGGTGTCGGCGGCGAGGGACGCGTCGGCCAGGCCGTCGACCAGAGTGCGGACGGTCGCCATGCGGTCGTGGCGCAGTTCGAGGACCTCGTCCAGCGACGGCCGTGCCGTGCGGTCCCGCGGCACGCCCGGCGTGTCGGGCATCATGTCCCACGGCAGCGACAGCTCAACGAGGCCGACAGCCCGCGGGTGAAGCGGGTCATCGGCATCTTCGCGTTCGACGAGGGCAGCGACGGCGTCACCGACCTGTCGGCGCCGCTGCCGGAGTTCTACGCGCAGACGTTCATCACCGGCATGGACGTCTACATCCCGGCCCGCGGGCACACCGGCGTCGCCGCCGTCGAACGCGGCACCGGCACCGTCCTGCCGATCCCGGCCTGACCGTCAACCGGCCACCGCAGCACGGTCAACCTGTGAGGCGACCGCCGCCTCGCCCAGCTTCACCAGCAGCTGGTCGGCCGTGAAGGGCTTCTCCAGGAACGCGATGTCCCCGTCCAGCACGTGGGTCGTGCCGAGCAGGCCGTTGCTGTACCCGGACATGTACAGCACCGGCAGGCCCGGCCGGCGCTCGTGCAGGCACTCGGCGAGGCGGCGGCCGGACATGCCGGGCATGATGACGTC
This sequence comes from Dactylosporangium sp. NPDC006015, assembly GCF_040614215.1. Classification (NCBI taxonomy): domain Bacteria; kingdom Bacillati; phylum Actinomycetota; class Actinomycetes; order Micromonosporales; family Micromonosporaceae; genus Dactylosporangium; species Dactylosporangium sp. NPDC006015. The sequence goes on from NZ_JBEXUD010000058.1 coordinate 49,619, forward strand.
GGTGAGCAGGATGTCGCACGCGCGCTGGGCGTCCACCGCGAGGGCCTCCTCGCCGTTCGCGCACGCCACGACGCGGTAGCCCGCGTTGCCCAGGATGCGGGTGACGACCCGGGCCAGCGCCGGCTCGTCCTCCACGACGAGGACGGTGCGGCCACCGCCGTGCGGCGGGGTGGCGGCGCGGGCCGGCCTGCCCGGCGCCGGTCCGGCCGATGTGACCAGCGGCAGGTAGACGCGGAACGTGGTGCCTACACCGGCCTCGGTGTACAGGTTGATGCTGCCGCCCGCCTCGGCGAGGATGCCATACACCGTGGCCAGCCCCAGGCCGGTGCCCTGCCCGCGCGGCTTTGTCGTGTAGAACGGCTCGAAGACGTGCGCGGCGACCTCCGGGGACATGCCCTCGCCGGTGTCGCTGACGAGCAGCCGGGCGTAGTGGCCGGGCGCCGGCTGCGGCTGCACGGCGAGCTCGTCGCCGGTCAGGTCGGCGGTGTTGGCCTCGATCACCAGCGTGCCGCCGTCGGGCATCGCGTCGCGGGCGTTGAGCGCCAGGTTGAGCAGCACCTGCTGGAGCTGGCCGGGGTCGGCGCGCACGGTCAGCGGCTGCGCCGACGGCACGGTGATGAGCGTGATGTGCTCGCCGATCGTGCGCTCCAGCATGGTCTGGACCTCGGCGACGGCGGTGTTGACGTCGACGTCCTGCGGCTGGATCGCGTCGCCGCGGGTGAACGTCAGCAGCTGGCGGGTCAGGTTGATCGCGCGGTCCGCGGCGGTGCGCACGTGGGCGAGGTCCGCCTGGACGGTCGCGTCGACCTTGCCGCCCTGCATGGCGAAGTCGGTGTAGTTGACGATGATCGCGAGCAGGTTGTTGAAGTCGTGCGCGACGCCGCCGGCGAGCTTGCCGAGGCTCTCCATCCGCTGCGCCTGATGGGTGCGCTCCTGCATGGCGCGCTGCCGCTCCGCGGCCTCCTTCGCCGCGGCGATGTCGCGGGCGACCACGGAGATGCCGATGACGGTCCCGGCGCCGTCCTGGATCGGGGCGACGGTGAACGCGACCTCCAGCGGCGAGCCGTCCTTGTGCACCCGCTGCGCCTCGTAGGACAGGCTCCGCTCGCCGGCGCGGATGCGGTCCATGAGCCGCGCCTGCTCGTCCGTGCTCTCGCCGTCGGTCACGATCAGCGCGTGCCGGCCGATCGCCTCGGCGGCGGTGTAGCCGAAGAGCCGCTCCGCGCCGCTGTTCCAGGCCGTGATGGTGCCGTCGGGGTCGGCGCCGATGATGGCGTCGGCGGTGTGTTCGACGACGGCGGCGAGGGTCGCCCGGTGGTTCTCGGCGCTGGCCCGCGCGGCCCGTTCGCGCGCACCGGCGGCGTCGAGACGGTGCTGCCGCCACGGGTCGACGTACATGGCGCCTTTGTCGAGCAGCACGCCGTATCCGCGCCGGAGCGTCCAGTAGTAGACGCCGACACCGGCGGTGAGCACGTCCCACAGCGCCGCCGTCCAGGACGCCGGATGACCGGCACCCGTCGCCAGGCCGCGCGCGGCCGTCAGCGCGTGCAGCCCGTGCCCGACGGCGCAGCTGAAGAAGATCAGCGCGGTCGCCACGGCGAGCTTGTTGGTGCGCAGCTGACCGGCCCTGGCGACCGGGACGACGATCGCGACCATGATGGCGGCGTAGGCCAGCATGATCACGACGTTGCCGAGCAGGTACAGCTCCTCCGGCATGCCTGCCATATCGGCAGCCTGGATACGCCGGTTAGGCGTCCGTGCGGGCACGTCGTTCGACGCGGAACCGGTGGCGGCGCCGACGGACAGTCCGGGCGGGCCGCCGGCCACGATCCCGTCCTGGCGACGGCGTTCATCTGGTGACCGCGCCGGTCGACCGCCGTCGGCCCGTTCGCCCCGCGGATCGCCGAGCGCCTCGCCATCGCCGCAGGGCGGCTACGCGGTGCGGACGAAGATCCCCGCGCGGGCGGCCGCGGCGGCTGCGGCGGCCGCCCGGTCGGCGGCGGCCACGTCGACCGGGTCACCGCTGGCCAGCAGCCGGTAGTACAGCGGCGCCGAGACCGCGCGGACCACCTCGTGCGCGTCAGTGCCCTCCGGGAGCTCGCCACGCCGGACGGCGAGCTCCACGCAGGACGCCCACTCGCGGATACGGGTGTCGTAGAAGCCGTGCAGCGCCGCGGCGGTCCGCGGGTCCGAGGTGGCCGCGGCGATGACTGCCTTGAAGAGCGGCCCCTGCCGCGGATCGCTCAGCGTCCGCTGGACCAGCCTGGCGTTGGCGCGCAGGTCGCCGTCGAGCGAGCCGGTGTCCGAGCGGGGCAGCGACTGTTCCGCCATGTCCAGCAGCAGGTCGGCGACGAGCCCGGTGACGGTCCCCCAGCGGCGGTACACGGTCGTCTTCCCCACCTCTGCCCGGCGGGCCACGTCGGCGAGGTCGAGGCCGGCCAGGCCGTGCTCGGCGAGGGCGTCGCCGGCGGCGCGCAGCACCGCGCCCCGCACCCTGGCGGTGCGCCCGCCGGGTCGCGTGTTGCTCGTCATAACGGTGCTCCAGTTCCGTTTAGCCGGTGCCGGTGCTAGCGTAACGGAAGCGTTAACGGAACTACAGACCCGTTAGGAGTGCGATCATGGAGTACCGCCGGCTGGGTGCGTCGGGGTTGCAGGTGCCCGCGCTGAGCTTCGGGGCCGGGACCTTCGGCGGCAGCGGGCCACTCTTCGGCGCGTGGGGCAGCACCGGCGCCCGCGAGGCCCGCCGGCTCGTCGACATCTGCCTCGACGCCGGCGTCTCGATGTTCGACACCGCCGACGTCTACTCCGACGGCGCCTCGGAGGAGGTGCTCGGGCAGGCCGTGAAGGGCCGCCGCGACCGCGTCCTGCTGTCGACGAAGACCAGCCTGCCGACCGGCGACGGCCCCGGCGACGCCGGCTCGTCGCGGTCCCGGCTGATCCGCGCCTGCGACGCGGCGCTGCGCCGCCTCGGCACGGACCACATCGACCTGTTCCAGCTGCACGCGTTCGATGCCGGCACACCGGTGGAGGAGGTGCTCTCGACGCTGGACGGCCTGGTCCGCGCGGGCAAGGTTCGCTACCTCGGTGTCTCCAACTTCGCCGGCTGGCAGATCATGAAGTCCCTCGCGGCCGCCGACCGGCACGGCTACCCGCGCTACGTCGCCCACCAGGTCTACTACTCGCTGGTCGGCCGGGACTACGAGTGGGACCTGCTCCCGCTCGCTCTCGACCAGGGCCTCGGCGCCGTCGTGTGGAGCCCGCTCGGCTGGGGCCGGCTCACCGGCCGGATCCGCCGGGGCACCCCGCCGCCGGCCGGCAGCCGCCTGCACGAGACGGCCGGCTTCGGCCCGCCCGTCGACGACGAGCACCTCTACACCGTGGTCGACGCGCTCGACGAGGTCGCCGCCGAAACCGGCCGGGCCGTGCCGCAGATCGCCATCAACTGGCTGCTGCACCGCCCGACCGTCGCGTCCGTCGTCGTCGGCGCCCGCGACGAGACCCAGCTCCGCCAGAACCTGGGCGCCGTGGGCTGGTCGCTCACGCCGGAGCAGCTGGCCCGCCTCGACGCGGCCAGCGCCCGCACCGCGCCGTACCCGCACTTCCCGTACCAGCGTCAGGAAGCCTTCGCCCGGCTCAACCCCGCACCGGTCTGACCGTGCATGGGGACGGGGACGGGGTGGGTAAGAGAGCCGGCATGACGGTCTACGGGTTGCACAACTCGCACGAGCAGATCCACCCGTCCGCGCTGCTGGCCGCGGTGCGGCGGGCGGAGGCCGCCGGGTTCGGCGCGGCCATGTGCTCCGACCACTTCTCGCCGTGGAGCGCCCGGCAGGGGCAGTCGGCGTTCGCGTGGTCGTGGCTCGGCGCGGCGCTGCAGGCGACGTCGCTGCCGTTCGGGATCGTCAACGCGCCCGGCCAGCGGTACCACCCGGCGATCATCGCGCAGGCGATCGGGACACTCGCGGCGATGTACCCGGGAAGGTTCTGGGCGGCGCTCGGCACCGGCGAGGCCAGCAACGAGCACATCACCGGCGACGGCTGGCCGCGCAAGGACGTCCGCGCCGCGCGGCTGCGGGAGTGCGTCGACGTCATCCGGGCGCTGCTCGCCGGCGAGGAGGTCAGCCACGACGGGCTCGTCACCGTGGACCGGGCGCGGCTGTGGACGCGCCCCGACGAGCCGGTCAGGCTGGTCGGCGCGGCCGTCAGCGTGGAGACCGCCGGCTGGGCCGGGGCGTGGGCCGACGGCCTGATCACCGTGAACCAGCCGGTCGAGCACCTGCGCCGCATGATCGACGCGTACCGGGCCGCGGGCGGGCGCGGTGACCTCTGCCTCCAGGTGCACCTGAGCTGGGCGCCGACGGACGAGGAGGCCCTGGCCGTCGCGCACGAGCAGTGGCGCAGCAACGTCTTCGCGCCGCCCGTCTGCTGGGACCTGGAGACCGCCGGGCACTTCGACGCGGTGTCCGAGCACGTGACCCCGGAGCAGGTCGCCGGCACCGTGCACGTCGGCGCCGACCTGGGCCGGCACGCCGAGATCCTGCACCGGTACGCCGAGCTCGGCTTCGACCAGATCTACCTGCACCACGTCGGGCAGCGGCAGGACGAGTTCATCGACGCGTTCGGTGCGAAGGTCCTGCCACAACTGCGGTAGAAAGTCCGAAGGTCGGGGCGGCGCGCTCCGATAACCGGGTGTGTGGTCCGTCCTGCGGCGGGCCGGGCGGGCGATGTCGCGCGCCGGGGCCCTCGCCAGCCTCGTCGCGGTCCTCACCGCGGCGATGGCGGTCAGCGCCGGGGTGGTGCTGGACCGCGCGCAGCACCGGGCGATGACGCAGGCCCTGGACCGCAAGGTCGGCTCGGTCGCGGCGGCCGTCGTCCACGAGACCGGCCGCTACGTCGACACCCTGCGCACCGTGGCGGCCGCGACCGGCGCGTTCGAGCCGCTGACCGCGGCGAAGTTCGCCCGGGCCGTCGACCCGCTGCGGCACATGGGGCTGGCGGGCGCCACGTCGATCGCGTTCATGGTGCCCGCCGACGACGGCGAGATCGGCCGGGTGCAGGCGTTGTGGCGCGAGCGCGGGGTGCCGGGCCTGACGCTCACGCCGGTCGGGTCGGGGACCGGCCACATCTTCTCGATCTTCAGCGAGCCGTTCGACGGCTCCACCGCCGGCGGGCTGGGCGTCGACGTCACGCAGGCGGCGGCGCCGACGCGGGCCCTCGCCGAGGCCCGGCGGTCCGGCCGGATCACGGTGTCCGACACGTACCTGCTGATCCGCGACCGGAACCTGCCGGAGCAGCAGCGGCAGCAGTCGTTCGTGCTGACGGCCCCGGTCTACGGCACGCCCGGCCCGCCTCCGGCGTCGGGCGCCGACGGGGAGCGGCCGTTCCTCGGCTGGGTGCTGATGGGGCTGCGGGGGCAGGACTTCATGACGGCCGCGGTGCGGCGCAGCGCCCAGAACAGCGCGGACGTGACGCTGTCGGCGCGCAACGCCGACGGCACCGAGGGCACCGTGGCCGCGGTCCGCGCCGAGTCCGACCGGCACCGGACCGACCACCGGACCGTCGACGTCGCGGTGGCGCAGGCGCGGTGGCGGCTGCGGATCAGCGTCGTCGCCGCGGACCTGCCGGGCGCGGGCCCGTTCCCGGCGGCGATGACGGCCGCGGGCCTCGGCCTCGGCGGCCTGCTGGCCCTGTTGACGTTCGTGCTCGGCACCGGGCGGGCCAGGGCGGACGCCCGGGTCGCGGCCGCGACTGCACGGCTGCGCCGCACCGAGGCGGACGCCCGCGACCACGCGGCCCTGCTCACCGCCGTGGTCGACAGCGTCAGCGACGGGGTCGGGGTGGTCGACGAGCACGGCCGGTTCCTGCTGCACAACCCGGCCGCCAAGGCGCTGCTCGGGGTGGAGGAGGACAGCCAGGACGGCGCGGACACGTGGCAGGCGCACTACGGGATCTTCCGGCCCGACGGCGCCACCCCGTTCCCCACCGGGGAGCTACCGCTCGCCCGGGCCCTGGCCGGGGAGGCCAGCGACCAGGTGCCGATGGTGATCCGCAACGGCGGCAACCCGGACGGGGTCGTCATCACCGTGTCGGCGCGGCCGCTGCACGGCAGCGCCGGCCGGCCGGGCGCGGTCGCGGTGTTCCACGACGTCACGGCGCGCGCCGCCGCGGACCGGGCGATCGCCGAGGCGCACACCGCGATGCGCGAGGAGCTGGCGCTGCGGGAGGCGGCGGAGGCCGGGCTGCGCGCCGCGCGGGACGAGCTCGCCACCGAGCGGGCATACCTGCGGCAGGTCCTCGACGCGCTGGACGTCACCGTCATCACCTGCGACGCCGACGGCATGCTGGTGCACACCAACCGCGCGGCGCGGGTCGCGATCCCGGGCCTCGACGCCGGCGCCGACGCCGGGTCCGGCGGGCCGCTGCCGGCGGTCGAGAGCAGCCGCCGGGTCAGGATGGCGCACCCGGACGGCACCCCGTTCGCCGAGCACGACCTGCCGCTGCTCGTGGCGCTGCACGGCCGGCGGGTCGACGGGGTCGAGGCGCACGTGACCCAGGCCGACGGGCACCAGCAGGTGGTGATGATGCACGCCCGGCCGCTGCGGGACCGGGAGGGGCAGATCATGGGGGCGGTCGCGTCGTCGTACACGATCACGGCGCTGCGGCAGCGGGAGGCCGAGCTGACCGCGTTCGCCGGCATCGTCGCCCACGACCTGCGCAGCCCGCTGACGGCGATCGGCGGGTTCACCGAGTTCGTCCGCGACTCGCTCGGCGACGGGCTGTGCGGGCAGGAGCACCGCGAGGAGCGGGCGGTGCTGGACCGGGCCCTGGCGACGACGGCCCGGATGCGCCGGCTCATCGACGACCTGCTCGGCTACGCCGCGGCCCGCGACGCCGTGCTGGACGCGCGGGACCTCGACCTGCGCGCCGTCGTCGACGACGTGGTCACCGAGCGGCTCGCGGCACAGGCCGCCGACCCGACCAGCCCGCCGCCGCAGATCTTCGTCGGCGCCATGCCGTCGGTGCACGCGGATCCGGCGCTGCTGCGGCAGCTGCTCGACAACCTGATCGGCAACGCGCTGAAGTACACGCCGCCGGGGCAACCCGCGCGGGTCGACGTCTGCGCGACGCCGCACGGCACCGGGTGGGTCCGGGTCGACGTCGCCGACCGCGGCATCGGCATCCCGGAGGGCGAGCACGACGCGATCTTCACCGGCTTCCACCGCGCGCACCGCACCGCGGACTACGCCGGCACCGGCCTCGGGCTCGCCATCTGCCAGCGGGTCGTGGAGCGGCACGGCGGCACGATCACCGCGAACGACAACCCGGGCGGCGGGGCCAGGCTGTCCTTCACGCTGCCCGTCGCGCAGTCCGCCCGCTTCACGGCGCGGTCCCGCGTCCCCTCGGACCAGACGTTCGGCTGAACCGAACCGCTCACGGCCGCTCACGGCCGGGCGGGCAGGCTGATGACGAAGCACGCGCCGGGGTGGGCGGGCTCGTAGGTGAGGTCGCCGTCGTGCGCCCGGGCCAGCTCGCGCACGATCCACAGGCCGAGGCCGACGGAATGGGGCGCGGCTCCCCCGCCGTACCGGCTGAACAACGCGCTCACGGCGTCCGGCGGCACCCCTGGTCCGTGGTCGCGGACGGCGATCGTCGTGGTCCCGCCGGACGCCGACGCGCTCACGCAGATCGGGGCGGCGCCGTGCCGCATGGCGTTGCCGATCAGGTTGACCAGCATCTGCTCGAGGCGGTCGGGGTCGGCGACCACCGTCAGGCCGGGCTCGACGTCGACGACGGCGTCCGCCTGCGGGGTGAGCAGGACCGCGTCCGCGACCGCCGCGCGCACCAGGACGGGGCGCAGGTCCAGCTTGAGCCTGCCGTCCTCGACCCGGCCGACGTCGAGCAGCCCGCTGGCCAGCCGCGCGATCCGGGCGACCTGGCGCAGCGCGGCGGCGGTCAGCCGGGCCCGGTGCTCCGGCGGCAGGCCCGCGTCCTCGTCGAGCAGCTCCAGGGCACCCTGCACGGCGGTCAGCGGCGACCGTACGTCGTGCGCCAGGGTCAGCATGAGCGACGCCCGCCACCGCTCGGCCGCGGCGACCTCGTCCTGGGCCCGCCGCCACTGCCGGACCCGCCCCGCGATGAGCACCGCGACGGCGGTCACGACCGGCACGAACACCACGGCGCTGCCGACGACCTCGGGCGGCTGGTGCGTGGCGATCAGCGGCGCGATGTAGGCGGCGGCGGTCAGCGGCGACAGCGCGTACGCGATCCAGGGCGGGTGGTGCAGCCCGACCCACGCGAAGAGCAGGACGAAGAACGGCCCGGTGCCGGCGGCGGTCCCGCCGAACGCCCACGTCGAGAACGCCAGCACCACCAGCCCCGCGAGCGCGAGCGCCACGGTCGCCCTCGGGTGCAGCCGCCGCCACGGCGCCCACCACGCGGCCGCCGCGATGCAGAAGTCGGCGACGGCGACGACGAGCAGGTCGCCGCCGCGGCTGTGCGGCTGGGCGACGCCGAGGACGGCGAGGACGCCGGCGAGCAGGAACAGGCCGGCGGCGGCACGGGCCGCTCCGGCGCTCCCGTCAAAACCGATGCTCCGCCACATTACGCAACGATTGTATTGCGCTACGCACCGTGCTCGTCCCGCATCAGTGCACGGCCAGCGCCTCCGGTTCGCCCACGGCGTCCAGGTCGTCGGCGGCCGCCGCCTCGCGGGGCAGGGTGAACACGAAGCGGGCACCGTCGCGGTACGTGTCGTCGAGGCGGATCTCGCCGCCGTGGAACTCGACCACCTTCTTGCACACCGCCAGCCCGATCCCCGTGCCGGTGTAGGTCTCCCGCGAGTGCAACCGCTGGAAGATGACGAAGATCTTGTCCGCGTACTTCGGGTCGATCCCGATGCCGTTGTCCTCGACGCTGAACTGCCACATGTCGCCGGCCTCGCCGACCGCCACCCGCACCACCGGGTCCCGGTCCGGGTGGCGGAACTTGATGGCGTTGCTGATGAGGTTCTGCCACAGCATCGTCAGCAGGGTCACGTCGCCCGGCACCGTCGGCAGCGGCGGCCGCTCTACCCGGGCGCCGCGGTCCGCGATCGCGCCCGCGAGGTTCGCCTCCGCCTGCGCGACCACGTCGTCGAGGTCGACGGAGCGGCTGTCGTCGTACACGCGGCCGATCCGCGAGAAGGTCAGCAGGTCCGTGATCAGCCGCTGCATCCGGGTCGCGCCGTCGACGGCGAAGGCGATGTACTGCCGGGCCTTGTCATCGAGCTGGTCGCTGTAGCGGCGCTGCAGCATCTGGCAGAACGAGGCGACCTTGCGCAGCGGCTCCTGCAGGTCGTGCGAGGCGACGTAGGCGAACTGCTCCAGGTCGGCGTTGGAGCGGTGCAGCTCGAGCTGCTGCTGCTCCAGCTTCGCCCGGGCCCGCTGGCTGTCCACGAGCGCGTCGACGACCCGCTGGCGCATCGTCTCGACGTCGCCGGTCAGCCTGGCCAGGTCCGCCGGACCGGCCGCGGCGAGCCGGTGGTCGAAGTCGCCGCCGGCGACCCGCCGCACGCCGGCGCTGAGCCTGTCGAGGGGCCGCAGCACCACCACGCGCAGCAGCACCGCGATCGCGACGATGAACAGCAGCAGGAACCCGATCATCCCGATGAACACGCCGTCACGCAGCCGGCGGGCCGCGTCGAGGTCCGCGCGGGCCTGGTCCCGGATGGCGGCGAGGTCCCTGTCGAGGGCCGCGACCCGGTCCCGGACCGCGTCGAAGGCGGCCTTGCCGGCGAGCACGGTGTCGACCGCGGCCGCCGGGTCGCTGCCGCGGCGGCGGGTCTCGATCGCCGGGTCCGCGACGGTGGTCCGCCACTCGCGGGCCTGCGCCTCGGCACGGTCGAGGTCGGCGAGGGCGACGGGCTCGCCGGCGAGCAACTGCCGGATGCGGGTCAGCAGGGTCCGCTCGCCGTCGACGCCCCGCGCGTACGGCTCCAGGAACCGCTCGTCGCCGCTGAGCAGGAAGCCGCGGACGCCGGTCTCCTGGTCGACGAGGGCTGCGGTCAGCTCGACGACCGCGGTGCGGGCCGGTGAGATCCGATCGCTGAGCCGGTTGGACACCCCCGCGGTGTGGCTCAGCACCCCCGCGCCGACGGCCGCGCCGCACACGACGAGCACCACCATCGCGATCAGCACCGACGCGAACCACCGGGTGCTGCTCCACCGGTCCCACACTCTGGTGGCCGGGTATCCGTCCGAGCCGATCACAGCAGCACGGTACGCGATCCGGTGCGGCGGCGCCTGTTCAGCGGCCCCGCGGGTCGTACGCCGACGCCTTCCCGAGCTCCTCGAACAGGTGACGCTCCCGCGTGCTCAGCGTCGCCGGCACCATGATCCGCACCTCGGCGTACAGGTCGCCGGGGCGGCCGCGCGGGTTGGGCAGCCCCTGCCCGCGCAGCCGCAGCCGCCGCCCGGACGACGTGCCGGCCGGCACGTCCACCCGCACCGGACCGCCGGGGGCGTCGAGCGGCACCCGCGCGCCGAGGGCCGCCTCCCACGGCGCGACCGGCAGGTCGAGCACCACGTCCCGGCCCTGGACCCGGAACCGGGGGTGCGGCGCGAGCGCGACGACGAGGTACAGGTCCCCGGGCGGGCCACCGGCGACGCCGGGGGCGCCCTGGCCCGCGAGCCGGATCCGCTGGCCGTCGACGACGCCGGCGGGGATGTTCACGTCGTAGCGGCGGGGGCGGCCGTCGGCGTCCGGCAGGGTCACCGTGCGGCGCCCGCCGCGGAACGCCTCCTCGACGCCGACCGTGATGCGCGCCTCGGTGTCGGCGCCCGTGCCGTACCGCCCGCCGAACATGCTGCTGAAAAGGTCGTCGATGTCGACGGTCTGCACCCCCCGCGGACGGGCCCGCTCCCGCCCGGCCTTGTCGTGGCGGGCGCGGCGCTCCGGGTCGGACAGCACGTGGTACGCCTCGTTGATCTCCTTGAAGCGGTCCTCGGCGCCGGGCTCCTTGTTGATGTCTGGGTGCTGCCGGCGGGCCAGGGTCCGGTACGCGCGCTGGATCTCCTCCGGTGTCGCGGTCCTGGCCACGCCGAGCACCTGGTACGGGTCGCGCCGCTCACTCACCGTCGGGCCCGTTCTCCCTGTCGCCCAGCAGCACCGGCGCGCTGACCGCGACGACCGCCGGCCGCAGGAGCCGCTCGCCGTCCCCGTACCCCGGCCGCAGCACCCGCACGACGGTCCCGGGCGGCGCGTCGCTGTCGCGCACGACCTCGGCCGCCTCGTGCCGCACCGGATCGAACGGCTCGCCGACCTCGCCGAACGACGCGAACCCGAAGCCGGCGAGCACGGCGAGGGCCTGCTCGCGGACGCCTTCCACACCTTCGACGATCGTGCGGGGGTCGGCGTCGCCGTGCCGCAGCGCCAGGTCGAGGTTGTCCAGGACGGGCAGCCACGCCGCGGAGATCGCGGTCCGCTCCTCCTGCCGCTGCCGCGCCGCCTGCCGCTCGGCCCACTTGCGGGTGTTCTCCACGTCCGCCGCGGCCCGCTGCCACCGTTCGGTGAGCTCCGCGACCTCGTGCTCCTGGGTCATGACCTGACCTCCGCCGCGCTCCGGCGCCGCCCTGACCTGGAGCTCCGCGCCGGCCCGCTCATGACCCTGTGTTGAAGTCGGCGTCGATGACGTCGTCGGCGTCCTGCGGTGCCGCGGCGCCGGCCTGGGACGGCCTGGCGGCCCGGCTGCCCAGCGCCAGGGTCATCTGCCGCAGGTCCTCGGTGAGCTGCCGCATGCGGGCCGCCGGCGCCTGCTCCTCCACCGCCCGGCGGGCGTCCGCGACGAGCATCGTGGCGCGGGCCCGCTCGTGCTCCGGCACGTCGCCGTGCTCCTGTAGGGCGCGTTCCAGCTGGTACGCCACGCTGTCGAGCTCGTTGGAGGCGTCGATCCGCTCCCGGACCTGCCGGTCCTCGGCCCGGTGCTCCTCGGCCTCGCGTACCATCCGCTCGACCTCGGCGGTGTCGAGGGTCCCGCTCTCGGTGATGGTGATCTTCTGCTCGGCGCCGGTGTCCTTGTCCTTCGCCGACACGTTGAGGATGCCGTTGGCGTCGACGTCGAACGTGACCTCGATCTGCGGGGTGCCGCGCGGCGCGGGCCGGATGTTCTCCAGCCGCATCCGGCCGAGGACCCGGTTGTCGGCGGCGCGTTCCCGCTCGCCCTGCAGCGCGACCACGTCGACGGCCGGCTGGTTGTCGTCGGCGGTGGAGAACGTCTCGGCGCGCCGGGCCGGGATCGTCGTGTTCCGCTCGATCACCTTCGTCATGAGGCCGCCGAGGGTTTCAACGCCCAGCGACAGCGGCGTCACGTCGAGCAGGACCACGTCCTGCACGTCGCCCTTGAGCACGCCCGCCTGGATGGCGGCGCCGAGGGCGACGACCTCGTCCGGGTTCACGGACATGTTGGGGTCCTTGCCGCCGGTGAGCCGGCGGACGAGGGCCTGCACGGCCGGCATGCGGGTCGCCCCGCCGACGAGGATCACCTCGTCGAGGTCGCCGGCGCCCGCCTTCGCGTCCTGCATCGCCTGCCGGACCGGCTCCATGGTGCGTTCGAGCAGGTCGTGGGTCAGCTCCTCGAACGTGGCCCGGGTGAGCGTCATCGTCAGGTGCTTCGGGCCGGTCGCGTCGGCGGTGATGAACGGCAGGTTCACCTGGGTCTGCGTCACCGACGACAGCTCGATCTTCGCGCGCTCGGCGGCCTCGGTGAGGCGCTGCAGCGCCTGCGGGTCGGTGCGCACGTCGATGCCCTGTTCCCGCTGGAACTGGTCGGCGATGTGCTCGACGAGCCGGTGGTCGAAGTTGTCGCCGCCGAGGTGCGTGTCGCCGGACGTCGCCCGGACCTCCACGACGCCGTCGCCGACGTCGAGGATGCTGACGTCGAACGTGCCGCCGCCGAGGTCGAACACGAGGACCGTCTCGTGGCCCTGCTTGTCCAGCCCGTACGCGAGCGCGGCCGCCGTCGGCTCGTTGATGATCCGCAGCACGTTCAGCCCGGCGATCTTCCCCGCGTCCTTGGTCGCCTGCCGCTGCGCGTCGTTGAAGTACGCCGGGACCGTGACGACCGCCTCGGTCACCTTCTCGCCGAGGTGCTTGGCGGCGTCGTCGGCGAGCTTGCGCAGGATCTGCGCGGACACCTCCTCCGGCGACAGCTGTTTGTCGCGCACGTCGAAGCGCACCATGCCGTCGGGGCCCGGCACCACGTCGTAGGTGACGCCGCGCGATTCCTCGCTGACCTCGTCGAAGCGGCGGCCGATGAAGCGTTTCGCGGAGTAGATCGTGCCCTTGGGGTTCAGCACCGCCTGCCGGCGGGCGAGCTGCCCGACGAGCCGCTCGCCGGTGCCGGTGTACGCGACGACGGACGGCGTCGTCCTGCTGCCTTCCTCGCTGGGCAGGACGGTGGGACGGCCACCCTCGAACGCGGCGATCACGGAGTTGGTCGTGCCGAGGTCGATTCCCACAGCGCGTGCCATGTGTGCATCCCTCCTGAGCCTCCGGCTGCTGCAGCCGATTCAAGGCTCGCCGGGGTGCACAGGCCGCGTCTCACCCACCGGTGGTGAGCGCCCCGTCGCGCAGGACGGCGTGCACGCCGACGACCTGGTTGACGATCTGCGTCACCCGCAGGTCGACCGCGACGCTGGCGAGCGCGACGGCGTCGGCGCGCCGCACCCCGTGCAGCCGCTCCAGCAGCGCGAACATCGCGTCCAGCGCGGCGTAGGCGGCGTCGTCCAGGGTGTCGCCGAGGCCCATCGTCAGCCATGCGTCGCCGGTACGGGCGACGGGGCCGGACACGGGGAAGTCGTCGCGCAGCCCGAACGTGAGCGTCACCCGGTCCATCGGGCACTCGATCGCGGTGCCGCTGACCTCGCCGTCGCCCTGCGCGGCGTGCCCGTCGCCGACGGAGAACAGGGCGCCGTCGACGGGGACCGGCAGCAGCAGCGTGGTGCCGGCGACGAGTTCTTTGCAGTCGATGTTGCCGCCGTGCGCCCGCGGCGGGATCGTCGAGTGCTCCCCCGGCTCGGCCGGCGGCATGCCCATCACGCCCATGAACGGGCGCAGCGGCACGGTGTGGCCGTGCTGGTTGCGGCCGGTCATCGTGGCGGGGTCGAGGTCCCAGGCGTGCACGACGCCGTCGTGTTCCAGGTGGTACCGGCGGTTCGGGCCGCTCGGCCAGCCGCCGGCGACGGTGGTGCCCCACGCCGCCGGCACCACCTCGTCGATGCGGACCTCGAGGGTCTGCCCGGGCGTGGCGCCTTCGATCTCGACCGGCCCGGTGAGCGCGTGCCCGTACCCGTCGCGGTACTGCGGCACCCGCGGCCGGTCCGGCACCGGCTCGCCGGCGTAGCGGCCGGCGGACCACCAGCAGTCCAGGGTCCGGAAGGTCACGGTGTCGCCGGGCCGCACGGTCAGCGCCGGCGGGCGGTCCCGCGAGAAGTAGCCGTGCAGCGTCCGGTCGTCGGGGTCCAGCACGTGTTCCACGGATACGAGTGAAGCAGGCCCGGTCACGTCGCCGCGCCCCCGCGTCCTCTCGGCGGGTCGGGCGGTCGGCTGATGCCCTGCCGCCCGGTCTCAGGTGCCATGATGGGTGCCGGGTCGGTGGCGAGGGGGTGCTGAGGTCGATGGCACAGTTCGAGGTGAAGACGTCCGAGGTGGACGGCCGGGCCGTCGTGGCCCTGGCCGGTGAGTGCGACCTGGCCTGCCGCGAGGAGCTCACGTCGGCGCTGCTGGCGGCCGTCGACCTCGCGCCGGTGGTCGTCGTCGACCTGGCCGCCCTGCGGTTCATCGACTCCAGCGGCATACACGCGCTGGTCGCCGGCCATCACGCCGCCCAGCGGCAGGGCCGCAGGCTGCAGGTGGTCAACGCCGCCGGCGTGGTCGCCCACGTCCTGGACATGACCGGCGTCGGCGACCTGCTGGCCCCGCCCACGGAGACGGATATGGCGGCATGAGCGCCCCGTCGGTCGACTACAGCGCGCCCGGCGACCTCGGGGCGGTGCGGGCGTTCGTGCGGACCCAGGCCCTCGCGTCGGGCATGTCGCCGACCCGCACGGAGCTGCTGATGCTCGCCGTCAATGAGCTGGCGACCAACACGCTGCAGCACACGACCGGCGGCGGCCGGGTCAGCCTCTGGGCCGACGACGGGCAGATCGTCTGCGACGTCGTGGACCAGGGTCCGCCGCGCGCGTTCCCGCGGCCGATGCCGGCGGTGGACGCGGTCCGCGGCAGGGGGCTGGCGATCGTCGAGCGGATCTGCGACCAGGTCGACACGGTCAGCGGCCCCGACGGCACCACGGTCCGCCTCCGCCTGCACCTGTAGCGGGCCTGTAGCGGGCCTGTAGCGGGCCTGTAGCGGGCACTGTCAGGGTTGTACGCACACCGCCAGGGTGCACGTGTCGTCGTCGGGGCCGGCGTAGCGGAGCAGGCCGCGGAGCCGGGTCAGCTGCTCGGGCCCCGCCTCGGCGGAGACGGCGGACATGGTCTGCTTGACGCGGCCGAGCATCACGTCGCTGTCGGTGGACCGGCGCTCGATCAGGCCGTCGGTGTAGAAGAGCACGAGGTCGTCGTCGCGCAGTGCCGCCGTGACGACCGGATAGGCGGAGTCGCCGGCGGCGCCGAGCAGCAGGCCCGCGGGCCGGTCCAGCTCCGTGGTCACCCCGGCCCGGGCCAGCAGCGGCGGCATGTGCCCGGCCCGCGCCCACGCCAGGGTGCGGGTGGCGGGGTCGTACAGCCCGATCGCCGCCGTGCCGGTGATGCCGAGCTGCAGGGACAGCTGGTTCATGTGGGCGAGCAGCGTGCCGGGGTCACGGATGCCGATGGACAGCCACGCCACCAGCGAGAACCGCAGGTGCGCCATGCCGTTGGCGGCGTCCAGCCCGTGCCCGGCGACGTCGCCGACCGCGAGCACCACGCGCCCGTCCGGCAGGGTCTGCGCGTGGTACCAGTCGCCGCCGACCTGCACGGCGCTCTCCGCGGGCAGGTAGCTGACCACGGCCCGCAGCCCGGCCAGGGGGAATGGCTCCGGCGGCACCGGCTGGATCAGGTTCTGCAGCTGCGCGGCGAGCCGGTGCTCGGCGAGCGCCGTCATCTCCCGGGTGCGCAGCTGGTCGCGGAGCCGATCCATCGCGGTGCGGGCGTCCTCGCGGGCGGTGACGTCCTGCACGACGGCATAGACCTTCAGCGGGCTGCCGTCGGCGTCGCGGGCGACGTCGGACAGGATCCGCAGGTACTTCACCGTGTCCGCGGTCCGGAACCGGACGGTCACGTCGGACGCGGCGCCGCTGTCCAGGGTCTGCCAGGCGGTCTCGCTCACCCCGCGGTCGTCGGGCAGCAGCGCCGCGGCCTGCTCCGACCGTGTCATCGGCCCCAGCGCCGGATCCCGCCCGAAGATCCGGAACATCCCCGGCGACCAGTCGCTGCACCCGGTGATCAGGTCGTGCTCGGCCCAGCCGAGGCTGCCGAGCTGCTCGGTGCGCTCCAGCCGGCGGCGGGCCTCGTCGGTGCGCTGCCACCACACCAGCAGCCCGCCGAGGACCGGCTGGACGCTCACCTCGAACAGCGAGTCGGCCACGATCCCGGCCCGCCGCTCGGCATGCCGGAAGGCGGGCAGCTCCGCGGGCACCCCGTCGGCGAGCACCCGCAGGTACAGGTCCCACAACGGTCCGCCGACCATGCTCGGGTACAGGTCACTGACCCGCTCCCCCACCCGCTCGAGACCACGGCCGTAGATGTCCCCGGCCTGGCCGCCCACCGCGGCGACGAGGAAGTCGGCGACCTCGCCGTCCTCGCCGGTCAGCGGCAGCAGCCACGAGCACCCGACCGGCACCGCCGCCAGCAGCGCCCGCACGACGGAGGGCACGGTGCCGGCAGCACCGTCCGCCGTGGCCGGCGAGGTCGCACGCCGCGCGCCGTCGTGTGCCATCACCGAAGCTTAGTGCCGGGCACGCACCGTGGCCGCCCCGGCGCGGCGGGTGCCGCCGCTTCCGACGTTCACCCCGGTTTCCCGCCTTCCACACCTGGTGACGGCGTTACGGTGCTTGTGTGACGCTGCCTCCCGCCGGGTACCGCGACCTCGTCGCCGCCCACCTGCGCCGCCCCGGCCGCCCGACCGGGGTCGCCGAGCCGATCCCGGGCGTCGGCGACCGCCTCGCGTACAACCCCTGCCTGATCCGGCAGGCCGGCCGGACGCTGCTCGCGGTGCGGGTCGAGTCGCCCGGCAGCTACTGGCGTGACCGGTCGTCGTGGGATCCCGAGGTCCGCTTCTACGAGCGCACCGGTGACGGCTGGCGGGAGGCGCCCGGCATGCCGGTGTTCACGGCGGCGGAGGACCCGTTCGCCGCCTGGGTCCTGGGCCCTGACGGCTCGCCGGTGCTGGTCCTCGGCGTGGTCTCGCTGGACTTCGGCACCGACCCGCCGGGCGTCGTCACCCGCTTCTACGCCGCACCCGACGTCGAGCGGCTCGACCCGGCCCGGCCGTTCGTCGAGGTGCCGGGCATGAAGGACATCCGGCTGCTGCAGCGCCGCGACGGCCTCGCCGTGTGCGGCCGGCCGCAGGGTGGCACCGCCGGGCGCGGCCGGGTGAGCCTCATCCTCACCGACGACTACACGCAACTGTCCGCGGAGCTCATCGCCAAGGCGCACATCTTCCACGACCAGGTCGCCGAGGACACCAAGCTCGGCGTCAACGAGCTGTACGACCTCGGCGACCGCATCGGCGTCCTCGGTCACGTCGCCGTCGGCGAGGAGGGCGGCCCGCAGGAGTACGCCGGCGCCTGGTGGACCATCGACCCCGCCGCCTGCACGACGACCGCGCCGGCGGTCATCGCGATGCGCGCCGATTTCCCGCCCGCGCCGCCGAAGCGCGCCGACCTCGCCGACGTCGTCTTCCCCGGCTCGATGGAGGTCCTCGACGGCGGCACCGTCCGCCTGTACTGCGGCCTCGGCGACGCCTCCATCGGCTCGATCGTCGTGCCGTCACCGCTGCCGTAGCCCGCACGCGTGGGGTGGCGGTCGACGGTCCCCGGGCCTGCGGCGCAGCGCGGCCGTGGGAGGTCAGCCCTGCTCGTCGCCCCCGGTGAGGCCGGTCAGGGCGTCGAGCATGTCGGCGAGGCCGGCGGCCGCGGCGAACAGGGTGTCGCTGCGGCCGCGGTCGCCGTCGAGGTGGGTCAGCATCTCCAGGCCCAGGTAGAAGGCCATCGCCGCCATGGCGGCCTCGCGGCCGGGGATGAGGGCGGCGAGGGGGCTGTCGCCGAGCAGGCGGCCGATCAGCGCCTCGGTGAAGTCCTCCCAGCGCCGGATCTCGGCGCGGACCCCTTCGGCGAGGCGGGTGGCGCCGACCGCGCCGGCGACCAGCTCCTGCACGGCGGCGATGTGACCGGTGGCGACGTCCTCCTCGTACAGCTCCCGCAGCGTCGGCAGGAGCTCCCGGGCACCGCGGACGCCGCTCGTGCGGGCGGTGTAGCGCTCCATCCGGCTGTCGCTGCTGTGCCGCATAGCCGCGAGCAGCAGGTCCTCGAGGTCCTCGAAGTGGTAGTAGATGACGCCGGGCGCGAAGCCGCCGGTGGCCGCGATGGCCCTCGCGGTGCTGGTCGAGAAGCCCTGGGTGGCGAGGGTGTCGACGGCGGCGCGCAGGATGCGCTCGCGGGTCTCGGTTCGGCGCGGCATCACCGGCAACGGTAGGCGATGTCAGATCACCCGGTGCGGCCGGACTCCGGACGCGGCGAGGAACGGGTCGAGCCGCCGCCCCAGCTCCGCGAGCCGGTGGCTGGGCACCTGCGGGTACAGGTGGTGCTCCAGGTGGTAGGTCAGCTCCAGGAACACGGCCGGGATCACCCGCCCGCGCAGGGTCCGCGTCTGCGTCAGGGGCGTGTCCCCGAAGTCGTGATGCGGCAGGTACACCGTCAGCACCGGATAGACCCAGCTGCCGACGACCGCCATCACCGCATACCAGAGCAGCATCGGCGTGACCGGCAGCAGGGCGACCCCGCCGGCGATGACGAGGACCGGCGCGGCGGCCTCCGCGACCAGCCACCCGCGGTCCCGGCGGCTGCGACGGTACGCCCACCGCCACAACCGCACCAGGAACACCGGCCCGTAGCAGGCGGCGCCGAGCAGGCTGATGTGCGCCGGGTAGCCCTCCGGATCGCGGTCCGGGTCGTCCTCCGGCGCGGGGAACGCCCGGTGGTGCTGCAGGTGGGTCGCCCGGTAGGCGTGCCCGCTCTCCACCAGGACGAGGCCGCACAGGAACAGCGCCCACTCGGTCGCCCGCGGCCCGAGCCCGATCGACCGGTGCACCACGTCGTGGGTGACGGTGACGACCGCGACGAAGATCCCGAACATGACGACGGGGGTCACCCACCACCATCCGAGGGCCGCGACCACCACGTAGACGGCGACGCCGAGCGCCGGTCGGGTGAGGGCCAGCCGCCGCTGCCCCGGCCTGGTGGCGAGCAGGTCCGTGCCGAGGTCGTCCAGCGCCGGTTTCATGCCCGCACCAGGCTGTCCGTGACGGGCACGCCGCGCTCCGCGCCGGGGCCTGCGAGCACGCCTTCGGCGACGATGCGGCTGCCCAGGACGCAGGCGACGGTGCCGAGGCCGGGCCAGGTGGAGTCGCCGACGAGCCAGAGGCCGGGCACGGCCGAGCGGTGCGGGACGGCGTGCTGGTTGGCGTTGGAGGGGCGCTGCCGGACGCCGCCGACGGCGCCGAGGGGGCGGGACGTGAACCGCGCATAGGTCCGCGGCGTGCCCACCTCCCGCACCACGGCCCGCTCGCCGAGCCGCGGGAAGACCCGCCGGGCCTCGGCCACGAGCCGGTCGCCGAGGGCGGCGCGGCGGCGGGCGTGCCCGGCGTCGTCCAGGTCCTCCCAGCCCGCGAGGCCGGTGTGGGTGGACAGCATCACGGCGCGGTGGCCCGGCGGGGCGCTGTCGTGGTCGCCTGCCGCCGACACGGAGACGAACATGTTGTTGCCGTCGCCGAGCGGCTCGGCGTAGGAGCGCAGCAGCTGGTGGTGGGTGAACTCCTGCCCGGCCACCTCCTCCTCGGGCACGCCGAGGCACACCATGGCCGCGCCGCCGAGGTCGCCGGCGTCACGGCGCAGGAAGCGCTCCAGGGCGGGCCGGACGGCGGGGGCGAGCGACGCGGTCGTGGCCACCGGCACCGCACTGACGACCTGCGCCGCCCGGACGGTGCCGCGCGGCCCGTCGACGGTGAAGTGCGGGGCGGCGCCGGTCACGCCGGTGACCCGCCAGCCGCAGCGCAGGTCGCCGCCGAGCGACCGGTAGTGCGCCACGGCGGCCCGCCAGAAGCCGCGCATGCCGCCGGTCGCGCGGGTCAGCCCGGCGCCGCGGATGGTGATGCCGAGCGCCGCGTTGACCAGCGGGGCGTCGTCGACGGTGCTGTGCACGGTGTCCTCGACGAGCATCGACAGCAGCCCGACCAGGGCGGCGTCGTCGCGAAGCCCGTGCCGCCGCAGCGCCCCGCCGAGCGTGCCGGTGACGTGCCGGGCCAGGTGCAGGTCGGTGAGGCGCATCGCCCGCGCGTTGTGCACCAGGTCGGCCGGGCCTCGCACGGGCATCCTCGCGCCCGCGCGGCTGGCCAGCCAGAACGCGTCGGCGAGCCGGTCGAGCAGCGCCCAGAACCGGCGGTGCCGGTCGGTGTCGCCGAGCGCCCGCAGTCGCTCCCGGTGCCAGGCGCCGGCGTCGCGGTGCAGCACGACGGTGCGATCGGGCAGCCACGCCACATACCCGGGCAGCGCCTCACCGGGCAGCGGCGGCATGCCGACGGCGTCGAACAGCTCGGCGCCCACGCCGCCGGGCTCGAAGTCGACGAGCGTGGTGGCGCCGACGTCGAAGGAGAAGCCGCGACGGCGGTAGTAGCCGGCGCAGCCGCCCGCGTGGCCGTGCGCCTCGAGCACCACCGTCGTGCGGCCGGCCGCCTGCAGCCGCAGCGCCGTGGCCAGGCCCGCCAGCCCCGCCCCGACCACCGCGACGTCGAACCAATCGTCCTGAACAGAAGTTCTGAACATACGTTCAACGTAGGACCACCCCACCACCGTGTCAACAGCGGTCGATATCGGGCGGCGCCAAGCCCGAGTTCCTGCCCGTCGGCGCGCCGAGCATCTGGTCGATCGGCGGGGAGAACAGCCCGTTCACCATCAGCGTCGACGAGCAGGGCTGGGTCACGTCGATCGCGGTCGAGCTGACCGGCAAGGACAAGACGCTGAAGCTGGTCACGACGCTGAGCGGGCACAACACGCCGACGCAGATCAAGGCCCCGGCGAAGAAGAGCGTCGTCGAGGCCGACGACATGCACTACGGCTGAGCCCGGTTGCGGACCTCGATGACGGCGCCCGAGTCGAGGTCCACCCGGAAGCTGCGGCCGGGCGGCAGCGGCTGGTCCAGCGCGCGGACCCGCAGGCGCATGCCCTCAGGGGCGACGGCACGGGCGGCGGTGAGGGCGGACTCGTCGGGGTCGGTGTCGTCGTCGCCCGCCTCGCCGGCCCGCGACGTCGTCACGCTGAAGACGATGAGGCCGGTGATGGCGTCGAAGACGATCCGGTGCGACTCCAGCCTGACCCGGTCGTCGACGGGGATCACGCCGCCGGTCCGGAAGACCAGGCCGTTCACCGCGGCCCAGCCCTGCTCCACGTACACGCGGAAGCTCACGGCGCGGCACCGCCGGGGGCATGACAGGATGTGAACGCACCGCCGGATGATCGAGGGAGCAGTCGTGGCCGCACGTGTCGTCAGTCCCACCGGGCGAGGGTTCCTGCTGCTCGACGCGCACCCCGCCGGCTGCTTCCGCAGCGTCGCCGACATGGTCGCGCAGATCCCGGCGCCGCAGCGGCAGCCGTCGAAGCTCACCGCGCTCATCATCGGCTCCAGCGCGGGCTACGGCCTCGCCGCCACCCTGGCGGGCCTGGTCCGGCACGGCGTGCAGGGCGTCGGCGTCGCGTTCGAGCGCCCGCCGGGCCGGCGCACCGCGACCGCCGGCTGGTATCGCACGATCGCCACCGACGCGGTCGCCGCGGAGGTCGGCAGCGACTTCACCTTCGTCAACGCCGACGCGTTCGCCGACACCACCAAGGACGAGGTCCTCGACCTGCTGCAGAAGCGGTTCGGTCAGGTGGATGTCCTGGTGTACAGCGTCGCCGCGCCGCGACGGACGGACCCGCGGACCGGCACCACGTTCCAGTCGGTCATCAAGCCGCTCGGCGAGGCGCACACGACGCGGACGCTCGAGTTCGACGCCGACGGCACGGCGGCCCTGCGGGACGTGACCGCCGCCCCCGCCGGCGAGCAGGAGGCGGCCGACACGGTGCAGGTGATGGGCGGCGAGGACTGGTCCCGCTGGGTCACCGCGCTGCAGGACCGGGGGCTGCTGCGCGACGGGTTCCGCACGGTGGCCCTGTCGTACATCGGATCCGGCCTCACCTCGGCGATCTACCGCGACGGCACGATCGGCGCGGCGAAGGTGCACCTGGAGCGGACCGCAAAGGAGCTCGACGAGCGGCTCGCCGGGCACGGCGGCCGGGCGCTGACGTCGGTCAACGGCGCGGCCGTCACGCAGGCGTCGACCGCGATCCCGGGCATCGCCCTGTACGTCAGCGTCCTGCGCGCCGTGCTCGGCGACGCGCTCCAGTCGCCGGTCGAGCAGTCGGTGCAGCTGTGGGACCAGCTGACCGGCGCGGCCCCGCTCGATCTGGACGAGCAGGGCCGGCTGCGGCTGGACCGGTGGGAGTTGGACCCCGCGGTGCAGGCCGCGGTCGCGGAGCGCTGGCACGCGATCACCCCGGAGACGATCGCCGAGGTCGCCGACGTCGACTGGTTCCGCGCCCAGTTCCGCGGCCTGTACGGCTTCGACGTCCCCGGCGTCGACTACGCGGCGCCCGTCGACCCCGACCTGGAGTGGCCCGCGCCCAGGTGACCGCCCGGCCACCCCGCCCCGGAGTGGTCGACGCCCGGCTACCCCGGCCTGGAGTGGCCCACGCCCAGGGCAGCGCCCGGCGCCGGGCGGGTGGCGGCGAACCAGCACGCCACCCCGAGGGCCAGCTCGACGATCCCGCCGACGACGAGGCCGCTCGCCGGCGCCCCGTCCAGCGCCGCCGACATCCCGCGCGACACCGCGTACGCCAGGTAGAACACGGTCCCGGCGACCGCCGCCGGGAACGCCAGCCGCGCCACGAACGCGCCGGCCAGCAGCAGCACCCCGACGGCGAGCACCGCCCCACCGGCCGACCTGGTCTCGCTGAGGAGGTTGGGGTCGGTGCCGATGCTGATGCCGTACTGGCGGCGGAAGGCCACGGGTGCGAACAGGCTGGCGCCCCCGACCGCGACGGCCACGACCCCCGAGACGAGCAGCAGGATCCGCCGGATCACCGCCAGGCCCCAGCCGCCGCGGCGGCGCGGCAGTAGTCGGCGAAGTCCCGCGGCGGCCGGCCGAGGGCGTCCTGGACGCCGGTGCCGAGGCTGGCGTTGCGCCCGTCGAACACCTCGCCGCACAGGTCGGCGAACAGGTCGCCCTGCGGGTGCCCGGCGAGCGCCGCCCGCAGCTCCTCGACGCCGACCGGCACGTACGTGACCGGCCGGCCGGCCGCCAGCGCGATCTCCGCGGCCGCCTCGGCGAAGGTGAGCAGCCGCGGGCCGGTGACCTCGTACACGCGGCCGTCGTGCCGCTCGTCGAGCAGCGCCGCGACCGCCACGTCGGCGATGTCCTCCACGTCCACGAACGGCTCGGCGACGTCGCCGGCGGCCAGGACGACGGCGCCGTCCATGACCCCCTGCCGCAGCTCGCCCTCGCCGAAGTTCTGCGCGAACCACGAGGCCCGCACGAGCGTGTAGCCGAGCCCGGACTCCCGGACGATGTCCTCGCAGCTCTCGGCATGGTGCTCGCCGCGGCCGGACAGCAGCACGAGCCGCCGGACGCCGGCCGCCGCGGCCGCCTTCGTGAACGCCTCCACGGCGGCGGGCGCCTCGGGGGCGGCGAGGTCGGAGTAGTAGGAGACGTACGCGGCGTCGACGCCGTCCAGGACGGCCGGCCAGGTCTCCCGTCGTTCCCAGTCGAACGGCGGGTCGCTGCGGCGGGAGGCGCCACGCACGGGGTGCCCCAGGTCGGTGAGGCGGCGGAGGATCCGGCGGCCGGTCTTGCCGGTCGAGCCGATGACAAGGTTGCTCATGTGGTCAAGCTTCGCCGGTACCGGCGAGATCCTGAATCACAGGAACACCGGAAGTCTTTGCAGATCGTCCAGCATCATGGACGATGACGAGGTGACGACGACGATCCTCCCGCCGGCCGCGGACCCGCTCGGTGAGGCGCTGCACCTCTTGCGGCTCACCGGCACGCTGTACTGCCGCTCGGAGCTGACCGCGCCGTGGGACATCGCCGTGCCCGCGCTGGACGGGCTCATGGCGCTGCTCGTCGTCACCGCCGGCGAGGCCGTCCTCGAGGTCGACGGCGAGCCGCCGCGGACGCTGCGGCCGCGCGGGCTGACCCTGATCCCGCACGGCACCCCGCACCGCGTCCACAGTGGACACAGCGGACACAGCGGGTCCCGCGCCACGCCGCTGTTCGACATCCCGGTCGAGCGGGTCAGCGAGCGGTATGAGCTGCTGCGCCACGGCGGCGGCGGCGCGCTGACCCGGGTCACCTACTGCGTGCTGCGCTGCGACCACGTCCCGGCCCGGCGGCTGGTCGCGCAGCTGCCGCCGGTGCTGCACGTCGACGGGTGGGACGACGACGGCGGCTGGCTGCACAGCACCCTGCAGCTCATCGCCGCCGAGGCGACCGCGCTGCGGCCCGGCGGCGAGACGGTGCTGACCCGCCTCGCCGACGTCCTGGTGGTGCAGGCGATCCGCGGCTGGCTCGACACCGCGCCCGAGGCGCACCAGGGCTGGCTCGCGGCGCTGCGCGACGAGCACCTCGGCCGGGCGCTGGCCGCGATGCACCGGGCCCCGGAGGCGCCGTGGAGCGTAGAGTCCCTGGCCCGCGAGGCGGCGATGTCCCGTTCGGCGTTCTCCGCCCGGTTCACGGCGCTGCTCGGCGAGCCCGTCATGCAGTACGTGACCCAGTGGCGGATGCAGCTCGCCCACACCCACCTGCAGCAGTCGCCGGAGCCACTCTCGCAGGTGGCGCACCGCTTCGGCTACGCGTCGGAGGCCGCGTTCTCCCGGGCCTTCAGCCGGACCTTCGGCGTGTCGCCGGGCGCGGTCCGCGCCGCCACGGGCACCACCGGCCGATGAGGTGTCGCTGCTCGTCGACCGACCTGCGGTTCGAAGGCTCCTGACCAGGCGCCGGACCGAACTGGCCAAGGGGTGGCTGGCGTCGCGAGGGGTGCTCACGGCAGGATACGCCCTGCACGGTGAGCGTCGATGCGTGGAGACGGCCAGACGCCCGCCGGAGGACGGCTACCGGATCGGAGGGACGGCTCGAGGTGCAGGGGCGGGTGCTGGGCGGTCGCTACCGTCTGGAGGAGCAGCTCGGCAGCGGCGGGATGGCAGTGGTGTGGGCGGCGACCGACGAGGTGCTGGGGCGGGCGGTCGCGGTCAAGATGCTCAACGGGGCACACCTCACGAAGCCCGACTCGCTGCGGCGGATACGCGCCGAGGCCAGGGCCGCGGCGAACCTGTCGCACCCCAACATCGCCCAGGTCCACGACTACGGTGAGGCGTCCGACGACGGCGAGCTCGTCCCGTACGTCGTGATGGAGCTGGTCCCGGGCCCGACCCTCGCGCAGCGGATCGCCGCCGGGCCGGTCGAGCCGAGCGTCGCCTTCCGCATCTGCGCCGAGATCGCCGCCGCGCTGACCGCCGCGCACGCCGCGTCGCTCGTGCACCGTGACATCAAGCCCGCCAACGTGATCGTGACCCCGGGCGGCGCGAAGGTCGTCGACTTCGGCATCGCGGCCTCCGTCAGCCCCGGCGGCGACGGCGACCTGTCCGGCCAGGTGCTGGGCACGCCGTCGTACCTGGCGCCGGAGCGGCTCACCGACGACGCGATCGAGCCGGCCTCCGACGTCTACGCGCTCGGCGTGATCCTCTACAAGCTGCTCGCCGGGCACCTGCCCTGGGCCGCGGACAGCACGACGCAGGTGCTCACCGCGCACGTGTACCTCCCGCCCGCGCCGCTGCCGGAGACGCCGGGGGTCCCGCCGGAGATCGCCGACCTGTGCCACCGCTGCCTGCGCAAGGACCCGGCGGAGCGCCCCGACGCGCCGGAGGTCGCGGCGGCGCTCGCCGCGGCCGCCGGGCTGCAGGTCGTCCCGTCCACCCCGGCGCTGCTGGCCCTGACGGCCCTGGGGACGGCGGCCGGGCCTCCGGCGGACGGCGAACCGTCGGCACTGGTCATCCCGCCCACCCCGGCCCGGCGGTCGCGCGCCCGGGTGACGGCGGCGGGCGTGGGCATCGTGTCGGTCGCCGCGGTCGTGGCCTGGGTGGCGCTGGGCTCCCCGCCGATCGCCTCGGGCCGGTCCGACGACGACACGCCGCCGCCGGGTCCCACACGCGCAGCGCCACGACCCGCTCGGGGTCGATGCTGCCCT
>NZ_JBEXUD010000059.1:0-76130 GCF_040614215.1 Dactylosporangium sp. NPDC006015
GCGGCGGCGCGCCGTCCGCGTGGGACGCCCCAGCCCGTGAGGCGGCACCGGGCGGGCACCGGGCCGCCGACGAGGAGTCGCCGTCGCGCGGGCGGCGGGCCGCGCCCGAACCCCGCCGTGGTGAGCCGGACCTGGAGTCCAGTGGCGGTCGCAGGTCGTTCGAGGCGGCTGCCGGCGCCGTTCCACCGCCGCAGCGTCGTGGCGAACCGGACCTGGAGTCCAGCGGCGGTCGTAGGTCGTTCGAGGCGGCTGCCGGCGCCGTTCCACCGCCGCAGCGTCGTGGCGAACCCGACCTGGAGTCCAGCGGCGGTCGTAGGTCGTTCGAGGCGGCCGCCGGTGCCATCCCGCCGCAGCGTCGTGGTGAGCCGGACCTGGAGTCGAGCGGCGGTCGTAGGTCGTTCGAGGCGGCCGCCGGTCCGATCCCGCCGCAGCGCCGTGGTGAGCCGGACCTGGAGTCCAGCGGTGGCCGGAGGTCGTTCGAGGCGGCTGCCGGCCCCGTCCCGCAGGCGCAGCGCCGCGGCGGCGGCGCCGAGCCGGCCGGCCGCTTCGCCGCCGAGGCGGGTCCCGCCGCCACCCAGGGCCGCGCCGGCCGCGCCGACCACGGCTCCGCCGGCTCCAGAGGCGCCGGCTCGCAGCAACCCGGACCGGACAAGACCGGCCCGCAACACACCGGACCGCACGGCGCGGGCACGGGACCGCAGGAGCCCGGACCGTTCGGCGCGCGCGGCCAGAGCGGCCCGCGGACCGGCACCGGCCCCCAGAGCGACCCGCACGGCCGTGCCCAGGGCGAGTCGTTCGGGCGCGGTGGCCCTCAAACGGGCGCCCCGGCCGGCAACCAGCACGGCCCCCATGGCGGCCCGCCCGGCGGTGGTCCCGGCGGTGGTCCCGGCGGCGCGCAGGGTCCGGCGCACCCCGGCGGCGGTCCGCAGCAGCGGGGACCGCAGCAGCGCGGCCCGCACGGCGCGCCCGGCGGGCGGCCACCGGTCAACGCACCGGGCGGGCGGCCCTCGCCCTACGGTGTGCCGCGACAGCCGGGGGAGGCGCCGCCGAAGCCGTTCGTGGACCTGGCGCGGTTCGACCCCAACCCCGCGACCACGTACCGCGGCATCGCCACCACACCGGGTGCGTTCGACTGGGAGTCCACGACGCAGATCGCGCCGTTCGGGCTGCTGCAGCTCGCGCAGGCCAAGCGGGTGCGGCAGCTGCGGCTCGCGACGATCATCTTCGTGGTGCTCGCGGTGGTGAGCGCGCCCGCGGCGTTCTTCGTGATCCGGGAGTTCACCAGGGACCCGGTGTTCGTGGAGCTCGACAACCTCAACCTGCCGGAGTGGGCGGCCCGCAACCCGACCGACGGGGCGCTCGGCAGCCGCTGGTGCATCCGGGAGTGCCGGTCCCGGCAGCGGACCTGGGAGTCGGCGCGCGGGCCGGAGGAGACCAACCGGGCGTTCGTCGGCAAGCTCAAGGACGCCGGCTGGGTCGAGTGGGACATCCCCGACTGCCAGGCCGAGGGCGTCGACGGGATCGAGACGTGCTGGCAGCGCGACGAATACGTCCTGGACCTGTGGGTGCGCGCGGCCGTCTGCGAGGTGAAGGGCGCCCGCCCGACGGTGAACCCGTCGCAGGCGAACCCGTCCCAGTCGGGCAAGCCGACGCCGAAGGCACCGGCCAGCCAGCCCGCGTCGCAGGACCCGGCGCCGCAGCCGTCGGGGGAGGGCGAGCCGGGCCCCGCGCCCACCGCGATCTGCCCCCTCGCGGTGGCGACCATCAAAGTCTTCAACCGGATCAGCTACGGCCCAGGTGGCGAGCAGGGCGGCGGTTGACGGCGACACCGGCCGGTCGAGAAGCGCCGCCTCATCACGGAGGGTAGGGTTCCTCCGTTGGATGAGCGCATCCACGCGGGTGAAGGAGGAAACGGGCGTGACCGTGTCCCTGGGCGGTATCGCGGCGCTGGTGGCGTCGGGTGGTTTTTTCGTGCTCGTGCTGGTGCTCGCGGTGCCGATCCTCCGGGTCCGGCACACGATCGACGCGGCGACCGGCGCGCTGCGCGACGCCGCGGACCAGACGACCCCCATGCTGGAGCGGATCAACAGCACGATCGACAATGTCAACGTGGCCCTCAGCCAGGTGCACACCACGCTTGACGGGGTAAACATGCAGCTGGCGCGCATCGACACGATCACCGAGAACGTGTCGCACGTGAGCGCCAACGTGGCGAACCTGTCCACAGTGGTCAGTGCGGCCGCGGCGAACCCGCTCGTGAAGGTCGCCGCGTTCGGCTATGGCGTGCGCAAGGCCGCCGCCAACCGCCGCGCCGCCGCCGACGAGGCCGAGGTGCGCGAACAGATCAAGCAGTCGCGGCGCAAGCGCGCCTAGTCGCGCGGACGCTGCCCGTACACCTGACAAACGAGACAAGAAAGGTTGAGCCATGCGGCGCATGCTGTGGCTCGGGATCGGACTCGCCATAGGCGCTTTGGTCGTCCGCGCGGTCACCAAGAAAGCGCAGGCCTTCACCCCGCAGGGCATCGCCGCCTCGGCGCGCGACTCGGCCGTCGGTCTCGCCGGCACCGTCCGCGGGTTTGTCGACGACGTGCGTGACGGCATGGCGGAGCGTGAGGCCGAGATCCACGCCGCGTTCGCGGAAGGCGCGACCCTCGACGAAGACCTTTACCCGGAAGGCCGGCAGCACCGATGAAGACCGCGGAGATCAAGCGTCGTTTCCTCGCCCACTTCGAGGGGGCGGGACACACGGTCGTGCCGAGCGCGCCGTTGCCGGCGATCGCCGACCCGAACCTGCTGTTCATCAACGCGGGCATGGTGCAGTTCGTGCCGTTCTTCCTCGGCCAGCGCACGCCGCCCTACCCGCGGGCCGCGAGCGTGCAGAAGTGCATCCGGACGCCGGACATCGACGAGGTCGGCAAGACCAGCCGGCACGGCACGTTCTTCCAGATGAACGGCAACTTCAGCTTCGGCGACTACTTCAAGGACGGCGCGATCAAGCTCGCCTGGGACCTGTCGACCAACCCGGTCGACAAGGGCGGCTTCGGCCTGGACCCGGAGCGGATCTGGGCGACGGTCTACCTCGACGACGACGAGGCGATCGAGATCTGGAAGAAGACCGGCCTGCCCGCCGAGCGGATCGTGCGGCGCGGCAAGAAGGACAACTTCTGGTCGATGGGCATCCCCGGGCCGGCCGGGCCGTGCTCCGAGCTGTACTACGACCGCGGCCCCGCCTACGGCAAGGAGGGCGGCCCGGAGGTCGACGAGGACCGTTACCTGGAGTTCTGGAACCTCGTCTTCATGCAGTACGAGATCACCAACGTGCGGTCGAAGGAGGACTTCGACATCGTCGGTGAGCTGCCGGCGAAGAACATCGACACGGGCATGGGCCTGGAGCGCATCGCCTCGATGCTGCAGGGCGTCGACAACCTGTACGAGATCGACGAGGTCAACCCGATCCTGAGCAAGGCCGCGGAGATGACCGGCAAGCGCTACGGGCAGACCGTGTCGAAGGTGGCCGGCGAGTCGCACCCCGACGACGTGCGGCTGCGCGTCATCGCCGACCACGTCCGCACCGCGCTCATGGTGATCTCCGACGGGGTCACGCCGTCGAACGAGGGCCGCGGCTACGTGCTGCGCCGCATCCTGCGCCGGGCGATCCGCTCGATCCGCCTGCTCGGCTGGCACGAGGGTCCGGCGCTGCCGATCCTGCTGCCGATCGCGCGGGACTGCATGTCGCCGTCCTACCCGGAGGTCGCGGCGGACTTCGACCGCATCTCGACGTACGCGTACGGCGAGGAAGAGGCCTTCCTGCAGACGCTGAAGGCGGGCACCACGATCCTCGACACCGCCGTCACGGAGACGCGCGCCGCGTCGAAGACCGTGCTGTCCGGGGACAAGGCGTTCCAGCTGCACGACACGTACGGCTTCCCGATCGACCTGACCCTGGAGATCGCGGCCGAGCAGGGCCTGACGGTCGACGAGGAGGGCTTCCGCCGCCTCATGGCCGAGCAGCGCACCCGCGCCAAGGCCGACGCGAAGGCCCGCAAGACCGGCCACGCCGACCTGTCGCAGTTCCGCGCCGCCCTGGAGCAGGGCGGGCCGGTCGAGTTCACCGGCTACCGCGAGGTGGCCCGGGAGTCGGTCGTGCGGTCGCTGCTCGGTGCCGCCGCGGGGGGCCAGGGCGAGGAGATCTCGCTGGTGCTGGACGCCACCCCGTTCTACGCGGAGGGCGGCGGCCAGATGCCCGACCTGGGCGTCATCACCACCGGCAGCGGCAAGGCCGAGGTCCTCGACGTGCAGAGCCCGCTGCCCGGGCTGATCGTGCACCGGGTGAAGATCCTCGAGGGCGAGATCCGGCCCGGCGAGTCGGCGTTCGCGGAGATCGACACCGCGCGCCGGCGGGCCGTGTCGCGGGCGCACACCGCGACCCACCTCATCCACCAGACGATGCGCAACTTCCTCGGCGAGTCGGCGACCCAGGCGGGCTCGCTCAACGCGCCCGGCCGGCTCCGCTTCGACTTCAACACCCCCGGCGCCGTGCCGCAGAGCGTGCTGCACGACGTCGAGCAGCAGGTGAACGAGGTGCTGCTGCGGGACCTGCTGGTGCACGCGTTCGTCACGTCGCAGGAGGAGGCGCGCAAGCTCGGCGCCATGGCGCTGTTCGGCGAGAAGTACGGCGACGAGGTCCGCGTCGTCGAGGTCGGCGACTACGCCCGCGAGCTCTGCGGCGGCACGCACGTCGAGCGCTCCAGCCAGCTGGGCCTGGTGAAGATCCTCTCCGAGTCGTCGATCGGTTCGGGTGTACGACGGGTCGAGGCGCTCGTCGGTCTGGACGCGTTCGGGCACCTGGCGCGGGAGCACGTCCTCGTGTCGCGCCTGGCCGAGCTCTTCCGGGTCCCGGGCGACCAGGTCGCCGACCGGGTCGAGCAGACCGTCGCGCAGCTGCGCGACGCCGAGCGGGAGCTGGAGAAGCTGCGCACCCAGCTGGTCCTCGCCAACGCCGGCGGGCTCGCCGACGCGGCGAAGGACGTGCACGGCGTCGCGTACGTCGGCACCGAGGCGCCCGAGGGCACCTCCGCGAACGAGGTCCGGACGCTGGTGCAGGAGATCCGCGGCCGGATCCCGGCGGAGCGGCCCGCGGTCGTCGCCGTCGCCGCCCGCGCGGGCGGCAAGGCGTCGCTCGTCGTCGGCATCAACGCGGCCGCGAAGGGCCGCGGCCTGTCCGCCGGTGACCTGGTCAAGGGCGCCCTGTCCGGCCGTGGCGGCGGCAACGCCGACCTCGCGCAGGGCGGCGGCGTGCCGGCGGCGGAGGCCCCCGCGTTGCTCGCCGCGGTCGAGCGAGCGCTGTAGATCGACTGGCATGCGGGTAGGTGAATTCGTCGATTCACCTACCCGCGGGCGTTCGCGGGGTGCGCGGTGCGCATAGGGTGCTACCCGTGACGACGCAGCCGTGGACCCGTGGCCGGCGGATCGGCGTCGACGTCGGCAGTGTCCGCGTCGGCGTCGCGATGTGCGATCCGGACGGGATCCTCGCGAGCCCCGTCGCCACCCTGCCGCGCGATCAGGTCACCGAGAGTGACAAGGTTTCTTCCGACATGTCGGAAATCCTGCGGCTGGTCGCGGAACACGAAGTGGTGGAGATCGTTGTCGGCCTGCCGATTAACCTGGCCGGCAAGGAAGGGCCCGCAGCGGTTCTGATCAGGCAATATGCCGACCGTCTGGCGGAGCTGGCGGACCCCGTGCCGGTCTTGCTGACGGACGAGAGGATGTCCACCGCGGCGGCAACACGTAGGCTGTCGGAGCGCGGCGTCCGTGGCAGGCGGCAACGCGCGGTCATCGATCAGGTGGCCGCCGTGGAGATCCTGCAACGATGGCTCGACGCGCGACGGGCCGTTCGCGGCTGAATGCCAGGAGGCGAAGGACAGATGGGCGAGCTTGACCTGGGCTGGGACGACGAGGAGCGGCCCAGCAGACATCGGCGCCGCGCCGCGTCCGCTCCGGCCCGCGGCAGACGGAAGGGCCGTGGCGGGAGGACCTTCCTCGCGCTCTTCATCAGTCTGCTGGTCTTCGGTGGTCTCGCGTTGGGCGTCTATGTCGGCGTCGACCGGGTCAAGGACATGTTCACCGCTGCCGACTACAACGGCGGCGGCACCGGCGAAGTGACGGTCGAGGTCCTGCCCAACCAGTATGCCGCCGACATCGCCAACACGTTGGCGGAAAAGGGCGTCGTGAAGAGCGCGAAGGCGTTCGTCGAGGCGGCGAAGAAGGACGAGCGCAGCAAGAAGCTGCAGCCGGGCTTCTACAAGTTGCGCAAGCAGATGGCCGCCGCCCAGGCCCTGTCGATGATGCTCGACCCGAAGAGCCGCCTGGTCAACAAGGTGACGCTGCCCGAGGGCCTCACGTTCCAGGAGACGTTCAAGAAGCTGTCCGAGGTCACGAAGATCCCCTACGAGGAGTTCGAGAAGGCCTCGCAGGACACCAAGGCGCTCGGCCTGTCCGACGTGTGGTTCCAGCGCCAGGACGGCAAGGGCGTCGCCAAGAGCATCGAGGGCTTCCTCTTCCCGGCGACCTACGACTTCCCGCCGAACGTCGACGCGACCGCCATCCTGAAGATCATCATCAACCGGTTCAACCAGGAGATCGAGTCCCTCGGGTTCATCGACGGCGTGCAGAACTCGCTGCACATCTCGCCCTACGAGGCGCTGATCGGCGCGTCGATCGCCCAGGTCGAGGGCCTCGACAAGGACCAGGAGGGCATCGTGCGGGTGCTCTACAACCGGGTCTACTCCGGCAAGTTCCCGTGCAGCTGCCTGCAGGTCGACAGCACCGTCAACTACTACCTGCGGATCACCGGCAAGGGCGCCAAGCCGTCCACCGAGCTGCTCAACTCGGAGCTGCACAACAAGAAGAACCCGTACAACGCCCACGACGTCCCGGGCATGCCGATCGGTCCGATCAGCAACCCCGGCACCAGCGCGCTGAAGGCGGCGATCAACCCGCCGAAGCACGACTACTACTACTTCTGCGCCATCGACACGGCCGGCAACACCGGATACGCCAAGACGTACCCCGAGTTCGAGAAGCTGTGGGCCCAGGCGCAGAAGAACGGCGTCAAGTAGGTGCGTGCCGCGGTCCTCGGCCAGCCGGTGAGCCACTCGCGCTCACCGGCGATCCACAACGCCGGCTACGCGGCCGCCGGGCTGCGCGACTGGACCTACACGGCGATCGAGTGCGGCACCGCGGACCTGCCCGGGTTCGTCGCCGGGCTCTCGCCCGACTGGGCCGGGCTGTCGCTCACCATGCCGCTCAAGGAGGTCGCGCTGACGGTCGCCGCGATGGTCGACCCCTTCGCGGCGGCGATCGGCGCGGCGAACACGCTGGTCCGGCGGGCGTACGGATGGCACGCGTACAACACCGACGCCCCGGGCATGGTCCGGGCGCTGCTGGAGGCGGGTGTCTCGCGCACGCCGCGGCTCGCCGTGCTCGGTGGCGGCGGCACCGCCCGGGCCGCCCTGGCCGCGGCCGCTTCCCTGTCGGCGGACGTCACGCTGTACACGCGGCGGCTCGAAGCTTTTGAAGAGCTGCTGCCGGTGGCCTCGGCGCTCTCCGTGGACCTCGTGCACGCGCCCTGGTCGTCGCTCGACTCGTGCACCTCGTTCCCCGTGGTGATCTCCACGGTGCCGAAGGGGGCGGCGGACCCGCTCGCGGTCGCGGACTGGTCCGGGCGGCCGGTCGTGTTCGACGCGATCTATGAGCCGTGGCCGACGCCACTGGCCGCCGCGGCATCCGCCGCCGGGTGCGCGATCGTGTCCGGGCTCGATCTGCTGCTGTGGCAGGCGGTCGACCAGTTCGAGCTGTTCACCGGCAAGGCGGCGCCGGTCGCGGCGATGCGTGCGGCGCTGCGTTCCGCCTGACTGCGTGCTGTCTTTTGGATCGCTGTTCGCCGGCGAGGCGGCCGTGCGTTCCGTCTGATGGGCTTTGGTGACCTCATTGCGGGAAGTGTCATACCCGCGTGACATGCTTGCCGGGTGTTGCGCTGGTTGACCGCAGGTGAGTCGCATGGCCCGGCACTCGTCGCGATCCTGGAGGGTGTTCCCGCAGGTATCGAGCTGACGAGCGCGTCCGTGGCGGCAGAGTTGGCCCGTCGACGTCTCGGCTATGGCCGCGGCGCGCGGATGGCGTTCGAGCAGGACGTGGTCGAGTTCGTCGGCGGCCTCCGGCACGGGCGCACCCTCGGCAGCCCCGTCGCGATCCGCGTCGGCAACAGCGAGTGGCCGAAGTGGGAGACCGTCATGGCGGCCGATCCCGTCGACCCCGACGTGCTCGCCGCCCAGGCGCGCAACGCGCCGCTGACCCGGCCCCGCCCCGGCCACGCCGACCTCGCCGGCATGCAGAAGTACGGGCACACCGACGCCAGGCCGATCCTGGAGCGGGCCAGCGCGCGGGAGACCGCCGCCCGGGTCGCCGTCGGCACCGTCGCCAAGGCCCTGCTGCGCCAGGCGCTCGGCATCGACATCGTCTCCCACGTCATCGAGCTCGGGTCCGTCGCCGCCAAGCCCGGCCTGCTGCCCCGGCCCGAGGACTTCGACCGCATCGACGCCGACCCGCTGCGCTGCCTCGACCCCGACGCGAGCGCCCGCATGGTCGAGGAGGTCGACGCCGCGAAGAAGGACGCCGACACCCTCGGCGGCATCGTCGAGGTCCTCGCCTATGGCGTCCCGCCGGGCCTCGGCAGCCACGTGCAGTGGGACCGCAAGCTCGACGCCCGCCTCGCCACCGCCCTCATGTCTATCCAGGCGATCAAGGGCGTCGAGATCGGTGACGCGTTCACGCAGGCCCGTTCCCGCGGCTCGCAGGCGCACGACGAGATCATCCCCACCGCCGACGGCGTCCGCCGGGTCACCGACCGCGCCGGCGGTCTCGAGGGCGGCATCACCACCGGCGAGCCGCTGCGGGTCCGCGCCGCGATGAAGCCCATCTCGTCGCTCAACCGGGCACTGCAGACCATCGACGTCACCACCGGCGAGCCCGCCACCGCCATCAACCAGCGCTCCGACGTCTGCGCGGTCCCCGCCGCGGCCGTCGTCGCCGAGGCGATGGTCGCGCTCGTCCTCGCCGAGGCTGCCCTGGAGAAGTTCGGCGGCGACTCGGTCCCCGAGATCCAGCGCAACGTCGCCGGCTACATGTCGAACCTGGTCATCCGGTGAAGCCTCGCGCCGTCCTCGTCGGCCCGCCCGGAGCGGGCAAGACGACCGTCGGCACGCTGCTCGCCGCCGCGTTGGACGTCCAGTTCCGCGACGTGGACGTCGACATCGAGGCCGTCGCGGGCAAGCCGATCCCGGAGATCTTCATCGATGATGGCGAGGACCACTTCCGCGCGCTGGAGCGGGCCGCGGTCGCCTCGGCGCTGTCCACGTTCGACGGGGTGCTGGCCCTCGGCGGCGGCGCGATCCTGGCCGCCGAGACCCGCGAGCTGCTCGCCGGGCACACCGTGGTCTACCTGACGGTCGAGCTGTCCGACGCGGTGTCCCGGGTCGGGCTCGGCAGCGGCCGGCCGCTGCTCGCGCTCAACCCGCGGGCCACGCTGAAGTACCTGCTGGACCAGCGGCGGCCGCTGTATGAGCAGGTCGCCACCATCACCGTCGGCACCGACGGCCGCACTCCCGAGGACATCGCCGAGGAACTGGCCGGCAAGCTGTGACCGCTTCCGCTGCTGTTGTCGCTTGGTTGGAGGGTCTGCTGTGACCGCCGTTTCCGTGGTCGACGTCTCGGGCTACTCCGTCCTGATCGGGCGGGGGCTCTTCGACCGGGTGCCTTCGCTGGTCAGCGGCGCGGCGCAGGTCGCCGTGCTGTTCGCCGGGCCCGTCCGCGGGCACGCCGAGCAGGTCATGGCGGCGCTGCGGGCCGCCGGCCACGGGGTGCTGCCCCTCGAGGTCCCCGACGCCGAGGCGGGCAAGGACATCGCCGTCGCCGCCGGCTGCTGGGACGCGCTGGGGGAGGCCGCGTTCACCCGCAGCGACGCCGTCGTGGGCGTGGGCGGCGGGGCCGTCACCGACGTCGCCGGGTTCGTCGCCGCGAGCTGGCTGCGGGGGGTCCGGCTCGTCCAGGTCCCGACCAGCCTGCTCGGCATGGTCGACGCCGCGGTGGGCGGGAAGACCGGCATCAACACCGCCGCCGGCAAGAACCTCGTCGGCGCCTTCTACCCGCCGGTCGGCGTCGTGTGCGACCTGTCGACCCTGGACACGCTGCCCGCCGACGACCTGCGCGCCGGCATGGCCGAGGTGGTCAAGTGCGGGTTCATCGCCGACCCCACCATCCTCGACCTCGTCGAGGCCGACCCGGCGCTCGCCCTCGACCCGCACGGCGCGGTGCTGCCCTCGCTGGTCGAGAAGGCCGTCGCGGTCAAGGCCCGGGTGGTCTCCGCCGACCTGCGCGAGTCCGGCCTGCGCGAGATCCTCAACTACGGTCACACCCTGGGCCACGCGATCGAGCGCCGCGAGCAGTACCGCTGGAAGCACGGCCACGCGGTCTCCGTCGGCCTCGTCTACGCGGCCGAGCTGGGCCGGCTCACCGGCCGCCTCCCCGCCGACGTCGCCGCCCGCCACGCCGCGGTGCTGAAGCTGCTGGACCTCCCCGTCACGTACGACGCCGCCGCCTGGACCGACCTCCACGCCGCGATGCGCGTCGACAAGAAGGCCCGCGGCGCGACGCTGCGCTTCGTGGTGCTGGACGGCCTCGCCACCCCGGGCACCCTCGTCGGCCCACCCGACGACCTGCTCTTCGCCGCCTACGCCGCCGTGGCCGCCTGACCTCACCACACTTTCTGGCAAGCCCGCCGGACCGGCTGGTGCCAGGCGCTTTTTCCGTGATCCGGAAGACTTTGTGCTGCTATGACGACATGAAGTCTTCCGGATCATGGGTCTGGTGAGGGCTGAGGTCGCGGTGCTGTTCCGCGCCGTTGTCCCCGTGTGGTCTGGCGTCGTCGAGGGCGTCGTTTGCTGCTCCACGCCGCCGCTGGTCGAAGAACCAGGGCTGTCGATTGCTGGACCGGCTGGTACCAGGACAGCTTTCCGTGATCCGGAAGAGTTTGTGCTGCTATGGCGACACAAAGTCTTCCGGATCACGGGGCGGGTGGTGCCGGGCGGTCAGGGGGTGGCGGGGGCTGGGGTGGCAGGAGCTGGGGTGGGGAGCAGAGTGGGCAGGGGTGGGCGGAGGCGCAGGTACAGGATGCCGCCGACGGTGCCGAACATGGCGGCCACGACGGCCTGCGGGTAGGTGGGGGCGCCGAAGGGGAGCAGGAACATCGCGATGCCGACCGAGAGGCGGATCGCGGCGGGGGGCGGGTGGTGCAGGCCGGCCGCGAGCGGGACGATCGGCCACAGCAGGTACCAGGGGTGCACGACCGGGCCGCACAGGACGATCGCGGCGAGGGCCAGGCCGAGGCCCGCGACAGGGTTCGGGGCGCGCAGCAGGGCCCAGCCGGCGAGCGCACAGCCCGCGGCCGCCGCGACGAGGCGGATGACGGCCATCGCGGAGGGGTGGCCGGCGGAGGCGAGGAGCATGCCGACGTCGGTGCTGAGGGAGAGGCCGTTGCGGACGGTGGTGGGGGTGTGCAGGGCGGCGATCCAGCCCAGGCCCAGGCCGGACGCGGCCTGGAGCACGATGAAGGCGAGACCCGCCCCGGCCGCCGTGCGGATGAGGGCGCCCCGGCGGCCGCGGGTCAGGGCGACGACCGTGATGAGGGCGAGGATCGCGGGCGCCTTGACCAGGGCTGCCGCGACGATGAGGGCGGCGCCGAGCAGGGGGCGGTCGCGGACGGCGGCGAGCAGGCCGGCGGCGACGAGGCCGACCATGAGGGCGTCGTTGTGGACGCCGGCGACGAGGTGGAGCAGGAGCAGCGGGTTGAGCGCGCCGAACCACAGGGCGCGCTGCGGTGGGACGCCGAAGCGGGCGGCGAGGCCCGGCAGGCAGGCGACGGCCAGGGCGACCCCGGCCAGGGCGACGAGCCGCATCGCCCAGACGCCCGCGACGGTGTGCTCGCCGGTGACGGCGACGATCATCGACGCGCAGCGCAGGAAGACGGGGCCGTAGGGGGCGGGCGTGTCCTGCCAGATGGGCGGGACGTCCAGGGCGAGGGGGCCGCCGAGCATGGAGGGGCCCCAGTGGTACGCGTCGAGCCCCTGCCGCACCATCGCGCCCTGGGCGAGGTAGCTGTACACGTCGCGGCTGAACATGGGGGCCGTGACGGCGAGCGGGGCCGCCCACCACAGCAGGGTCTTGATCAGGTCGGCGGGGCGCTGGCCGTCGAGCGTGGACCGCATGCGCAGCCACGCGCCGCACAGCAGCACCAGCCCGAAGTAGGTGACGGCGACGCCCGCGAGGGGGAAGGCGCGCAGCTCGCGGATCAGCGGCCAGTCCTCGAACGGGTCGCGGCGAGGAAGTGCGCCGGCGGCGGCGCCACCCAGCGCGATCGCGACGGAACCCGCGAAACCCAGGGTACGGTTGACGATGTCCGGTCTGCCCACTACGGCACACTGGCTGAGTTTCATGTCCTGGTGGCCAATGCGACATGAACTCCGGCCACCTCGACCGGTACACTGCTTCGGGCCTTTCCGCCGGCACGATGCCGCACGGACCAACTGACGAAAGTGACGTCTATCCACATGGCAACCACGAACGACCTGAAGAACGGCCTGGTGCTCAACCTCGACGGCGATCTGTGGGCCGTTGTTGAGTTCCAGCATGTGAAGCCGGGCAAGGGCGGCGCGTTCGTGCGGACCACCCTGAAGAACGTGCTCTCCGGCAAGGTGGTCGACCGCACGTTCAACGCCGGGACGAAGGTCGAGACCGCCACCGTCGACAAGCGGACGATGCAGTACCTGTACATCGACGGCGAAGACTACGTGTTCATGGATCTGCAGTCGTACGAGCAGATCTCCGTCCCCGCCGGCACGGTCGGCGAGGGGACCAAGTTCCTGCTCCCCGAGGCCGAGGTGACGGTGGCGACCCACGAGGGTGTGCCGCTGTACGTCGAGCTGCCGACCTCGGTGATCCTCGAGGTCACCTACACCGAGCCGGGCCTGCAGGGCGACCGCTCCACGGGTGGCACCAAGCCGGCGACGGTCGAGACGGGCGCCACGGTCAACGTGCCGCTGTTCATCAACATCGGCGAGAAGATCAAGGTCGACACCCGCGACAGCCGTTACCTCGGCCGGTCCTGACCGTGTCCTTCAGTGGGGGCTCCTTTCTCGGGGGCGACGTCACCGCGCAGATGACCGCGCGGCGGAAGGCCCGCAAGCGTGCCCTCGACGTGCTCTACCAGGCCGACCTGCGCGGTGAGCCGCGCGGGTCGGTCCTGACGTCCTACGTGGCGAATCTCGAGGAGCCGAAGCCGGGCTACCTGCCGTACACCGTCCAGCTGGTGGAGGGTGTGGAGAGCCACGCCGTCCGGATCGACGAGCTGCTGTCCAGCTACGCCGAGGGGTGGACCCTGGAGCGGATGCCGGTGGTCGACCGGAATCTGGCCCGCATCGCGGTGTACGAGCTGCTCTACAACGACGAGATCGACAACCCCGTGGCGATCACGGAGGCGGTCGAGCTCGCGGAGACGCTGTCGACCGACGACTCGCCCCGCTTCCTCAACGGCATCCTGGGCCGGATCGCCGACTACGCCACGTAAGACGCCGCTGGCAAGCCAGTTGACCGGGTGTGATCCGCCGTCGGACGACGGGGGATCCGCCCGGTTTTGTGCGTTTTCCACGGGACCAGCGACGCGGCGAGATCATCATCACGCCCTCCGCGGAGGGTGATGTCCGCCCCACCGGGGGCGGGTATCAACGCAAGGAGGGGGCCGCCGGAGCGGCCCCCTCCTTGCTACGGAAGGTCAGGACTGAAACAGGCTGCGCGGGTCGGTGACCAGCACACCGTGCTCGTTGAGCCGCTCGACCAGCCCCGACGGCGAGGCGTCGTAAACGATCGCCAGGGCGCGCAGGTCGTCGGCCCGGATGGACAGCACGCGACCGTTGTAGTCGCCGCGCTGCTGCTGGATGGCGCGCGCGTAGCGGGCCACGTAGGCAAGGTCCTCGGCGCCGGCGTCGTACAGCCGCTCCAGGTCCAGGACGATCTTGTTGGTGGGCTCGTGCCTGACACCGCTGCCCTCGGGCAGCAGCTCGGCGACGGGGACGCGGTAGAACTCGGCGAGCTCGGCGAGGCGGGACACGGTGACGGCCCGGTCGCCCCGCTCATACGAACCGACGACGACGGCCTTCCAGCGCCCTGCCGACTTCTCCTCGACACCCTGCAGAGACAGCCCCTGCTGCTGTCGGATCGAGCGCAGGCGAGCACCAAGAGACTTGGCGTACTCAGACGGCATACGGACACTCCCAGTCACTGGCCTGAGGGGTTTCCCCAGCGATCGCTACGGAGCGTGACCGTAACTGGCAGAAGTCGCGGGGTCAAGTGGTCGAGACCCATCCGTTGCCCAGGTCAGGGCGGTTGTTAGGGTGGTTGCCGTTCGACGTCCTTTAACGACCCGTCCGGTGAGGCGGGGAAGGAGGTCTGGTTTGTCGACCCCGACAACAGGCGCTGAGCTGGGCAAAACCATCCTAACGGCGGCAGATGTCGCCCGTGTGGTGGACCGGATTGCCCATCAGATTCTGGAAAAGACGTCCGGAGCCACCGAAACGGTGCTGCTCGGCATACCTACCCGAGGCGTACCGCTCGCTCGCAGACTCGCCGCCAGGATCGCCACTTTCGAGGGTGCTGAGATCCCGGTGGGTGTGTTGGACATCACGCTCTATCGGGACGATCTTCGCCTCCAGGCGACCCGTGCGCTGGGTCACACGGAGATCCCGCCCGGTGGCCTCGACGGGCGCCGCGTGATCCTCGTCGACGACGTCCTCTTCTCCGGCCGCACGGTCCGCGCGGCCCTCGACGCGCTCAAGGATCTCGGCCGGCCGCGGATGGTCCAGCTGGCGGTCCTCGTCGACCGGGGCCATCGCGAGCTGCCGATCCGCGCCGACTACGTCGGCAAGAACATCCCGACCTCGATCGACGAGAGCGTCCGGGTGTCCGTCGCCGAGCAGGACGGCGACGACGCCGTGGTGATCGTGAGCAAGGAGAGGCAGGCATGAAGCACCTGCTCAGCGCCGCCGACCTGGACGCCGCCGCCGCCACGCTGGTGCTCGACACCGCGGCGGAGATGGCGAGCATCGCGGGGCGCGAGGTGAAGAAGCTGCCCGCGCTGCGGGGGCGCACCGTGGTGAACCTGTTCTACGAGGACTCGACCAGGACGCGGATCTCGTTCGAGGCGGCGGCGAAGCGGCTGTCGGCCGACGTCATCAACTTCTCGGCGAAGGGCTCCAGCGTCTCGAAGGGTGAAAGCCTCAAGGACACCGCCCTGACGCTGCAGGCGATGGGCGCCGACGCGGTCGTGATCCGCCACCCGGCCAGCGGCGCGCCGCACCGGCTCGCCAACTGGGTCGAGGGCAGCGTCGTGAACGCCGGCGACGGCACGCACGAGCACCCGACGCAGGCCCTGCTCGACGCGTACACCATGCGCAACCGCCTCGGCAGGCTCGCCGGGCTCAACGTGGCCATCGTCGGCGACGTGCTGCACTCCAGGGTGGCCAGGTCGAACGTGCAGCTGCTGCACACCCTCGGCGCGAAGGTGACGCTCGTCGCACCGCCCACGCTGCTGCCGGTCGGCGTCGGGGCGTGGCCGGCCAGCACGTCCTACGACCTCGACGCGGTGGTCCCGGACTCCGACGTCGTCATGATGCTGCGGGTCCAGCGGGAAAGAATGAACCAGGCGTACTTCCCCTCGGAGCGGGAGTACGCGCGGCGCTACGGCTTCGACGTGCCGCGCATGAGCCGGCTGCCCGAGCACGCGATCGTCATGCACCCCGGGCCGATGAACCGGGGCATGGAGATCGCGCCCGAGGTCGCGGACTCGCCGCGCTCCACCATCGTCGAACAGGTCGCCAACGGGGTGTCCGTGCGGATGGCCGTCCTCTACCTGCTGCTCGGAGGCAAAGCGTGATCATCTCGGACACCCAGCTGGGCGAGATCACCGTCGAAGACGGGGTCATTGTCCGCATAAATCCGGACAAAAAGGGTGGCAAGATCGCGCTTCCCGGGCTCGTGGACCTGCACACCCATCTGCGGGAGCCCGGGCGGGAGGACGCCGAGACGGTCGAGTCCGGGTCCAGGGCCGCCGCGCTCGGCGGGTACACGGCCGTGTGCGCGATGGCCAACACGTCACCGGTCGCCGACACGGCCGGCGTCGTCGAGCAGGTGTGGCGCCTGGGCCGCGAGGCGGGCCTCGTCGACGTGCAGCCGATCGGCGCCGTCACCGTCGGGCTG
Organism: Dactylosporangium sp. NPDC006015; assembly: GCF_040614215.1. Lineage (NCBI taxonomy): Bacteria > Bacillati > Actinomycetota > Actinomycetes > Micromonosporales > Micromonosporaceae > Dactylosporangium > Dactylosporangium sp. NPDC006015. The sequence continues at coordinate 16,363 of NZ_JBEXUD010000059.1, forward strand.
GGCGGCGAGCAGCTCGCCGAGCTCGGCGCGATGGCCGACTCCGCGGCGAAGGTCCGCGTGTTCTCCGACGACGGCCACTGCGTGCACGACCCGCGCCTGATGCGCCGGGCCCTCGAATACGTCAAGGCGTTCGACGGGGTCGTCGCCCAGCACGCCGAGGAGCCGCGGCTGACCACCGGCGCGCAGATGAACGAGGGCGAGGTCGCCGCCCGCCTGGGCATGACCGGCTGGCCGGCCGTCGCCGAGGAGGCGATCATCGCCCGGGACGTGCTCCTCGCCGGGCACGTCGGCGCCCGCCTGCACATCTGCCACGTGTCGACCGCCGGCAGCGTCGAGCTGATCCGCTGGGCGAAGTCCAAGGGCTGGCGGGTGACCGCCGAGGTGACGCCGCACCACCTGCTGCTCACTGAGGACCTCGCCGTCGACTACGACCCGGTGTACAAGGTGAACCCCCCGCTGCGGACCCAGGCCGACGTGCTCGCGCTGCGCAAGGGCCTGCAGGACGGCACGATCGACTGCGTCGCGACCGACCACGCCCCGCACAGCGTCGAGGACAAGGAGTGCGAGTGGGCGTACGCCAGGCCGGGGATGCTCGGCCTGGAGACCGCCCTGGCGATCGTCGTACAGACGATGGGGCCGCAGTGGGACAGGATCACGGACTGGATGTCCGTCGCGCCGGCGAAGATCGCCGGTCTCGCCGGGCACGGCCACGCCCTGCAGGTCGGTCAGGTCGCGAACATCGCGGTCTTCGATCCGGAGGTCCGGTGGACGGTCGACCCGACCGCCATGGCCAGCCGGTCACGCAACACCCCATACGCCGGGATGGAGCTGCGCGGTCGCGTCGAGGCGACCTACCTGCGCGGCGAGCCGACGGTGTTGAACGGAAAGGCGACTCGGTGAAGCGCAGAGCAGCATTGTTGGTACTGGAGGACGGCCGCACCTTCTGCGGCGAGGCCTTCGGCAGCATCGGGGAGACCTTCGGCGAGGCGGTGTTCAACACCGGCATGACCGGCTACCAGGAGACGCTGACCGACCCGTCCTACCACCGGCAGGTCGTCGTGCAGACCGCGCCGCAGATCGGCAACACCGGGATCAACGACGAGGACGACGAGTCGGGCCGCGTCTGGGTCGCCGGTTACGTGGTGCGCGACCCCGCCCGGTCCTACTCCAACTGGCGCGCCTCCGGCAGCCTCCAGGACCGGCTGGCGGTCGAGGGGATCGTCGGGATCAGCGGCGTCGACACCCGCGCCCTCACCCGCCACCTGCGCGAGCGCGGCGCGATGCGCGTCGGCGTCTCCAGCGTCGACGACGACCGCGACGGCGTCCTCGAGCGCGTCCGCCAGCAGCCCGAGATGCTCGGCGCGGACCTGTCCGCCGAGGTGAGCACGCCCGAGCGGTACACCGTGGAGGCCGAGGGCGAGCACCGCTTCACGGTGGCCGCGATCGACCTGGGCATCAAGCGCAACGTCCCGCGCCGGCTGGCCGCCCGCGGCGTGACCACCCACGTGCTGCCCGCCAGCACCACCCTGGAGGACATCCGCGCGCTGAACGCCGACGCGGTGTTCTTCTCGCCCGGCCCGGGCGACCCGGCCACCGCCGACGCCCCGGTCAGCCTGGCCAGGGAGGTCATGTCCGCGAGGATCCCGCTCTTCGGGATCTGCTTCGGCAGCCAGATCCTGGGCCGCGCGCTCGGGTTCGGCACGTACAAGCTGGGCTACGGCCACCGCGGGATCAACCAGCCCGTCCTGGACCGGACCACCGGCAAGGTCGAGGTGACCAGCCACAACCACGGCTTCGCCGTCGACGCGCCCCGCGAAGGGCGCACCAGCACCGAGTTCGGCGAGGTCGAGGTCAGCCACGTCTGCCTCAACGACGGGGTCGTCGAGGGCCTGCGCTGCCTCGACGTGCCGGCCTTCACCGTCCAGTACCACCCGGAGGCGGCAGCGGGGCCGCACGACGCGGACTACCTGTTCGACAGATTCGCGGAGTTGATGAAAACCAATGCCTAAGCGGACCGATCTCCGGCACGTCCTCGTCATCGGCTCCGGCCCGATCGTCATCGGCCAGGCGTGCGAGTTCGACTACTCCGGCACCCAGGCGTGCCGGGTGCTGCGCGCCGAGGGGCTGCGGGTCAGCCTCGTCAACTCCAACCCGGCCACCATCATGACCGACCCGGAGTTCGCCGACGCCACGTACGTCGAGCCGATCACCCCCGAGTTCGTCGAGCAGGTCATCGCCAAGGAGCGCCCCGACGCGCTGCTCGCCACGCTCGGCGGGCAGACCGCGCTCAACACCGCCGTCGCGCTGCACGAGGCGGGCGTGCTCGACAAGTACGGCGTCGAGCTCATCGGCGCCAACATCGACGCCATCCGGCGCGGCGAGGACCGGCAGCTGTTCAAGGACATCGTCGCCAAGGCCGGCGGCGAGACCCCGCGCAGCCGGGTGTGCCACTCGATGGACGAGGTCCGCGCGACCGTCGCCGAGCTCGGCCTGCCGGTCGTCATCCGGCCGTCGTTCACCATGGGCGGCCTCGGCTCCGGCATGGCGCACACCGACGCCGACCTCGAGCGGCTCGCCGGCGGCGGCCTCGTCGCCTCCCCGGTGCACGAGGTCCTCATCGAGGAGAGCGTGCTCGGCTGGAAGGAGTACGAGCTGGAGCTGATGCGCGACAAGCACGACAACGTGGTCGTCGTCTGCTCCATCGAGAACGTCGACGCGATGGGCGTGCACACCGGCGACTCCGTGACCGTCGCGCCGGCCATGACGCTCACCGACGTCGAGTACCAGCGGCTGCGCGACCTCGGCATCGCCGTGCTGCGCGAGGTCGGCGTCGACACCGGCGGCTGCAACATCCAGTTCGCGGTGCACCCGCAGACCGGCCGGCTGGTCGTCATCGAGATGAACCCGCGCGTCTCCCGCTCCAGCGCCCTGGCCAGCAAGGCGACCGGCTTCCCGATCGCGAAGATCGCCGCGAAGCTCGCCATCGGCTACACCCTGGACGAGATCCCCAACGACATCACCCTCAAGACGCCTGCGGCGTTCGAGCCCTCGCTCGACTACGTCGTGGTGAAGATCCCGCGGTTCGCGTTCGAGAAGTTCCCCGGCGCGGACGCGGAGCTGACCACGACCATGAAGTCGGTCGGCGAGGCCATGTCGATGGGCCGCACCTTCCAGGAGGCCCTGGGCAAGGCGATGCGGTCGATGGAGACCAAGGCCGCCGGCTTCTGGACCTACCCCGACAAGGCGGGCGTCGACCCGATCGAAGCGCTGAAGGTGCCGCACGACGGCCGGCTGTACACCGCCGAACGCGCGCTGCGGGAGGGGCACAGCGTCGCGGCCGTGTCCGAGGCGAGCGGCTTCGACCCGTGGTTCGTCGACCAGATCGCCGCGCTCGTCGACCTGCGCGCCGAGATCCTCAGCGCCGCCGTGCTCGACGAGCCGCTGCTGCGCACGGCGAAGCGGGCCGGCCTGTCCGACCGGCAGATCGCCGCGCTGCGGCCCGAGTTCGCCGGCGAGGACGGCGTGCGCAGCCTCCGCCAGCGGCTCGGCCTGCGGCCCGTCTACAAGACCGTCGACACCTGCGCCGCCGAGTTCGCGGCCGGCACCCCGTACCACTACAGCACCTACGAGGAGGAGACCGAGGTCGCCCCGTCGGACCGGCCCAAGGTCATCATCCTGGGCTCCGGGCCGAACCGGATCGGGCAGGGCATCGAGTTCGACTACTCGTGCGTGCACGCGGTCATGGCGCTGCGCGCCAAGGGCTTCGAGACCGTCATGGTCAACTGCAACCCGGAGACGGTGTCCACCGACTACGACACCGCGGACCGGCTGTACTTCGAGCCGCTCACGTTCGAGGACGTGCTGGAGGTCGTGCACGCCGAGGACGAGTCCGGCAAGGCGGCCGGCGGCCCCGGCGTCGTCGGCGTCGTCGTGCAGCTCGGCGGGCAGACCCCGCTCGGCCTCGCCCAGCAGCTCGCCGACGCGGGCGTGCCGATCGTCGGCACCTCGCCCGAGGCGATCGACCTGGCCGAGGACCGCGGCGCGTTCGGCAAGCTCCTCACCGGGGCCGGCCTGACCGCGCCGGCGCACGGCACCGCGACCAGCTTCGGCGAGGCCAAGCTCATCGCCGACGAGATCGGCTACCCGGTGCTGGTGCGGCCCTCGTACGTGCTGGGCGGCCGCGGCATGGAGATCGTCTACGACGAGCAGACCCTGCGTGGCTACATCGCCCGCGCCACCGAGATCTCCCCGGCGCACCCGGTGCTGGTCGACCGGTTCCTCGACGACGCCATCGAGATCGACGTCGACGCGCTGTGCGACAAGGACGGCGAGGTCTACGTCGGCGGGGTCATGGAGCACATCGAGGAGGCCGGCATCCACTCCGGCGACTCCTCCTGCGTCCTGCCGCCGATCACCCTCGCCGGGGTACACCTGGACGAGGTGCGGCGCTACACGGTCGCCCTCGCCCGTGGCATCGGCGTCCAGGGGCTGCTCAACGTCCAGTACGCGCTGAAGGACGACGTCCTGTACGTCCTGGAGGCCAACCCGCGCGCGTCGCGCACCGTGCCGTTCGTGTCGAAGGCGACGGCGGTGCCGCTGGCGAAGGCCGCGGCCCGCATCGCGCTCGGCGCCACGATCGCCGAGCTGCGCGCCGAGGGCCTGCTGCCCGCGACCGGTGACGGCGGGACCCCGCCGGATCACGCGCCGATCGCGGTCAAGGAGGCGGTGCTGCCGTTCAAGCGCTTCCGCACGATCGAGGGCAAGGGCGTGGACAACCTGCTCGGCCCGGAGATGAAGTCGACCGGCGAGGTCATGGGCATCGACACGTCCTTCGGCCACGCCTTCGCGAAGTCGCAGGCCGCCGCGTACGGGTCGCTGCCCACCACGGGCACGGTGCTGGTCACGGTCGCCAACCGGGACAAGCGCGGCATCGTGTTCCCGGTCAAGCGCCTCGCCGACCTCGGCTTCTCGATCGTCGCCACCGCCGGCACCGGGCAGGTGCTGCGCCGGTACGGGGTCGCCTGCGAGATCGTGCCGAAGCACTTCGAGGAGGGCGGCGGCCGCAACGCCGTGTCGATGATCGCCGGCGGCGAGGTCGCCCTGGTGATCAACACCCCGCAGGGCTCCAGCGGCCGGCAGGACGGCTACGAGATCCGCAGCGCGGCGGTCGTCGCCGACATCCCGTGCATCACCACGCTGCCGGGCGCGGCGGCCGCGGTCATGGGCGTCGAGGCGCTGCTGCGCGGCGAGATGACGGTCCGGCCGCTGCAGGAGCTGCACGCCGCCCTGCGCGGGCAGCAGTGACCTCCTCACCTGGGGGGTACGAACGGCTGGTCCGCCCGGTTCTGTTCCGTCTCGGCGGCGGTGACGCCGAGACGGTGCACGAGCGGACCCTGCACTGGCTGTCGCGGGTGCCGTCGACGAAGCGGGCCTACAGCCCGCCCGGTGCGCGCCGGACCGTGTTCGGGATCGACTTCCCGAACGCGGTCGGGCTCGCCGCCGGCATGGACAAGGACGGCCGGGCGCTGCGGGCCTGGCCGCGCCTCGGCTTCGGCTTCGTCGAGGTCGGCACCGTCACCTGGCACCCGCAGCCCGGCAACGACCGCCCCCGCCTGTTCCGGTTCCCTCCGCAGGAGGCGATCGTCAACCGGATGGGCTTCAACAACGGCGGCGCGCGGGCCCTCTCGGCGCGGCTGAAGGCTCTCGGGCCCCTGCCCGTGCCGCTGGGGATCAGCCTCGGCAAGTCGAAGGTGACGCCCCTGACCGGCGCCGTCGAGGACTACGTCAGCAGTTTCCGGCAGCTGTACGACCAGGGCGCGTACTTCGCGGTGAACGTCAGCTCACCGAACACCCCCGGGCTGCGGGAGCTGCAGGACAAGGCGCACCTGACGGCGCTGCTCGGCGCGCTGCACGCGGAGAACCGGGCGGGCAAGCCCGTGCTGGTGAAGGTCGCCCCCGACCTGACCGACGCGGCGCTCGGCGAGCTGCTCGACGTGTGCCTGGCCCAAGGCGTCGCCGGGCTGATCGCCACCAACACGACCGTCGCCCGGCCGGGCGTGACGACGACCGAGACCGGCGGGCTGAGCGGCCGCCCGCTCGCACCGCGGGCCCTGGAGGTCGTGCGCTTCGTCGCCAAGGAGAGCGGGCTGCCGGTCATCGGTGTGGGCGGGATCACCTCCGCCGACGACGTGACCCGCATGCTCGAGGCCGGGGCGTCGCTCGTGCAGCTCTACACCGGATTCATCTACCACGGCCCGCGCCTCGTGAAGCAGGCCGTCCACGCCACCAGGGAGCACGCGTGAGCGAACGGTTCGGAGCCCGGCTGAGGGCCGCCATGGACGCGCTGGGGCCGCTGTGCGTCGGGATCGACCCCCACCCCTCCCTCCTGACCGCCTGGGGCCTCTCCGACGATGTCAAGGGCCTGGAAGCGTTCAGTCGGACGGTGGGGGAGGCCCTGGCTGACCGGGTCGCGGTGATCAAGCCCCAGTCCGCCTTTTATGAGCGTTTCGGCTCCAGGGGCATAGCGGTGCTGGAGTCGACTATCCGACAGTTTGACTCGACCCGGACTCTTGTAGTTCTCGACGTCAAGCGGGGTGACATCGGCTCGACGGCCGCCGCGTACGCGGACGCGTACCTCGACCCGGCGTCCCCGCTGCGGGCCGACGCGATCACCGTCAGCCCGTTCCTCGGGGTCGGTTCGCTGCGCCCGATCTTCGACAAGGCGGCCGCGAACGGCCTCGGCGCGTTCGTCCTCGCGCTGACGTCGAATCCCGAGGGCGCGTCGGTCCAGCGGGCCGTCGGGGCCGGCGGAAGGACCGTCGCGCAGACCGTCGTCGACGAGATTGCGCAGCTCAACGCGGGTGTGGCGCCTCTCGGCGACGTCGGCGTCGTGATCGGCGCGACGCTCGGTGAGCACGGCCACGACCTGACGAACCTCAATGGACCGATCCTGGCTCCGGGCCTCGGTGCACAGGGCGGCAAGGCCGACGGACTGCGGGCCGCGTTCGGTGATCAAGCCCCTGACGTGCTGCCGTCGTACTCCCGGGAGATCCTCGGCGCGGGCCCGGACGTGGCCACGCTGCGTGCTGCCGCGGAGCGGGCGCGTGACGAATGCGCGGCCGCTCTGGCGGTCACCGCCTGATCATCAAGCCGCCACCGGCCGTCGATCATGCGATACCCACGTTGCCGAAATGGCTCGTGACCGCTAGTTTTCCCGGCGCTAGACCATCAACATTCTTTTCAAGGGACCTGAGGAGACCTGGTGCCGCTCCCGTCACTGAGCCCGGAACAGCGCGCGGCCGCTTTGGAAAAAGCGGCTGAGATTCGTAAGGCTCGCGCTGAGCTGAAGGAGCAACTGAAGCAGGGGAAGACCACCCTCGCTGCCGTGCTCGATCGTGCGGAGTCCGACGACGTCGTCGGCAAGCTTCGGGTTTCGGCCGTGCTGCAGGCAATGCCCGGCATCGGCAAGATCCGCGCGACGCAGATCATGGAGAAGCTGAAGATCGCCGACAGCCGCCGCCTCCGCGGCCTGGGCGACCAGCAGCGCAAGGCACTGCTCGGGGAGTTCGCCGGCGGCAAGTGACTGCCGCGTGGCCGGTCCCCCCGGACCAGTGTTGAGACCTCGGCGCGCCCGGACCCCCTGGGTCCGGGCGCGTTGTGTTTGCGCAGGCCTGGTGTGTTGCGTTCGCGCGACCCTGGTAAGGTTTACGGGTTCGCGAGCTGTCAATTGGAAAGTCGTGAGGTTGTTTCGTGGCCGGAACCGTGGCAGACCCCCAGGGCATCACCAACCCGCCGATCGACGAGCTGCTGGAGAAGACCACCTCGAAGTACGCCCTGGTGATCTTCGCGGCGAAGCGGGCCCGTCAGGTCAACGCCTACTACAGCCAGTTGGGTGAGGGTCTTCTCGAATACGTGGGTCCCCTGGTGGAGACCACGCCGCAGGAGAAGCCGCTCTCCATCGCGCTGCGCGAGATCAACAGCGGCCTGCTGACCGCCGAGCGCATCGAAGAGGTCTAGTCCGACATGCACGCCGAGGACGACGGAGCCGGTGACCGGCCGAGGGTCGTTCTCGGCGTCGCCGGTGGGATCGCCGCCTACAAGGCCTGCGAGCTGCTGCGGCTGCTGACCGAATCGGGGCACGACGTCCGGGTCGTGCCGACGGCGGCGGCGCTCACGTTCGTCGGCGAGGCCACCTGGGCCGCCCTGTCCGGCCGGCCGGTCAGCACCGACGTGTGGACCGGCGCCCACGAGGTCCCGCACGTCCGGCTCGGCCGCGAGGCCGACCTCGTCGTCGTCGCACCCGCCACCGCCGACCTTCTCGCGAAGGCCGCGCACGGGCTCGCCGACGACCTGCTCACCAACACGCTGCTCACCGCCCGGTGCCCGGTGCTCTTCGCGCCGGCGATGCACACCGAGATGTGGGAGCACCCCGCCACCCAGGCCAATGTCGCCACGCTCCGCTCCCGCGGCGTCGTGGTCCTGGAGCCCGACGTGGGTCGGCTCACGGGAGCCGACACCGGCAAGGGCCGGCTGCCCGCCCCGGCCGCGATCTTCGCCACCGCCCAGCGGCTCCTGCGCCGCGGCGGCCTCGCCGCCGACCTGGCCGGACGGCACGTGGTCGTCACCGCCGGCGGCACCCGCGAGCCCATCGACCCGGTCCGCTTCATCGGCAACCGCTCCTCCGGCAAGCAGGGCTACGCGATCGCGCGGGCCGCCGTCGCCCGGGGCGCGCGGGTCACCCTCATCTCGGCCAACGTGGCGCTGACCGACCCGGCCGGCGCCGACCTGGTCCGGGTCGAGACGACCGAGCAGCTGCGGGTCGCCACCCTGGACGCGGCCGCGAAGGCCGACGCCGTGGTCATGGCGGCCGCGCCGGCCGACTTCCGGCCAGCGGTCTTCGCCCCCGGCAAGATCAAGAAGGTGGACGGGACCGCGCCCACCCTGGAGCTCGTGACCAACCCCGACATCGCCGCGGAGCTCGGCGCGGCGAAGCCGGAGGGGCAGGTGCTCGTCGCGTTCGCCGCCGAGACCGCCGCGATCGAGCAGGCCGTCGCGAACGGTCACGAAAAGCTGCTCCGCAAGCGCGCGGACCTGATCGTCGTGAATGAGGTCGGGGTCGGCAAGACCTTCGGCGCGGAGCACAACCAGGCGGTCATCCTCGGCGCCGACGGGACCCGTTCGGCCCTGCCCGAACTGTCCAAAGACGACCTTGCCGATAGGATTTTAGATCTCGTACTCGACCGTTTGCCCTGATCATCCCGGTCCCACGACGATGTGACGGCCCGGAGTCCACCATGCCTTTGTCGGTTCTCGAGGGCCAAGTCGTACACTGCTGCGAAGCCAACCAAACCGACGCCGTAACCCCTGAGGAGCACCATTGGCCCGCCGCCTGTTCACGTCAGAGTCGGTCACCGAAGGTCACCCCGACAAGATTGCCGATCAGATCAGTGACGGCATCCTCGACGCGCTCCTCACGCAGGACGCCCGCAGCCGGGTCGCCGTCGAGACGCTCATCACCACCGGCCAGGTCCACGTCGCCGGTGAGGTGACCACCAGCGCCTACGCCGACATCGCGAAGATCGTCCGCGAGACGATCCTCGGCATCGGCTACGACTCTTCGAAGAAGGGCTTCGACGGCGCCTCCTGCGGCGTCAGCGTGTCGATCGGCGCCCAGTCGCCCGACATCGCCCAGGGCGTCGACTCCGCGATCGAGGTCCGCGAGGGCTCCGGCAGCGACAACCTCGACCTGCAGGGCGCCGGCGACCAGGGCATGATGTTCGGCTTCGCGTGCAGCGAGACGCCCGAGCTCATGCCGCTGCCGATCGCGCTCGCGCACCGGCTCGCGCGCCGCCTCTCCGCGGTCCGTAAGGACGGCACGATCCCCTACCTGCGGCCCGACGGCAAGACGCAGGTCACGATCGAATACGACGGTCTGCGTCCGGTCCGGCTGCACACGGTCGTCGTCTCCAGCCAGCACGCGCCCGACATCTCGCTCGAGTCGCTGCTGACCCCCGACGTGCGCGAGCACGTCATCGCCCCCGAGCTCGAGGGCCTGGGCCTGGAGACCGACGGCTACCGGCTGCTGGTCAACCCGACCGGCCGCTTCGAGATCGGCGGCCCGATGGGCGACGCCGGCCTCACCGGCCGCAAGATCATCGTCGACACCTACGGCGGCTACGCCCGCCACGGTGGCGGCGCGTTCTCCGGCAAGGACCCGTCGAAGGTCGACCGCTCCGCGGCGTACGCCACCCGCTGGGTCGCGAAGAACGTCGTGGCCGCCGGCCTGGCCGAGCGCTGCGAGGTCCAGGTCGCCTACGCGATCGGCAAGGCGCACCCCGTCTCGCTGTTCGTGGAGACCTTCGGCACCGAGGTCGTGCCGGTCGAGCGGATCGAGAAGGCCATCAACGAGGTCTTCGACCTGCGCCCGGCCGCGATCATCCGCGACCTCGACCTGCTCAAGCCGGTCTACCAGCAGACCGCGGCCTACGGTCACTTCGGCCGCGAGCTGCCCGGCTTCACGTGGGAGCAGGCGAGCCGCACGGCCGAGCTGAAGTCCGCCGCCGGCGCCTGATCCACACTTCGACGTTGGCCGATCAATCTGATACCGGGATTGATCGGTCAACGTCTATTTCCGGCCTATCACAGGACGGTCTCTTCCCGTCACTGGAGCCGGTCGGGAAGGCCGCCGCGAAGGCCACCGGAAAAGCCGCCGCCGAGCGCGTCGCGGGAAAGTCACGCACCGCGAAGCCCCGCGAGGCCGCCGCCGTGCTGCCGGTCGCCCGGATCTGCGTCGACGTGCCGCTGCCGCACCTGGACCGGCCGTTCGACTACCTGGTGCCCACCACCCTCGACGCGGTCGCCGTTCCAGGTGTACGGGTGAAGGTCCGCTTCGCCGGCCAGCTCGCCGACGGGTTCCTGCTGGAGCGGGTCGCGGAGTCGGAGCACGGGGGACGCCTGCAGTTCCTGGACAAGGTGGTGTCACCGGAGCCGGTGCTGCGGCCGGAGGTCGCCGCCCTGGCCCGCGAGGTCGCGGACCGCTACGCGGGGACCCTGTCCGACGTCCTCCGCCTCGCCGTCCCGCCCCGCCACGCGGCCACCGAGAAACGTTCCCCCGCAACTTCACCCTCCGTGCCGGCCGCCGACGAGGGGTCTCCGGACGAGGGGTCTCCGGACGAGGGGTCTCAGGGCGAGGGGTCTCCGGACGAGGCTCCGTCGGGCGAGGCTTCTTCGGACGTGCCGTCTTCGCCGGCCGCCCGGTCCGCCGGGGTCCCGCCCGCCGCGGTGCCGGCGGTCTCCGAGGCCGGGTGGCGGCGGTACCCGGCGGGGGTGGCGCTGCTGCGGGCTCTCGGCGACGGGCGGCGGCCGCACGCCGTGTGGACCGCGCTGCCCGGGGAAGACTGGCCGGCGCGGCTCGCCGAGGCCGCGGCGAGCACCCTCGCCGGCGGGCGCGGCGCGCTGATCGTCGTCGCGGACGCCCGGGACCTCGACCGGCTCGACGCGGCGATGACCGGTGCGCTCGGCGGCACGGGGGCGCACGTGGCGCTGTCCGCGGCGCTCGGGCCCGCCGAACGGTACCGGCGCTTCCTCGCCGCGGCACGCGGGCACGTGAAGGTCGTCATCGGCACCAGGGCCGCCTGCTTCGCGCCCGTCGCCGACCTGGGCCTCGTCGCCGTCTGGGACGACGGCGACGACCTGCACGCCGAGCCCAGGGCGCCGTACCCGCACGCCCGGCAGGTCCTCCTCGCCCGGGCCGAACAGGCGGGGTGCGGGATCATCGTCGGGGGGTTCGCGCGTACCGCCGAAGCCCAGCAGCTCGTCGAGGCCGGCTGGGCCATCGAGGTCGCCGCCGGCAGGGACGTCGTGCGGCGGCACATGCCGCAGGTGGTGACCGTCGGCGAGGACGACCAGATGGCCCGCGACCCGGGAGCGGTCTCGGCCCGGCTGCCCACCGCCGCCTGGCGGGCCGCCCGCGATGCCCTGCTGCGAAACACGCCGGTGCTCATCCAGGTGCCGCGGCGCGGGTACATCCCGTCGGTCGCCTGCGCCGAGTGCCACACCCCGGCCCGCTGCCCGAACTGCTCCGGACCCCTCGCGCTGCCGTCGGCGACCGCGCCGCCGTCGTGCCGGTGGTGCGGACGGGTCGCCGCCGCGTACGCCTGCCCGGAATGCCGCAGCAGACGCCTGCGCGCCTCCGTCGTCGGCGCGCGCCGGACCGCCGAGGAGCTCGCCCGGGCGTTCCCGGACACCCCGGTGCGGACCTCGGGCCGCGACGGCGTCCTCGCGACGGTCCCCGGCGAGGCGTCGATCGTCGTGTCGACCCCGGGCGCGGAGCCCGTGGCCCACGGCGGGTACGGCGCCGTCCTCCTCCTCGACACCTGGGCCCTGCTCACCCGCGCCGACCTGCGCGGCACCGAGGAGGCGCTGCGCCGCTGGCTGACCGCCGCGTCCCTGTGCCGGCACACCGGCACGGTCGTCGTGGTCGCCGACGCGTCGCTCGCGGTCGTGCAGGCGCTCGTGCGGTTCGACCCGGGCTGGCTCGCCGCCCGCGAGCTCGCCGACCGGCGCGAGCTCGGCTTCCCGCCGGTCGTGCGGATGGCGTCGCTGACGGGCGCGCCGGCCGCCGTCGCCGATCTCCTGGCGGCGGCGAAGCTGCCGCAGGGCGCGGAGGTCCTCGGCCCCGTCCCCGCCGCCGACGGCCAGGAGCGGATGCTGGTCCGCACCGGCCGGTCCGGCGGCCGTGCCCTCACCCTCGCCCTGCGCTCCGCCGCCGGCCTGCGCTCCGCCCGCAAGGCCACCGACCCCGTCCGCGTCCAGGTCGACCCCCTGGATCTGCTCTGATCTGCTCTGATCTGCTCTGACTTGTGATTCGCCCTGTTTCTCGCTCCGGAGTCACCCCGGACGGGCGGTTGCATGGAAGGCATGGATACCGAACGGTTCAACGACCTCCTGGAGCGTGCCGTCGCCGACCTCGGCGCCTGCCCGTCGGCCGGGCTGATCGCGGTGGGGGAGCGGACGGGCCTGTTCGCCGCGCTGCGGCAGGGCCCCGCGACGGCCGCCGAGCTGGCGCGGCGGTCCGGGACCGCGGAGCGCTACGTCCGTGAGTGGGCCGGCGCGCTCACCGCGGGCGGCTACCTGACGCACGACGGCGGCACGTACGCGCTGAGCCCCGAGCAGCACGTCCTGCTCGACCCCGACGGGCCGGTGAACCTGCCGGCGGCGGCCGAGCTCTGCCTCGCGATCCTGCGCGACACCGACCGGCTCGAACGCGCCTTCCGCACCGGCGAGGGCATCGGCTGGGGCGAGCACGACGAGGCGCTGCACGCGGGCGTCGCCGCGTTCTACCGGCCCGGCTACGCCCAGCACCTCATCAGCGGGTGGCTGCCGGCCCTCGACGGCGTCACCGACCGGCTGCGCGCCGGCGGCAGCGTCGCCGACATCGGCTGCGGGCACGGCGCCGCGACCGTCCTCATCGCCGAGGCGTTCCCGGCCGCGACGGTCACCGGCTTCGACGCGCACCCCGGGTCGATCGCCGCCGCGACGGCCGCCGCGGCGAAGGCCGGCGTCCGGGCCGAGTTCGAGGTCGCGACCGCCGCCGGGTTCCCCGCGCCCCCGGATGGCGGCTACGACCTGGTGACGATCTTCGACGCGCTGCACGACCTCGGCGACCCCCTCGGGGCCGCCCGGCGGGTCCGGGAGACCTTGAGCGACGACGGCACCTGGCTGATCGTCGAGCCCCTGGCCGGGGACCGGGTCGAGGACAACCTGCACCCGCTCGGGCGGCTCTTCTACGGCGCGTCGACGTACCTGTGCGTGCCGCACGCCATCTCCGAGGGCGGCGCCGCGCTGGGCGCGCAGGCGGGCGCGGCGCGGCTGACCGGGCTGCTCACCGAGGCCGGGTTCACCGACGTCCGGGTCGTCGCCACCACGCAGACCAACCTGGTCCTGTCAGCCCGCTAGCAGGGCGCTGAGAGCCGCCTCCAGGGGCGGGGCGCCCTCGCGGTTGTCCACCTCGCGGTGCGGGACCGCCGGTGGCCGGTCCGGCGGGATCGCCGCGAGGAAGTCGTCCCACCGGTCCAGCTTCTGGCCGTCGCGGTGCGAGCCGCGGGCCAGGAGCCGGGCCCGCAGCGTCGCCGGGTCGGAGCGGACCCACACCAGGTGGACGGCGTCGCCGCCGAGCGAGGACACGAACCCGGCCCACCGGCCCGCGTCGGAGATCTGGCCGGTGAACGGCGCGGACAGCACCACCGGGCAGCCGCGGGCGCGGATCTCGCGGGCGGTGGCGGCGAGCCCCGCGTACTCGTGCAGCTTGATGTTGGCGTCGTACCAGACACCCTCGCGCTCACCCGGGGACCGGCCGGCGGCGGCGAGGGTGGCGGCGACGAACCCGCCGTACAGGGTGTCCTTGTCCAGCAGCGCCGGCACCGGGTCGAGCAGCCCGATCAGCAGGTCCGCGACCGTCGACTTGCCCGCCCCGGGCGGCCCGGCCACCACCCAGACGTCGGCCGGGCCACGCCCGGTCATGCCACCAGCAACTGGTTGGTGGCCAGCTCGCGGTACAGCTCGCTGGAGTCGAGCAGGTCGGCGTGCCGGCCGGTGGCGACGACCCGGCCGCCCTCCATGACCACGATCTGGTCCGCGTCGACGACGGTCGACAGGCGGTGCGCGACGACGATCATCGTCCGATTGTGCGCCACAGTGTCGATCGCCTGACGCAATGCCACCTCGTTGCGCGCGTCGAGGTTGGACGTCGGCTCGTCCAGCAGCAGGATCGGCGGCGCGGCCAGCAGCGTCCGGGCGATCGCGAGCCGCTGCCGCTCCCCGCCGGACAGCAGCACCCCACCCTCGCCGACCTGCGCGTCCAGGCCGAGCGGGGTCCGCTCGACGACGTCGGCGAGGTTGACCGCGTCGAGGACCTCCAGCATCTGCGCGTCGGTGGCGCCGGGCGTGGTGAGCCGCAGGTTCTCCCGCAGCGTCCCGGCGAGGACCGGCGCCTCCTGCTCCACGTAGCCGAGCTGGGCGCGCAGCGTCTGCCGCGGCAGGTCCCGCACGTCCACGCCGGCGACCCGGACGGTGCCGGCGGTCGCGTCGTAGAACCGCTCGACGAGCTGCAGCAGCGTCGACTTGCCCGCCCCGGAGGGGCCGACGAGGGCGGTGCGGGTGCCGTACGCCACCGTGAACGACACATCGCGCACGACCGGCTCCAGCGAGGCCGCGTAGCCGAACGTGACCCCCTCGAACGCGACGGCGACGGGGGAGTCCGCCACCGCGGCGGTGCCCGCGTCCTCCTCCAGGGGCACGACCAGGATGTCCTGCATCCGCTGCAGCGCGCCCAGCCCGGTCTGCAGCTGCGTGTACGCGTGCAGCGCCTGGCCGAGTGGCATGACCAGGAAGAACAGGTAGAGCACGAACGCGACCAGGTCGCCGACGGAGATGGTGCCGTTCGCGACGCGGGCGCCGCCGACGCCGAGCAGCAGCAGGAACGCGCCCTGGATCGCGGCGACGCTGGCCGGCCCGACGAGCGCCTGCAGCTTCGCGATCCGCACGCCCGCCCGGTACGCCTCCTCGGCGCCGGACTCGACGGTGGCGACCTCGCGGTCCTCGGCGTTGCTCGCCCGGATCGTGCGGGCCGCGGTCAGTGCCCGCTCGACGGCGCTGGTCATGTCGCCGATGCGGGCCTGCGCCTCCTCCGAGGCGGGCCGGACCCGGCGGGAGAAGATCACCGCGATCGACAGGCCCAGCGCGAGACCGCCGCCGGCCGTGAGGAACAGGACCGGGTCGAGCAGCAGCATCGCGACGCCGGCGCCGACGACCATGACGGCGCCGGTGACGGTCTCGAACAGGCCGGACGTCACGACGGCCCGCAGGAGCGTCGTGTCGGCGCCGACGCGGGACAGCAGGTCGCCGGTGCGGCGCTGGTCGTACTCGGCGATCGGCAGCCGCAGCAGGTGCCGGGTCAGCCGCCGGCGGGCGGTCAGCACGAGCCCCTCGGCGGTGCGCTGCAGCAGGTAGTCGCGCAGCGCGTTGAGCACCGCGACGGCGGCGAGGACCGCGACCAGCAACGCGACGGTCCGCCCGACCGCCTCCGAGGCCTGCAGGCCGTCGAGGACGTCGCGGGTCAGCAGCGGCTGGGCGAGGGTCGTGACGGATCCGAGCAGCGACAGCACGCCGACGACGACGAGCGTCCGGCGGTGGTCACGCAGGTACGGCAGGAGGGAACGCAGCGAGACGGCATCCTTCTTGGTGGCCACCTGGCCGAGGCTAGCCCTGTTCTGCTGAGTGTCCCCTGAGTCCGTGGCTTGCCGGGCGTCCCTGAGTCGCTACTTCGCCGGGCGTCCCTGAGTCGCTACTTCGCTGGGCGTCCGCTGAGTCGCTACTTCGCTGGGCGTCCCCTGAGGAGTACCAGTGACGGGTGCCGGAGCGCCTCGGGCGTCACCCTCGGGTCGGCGGTGACCGCGACGAGGTCGGCGGGCGCGCCCTCCTCGATGCCCTGGAACCCGAGGTAGCGGCGGGCGTCCCAGCACGCGGCGCCGACCGCGGCGGCCGGCGGCAGCCCCGCCGCGGCCAGGTGCCCGATCTCCGCGACGACGTCGCCGTGGCCGAGGGAGTCGGTGCCGGCGAGGACGGTCACGCCGGCCTCCCACGCGTCGACGGTCGCGGTGCGCAGGCTCTCGACCCCGCCGAGGAACCAGTCCTTGCGCGGCCCCTCCGGCTTCGTGCGCACGTTGTCGACGTGGCCGATGAAGCCCGTCCAGGTCGGGGTCACCGCGCCGCCCCGCGCGGCGAGCACGTCGAGCAGGTCGGGCGTCAGGAACCAGGCGTGCTCGATCGAGTCGACACCGGCCAGGACCGCGGCGCGGGTGCCCTCGGCGGTCTGGCAGTGGGCGGCCACCCGCCCGTTCACCGCGTGCACGGCGTCGCAGAGCTCCCGCAGTACCGACTCCGGGGTCTTCACCCGGTCGAACTCCCAGTCGCCGTAGGTCTTGCACCAGCCGTCGTTGGCGAGGGCCTGCGCGACGCCTGCTGCGGTCAGGTCGCTGGTTCTTGTCTGCAGGTCGTCCAGGTCCTCCAAGCCGTCCCAGGCCAGCCACGGGCCGGCGGTGACGAGCCGCGGCACGGCGGCGTCCTCGCGGAGCCTTGCCGGGATCGGCTCCCGATGCCCCGGCACGCGCAACAGGAGGGTGCCGTCGCCTGTGTACTGCCGGGCGGCCGCCGCGAACAGCTCCGGGTCGAACGCCATCGTGTCCGCGTGGTGGCCCAGATGCGCGTGGGAGTCGACGAGACCCGGCAGGATGAACCCGCCCTCGTGGACCGTGGTCACGTCGCCGGACGGGCGTTGGAAGGTGAGCCGGTCGCCGAGCACCCAGATGTCGCGGACGTCACCGTCCGGCAGGACGGTGCCACGCAGGTGGAGGCTCGTCATCGGGCCACACTAGACTTGTTTGACTCGAACCAGATATGGGGTGCCTCGTTTGACCGTCCAGTCCGTCCGCCTCTTCGGCGACCCGGTGCTGCGCACGCCCGCCGACAGCGTCGTGGACTTCGACCGTGAGCTGCGCAAGCTGGTCAAGGACCTGCTCGACACCATGGGCCAGCAGAACGGGACCGGCCTAGCCGCCCCGCAGATCGGCGTCGGGCTGCGCGTGTTCACCTTCGATGTCGACGACGTCATCGGGCACCTGGTCAACCCGGTGCTCGAGTTCCCCGACGAGGAGGAGCAGGATGGTCCCGAGGGCTGCCTGTCGATCCCGGGCGTCTACGTGGACACCAAGCGCCGGCAGAACGTGATCGCCAAGGGCTTCAACGAGCACGGCGACCCGATCCAGATCGTCGGCACCGGGCTGATGGCGCGCTGCGCCCAGCACGAGACCGACCACCTCGACGGGGTCCTGTTCGTCGACCGGCTCGACGCCGACCGGCGCAAGCAGGCGATGAAGGAGATCCGGGCGGCGGAGTGGTACAACCCCGACGCCCCGCCGGTCGTGAAGACCAGCCCGCACGGTCTGTTCGGCCGGTGAGGCTCGTCTTCGCGGGGACGCCCGCCGTGGCGCTGCCCGCCCTCGACGCGATCGCGGCCTCCTCGCACGAACTGGTCGCCGTGGTGACCCGCCCCGACGCGCCCTCCGGCCGCGGCCGGCAGCTGGTGCCGTCGCCGGTCAGCGCCTGGGCGCAGGAGCGGGGCATTCTCGTTCTGGCGCCCGAGCGGCCGCGTGAGCCTTCGTTCTTGGACCGGCTCCGTGAGCTGGAGCCAGACTGCTGCCCGGTCGTCGCGTACGGCGCGCTGGTGCCGCGGGTCGCGCTCGACATCCCCCGGTTCGGGTGGATCAACCTGCACTTCTCGCTGCTGCCCGCGTGGCGCGGCGCGGCCCCGGTCCAGCACGCCGTCCTGCACGGCGACGACATGACCGGCGCCAGCGTGTTCCTCCTGGAGGAGGGCCTGGACACCGGCCCCGTCTACGGCACGCTCACCGAGCCCGTCGGCGCCCGCGACACCTCCGGCGACCTGCTGTCGCGGCTCGCCGACTCCGGCGCCTCGCTGCTGGTCTCCGTCCTGGACGGCATCGCCGCCGGCTCGCTCGCCGCCGTGCCGCAGGCGCACGAGGGCATCTCCCTCGCGCCGAAGCTCACCGTGGACGACGCCCTCATCCGCTGGGGCGACCCGGCCTTCGCCGTCGACCGGCGGGTCAGGTCCTGCACGCCCGCCCCCGGCGCCTGGACGACCCTGCGCGGCGACCGGTTGAAGCTCGGCCCGGTCACGCCGGTCACCGCCGCCTCCGTCATCGGCGGCGGCGCGACGCTCGGCCCGGGCGTGGTCGCCGTCGAACGCAACCGGGTCCTGGTCGGCACCGGCACGGTGCCGGTCGCGCTGGGCACGGTCACCGCACCCGGGAAGAAGGCCATGCCCGCGGACGCCTGGGCGCGTGGCGCCCGCATCGAGTCCGGCGTAGTGCTCGGCGCCCCGGCTTCCGGAGCCTCGTCTTGAGGTCGCCCCGGCGGGGGCCGGGGCCGCGCCCGGCGGGTGCCCGCGACGACCGGCTCGTCCGGCCGCCGCGCGGTGGCCGCCCGGCGATCGACCCTGCCCGCGAGGCCGCCTATGAGGCCGTCGCCGCCGTGCACCGCGACGACGCGTACGCCAACCTCGTGCTGCCGAAGCTGCTCCGCGAGACCGGGGTCACCGGCCGCGACGCCGCGTTCGCGACCGAGCTGACCTACGGCACGCTCCGCCAGACCGGCACCCTGGACGCGATCGTCGCCGCCGCCGCGGACCGTGCCGTGGACCGCATCGACCCGCCCGTCCGCGACGCGCTGCGGATCGGCGCCTACCAGCTGCTCAACATGCGCGTCGGCGCGCACGCCGCGGTCGCGACCACCGTCGACCTGGTCCGCTCCCTGGTCCCGGGCGCCGCCGGCTTCGCCAACGCGGTCCTGCGCCGCGTCGCCGAGTCCGACCGCGCCGCGTGGCTGACCCGGCTGGCCCCCGCCGACCCGTTCGAGGCGGCCGCGCTCAACCACGCGCACCCGCAGTGGATCGTGCGCGCCTTCGCCGACGCGCTCGGCTCGCTCGACGAGGCGGAGCTCGCCCTCGACGCCGACAACCTCGCCCCACCCGTGCACCTGTGCGCCCGGCCCGGCCTGCTCGACCCCGCCTCGTTCGCCGCGTCGCTGCGGGGCGCCTCCGTCGGGCGGTACTCGCCCTACGCGGTCGTGCTGACCGGCGGCGGCGACCCGGCCGGCATCGCCGCCGTCCGCGACGGCCGCGCCCACGTGCAGGACGAGGGCAGCCAGCTCGTCGCCGCCGCCCTGGCCCTGTCGGACATCGAGGGTCGCGACGAGCGGTGGCTCGACCTGTGCGCCGGCCCCGGCGGCAAGGCGGGCCTGCTCGGCGCGCTCGCCCGCACCCGCGACGCGCACGTGACCGCCGTCGAGGTCGCCCACCACCGGGCGGCGCTGGTCGCCAAGGCCACCGAGGGCCTGCCCGTCTACACGATCCACGCCGACGGCCGCGACGTGGGCAAGGACGCGGACCTGCCCGAGGGCGGCTTCGACCGGGTCCTCGTCGACGCCCCGTGCACCGGCCTCGGCGCGCTGCGCCGCCGCCCCGAGGCCCGCTGGCGCCGCCAGCCGTCGGACCTGCCCCCGCTGACCCGCCTGCAGCGCGAGCTGCTGCAGTCCGCGTTCCGGGCGGTCCGGCCGGGCGGGGTCGTCGCCTACGTCACCTGCTCCCCGCACCAGGCCGAGACCGAGGTCTCGGTCACGGAGGCAGCCCGCCGCTCGCAGATCGACATGGACCTCATCGACGCCCGCCCCTTCCTGCCGTCCTCGCTGCCCGACCTGGGCACCGGCCCGACAGTCCAGCTCTGGCCCCACCGCCACGGCACCGACGCCATGTTCCTGGCCCTGCTCCGCCGCGCCGACAAGTAACCCCCGCCGACCCCCCCGCCCCGCCCTCACCCACCACCCTGCGCCCTGCCCTGCCCTGCGCGGTGTTTGCCTGGCGCGGTGTTTGCCTGACCCGGTTTTTTGCCTGGCCCGGCTTCTGCACTGCGCTGCTTCTGCCTGGCTCGGCCTTTGCCTGGCTCGGCCCTGCCCAGCCCGGTCCTGCCACCCGGTGCTCGACTCTGCCCTGTCGGCCCCCCGCACAGACGTTGATCAATGCCCAGGTTTGCGGCTTTCTATTGATAGACATTGCGCGATCCACCCCCAATTTGAAGATCATCTTGTAGGTGGATCGCGCAACTTCGATAGAGCAAAAGCCGCAAAAGCGGGCATTGATCAGCGTCGGTTTGGAGTGGGCTGGGAGCCGGGCGCCGTGCGGGTTGGACCTACGTCACGCAGCTCCGGCGGGCTGCAACCTTCGCGACGGGTCGGCCTGGTGTGGTCCGGCCTTCCTGGCGTGCCGGCCTTTGTACTGCTCGGCATTGGGTGGAGGCTGCGTCGACTGGTGCCGACCGGAATGGGGGTGGAGGGCTGCGTGGGCCGGTGCTGATCGGAGTGGGGGTGGAGGGCTGTGTGGGCCGGTGTCGATCGGCGTTGGTGGGTGAAGGCTGCGCGGGCTGGTATTGATCAACGTATGTGGGTGTGCTGAGGTTGCGGCGTTGCGCGGGGTTGAGGCCCCGCTGGGTCGCTCCGGCGAGCCGTAATCCCGCAAGGGCTCCGCTCTAGCGGGCTCCGCTCCTGCCTTCGCTCCACCTCTGCCCAGTTCTGCCCGGTTCGCCTGGATGGCTCTGCTCTGCCTCTGCTCTGCCTCTGCCCAGTTCTGCCCGGTTCGCCTGGATGGCTCTGCTCTGCCTCTGCTCGGTTCTGTCCGTTCTGCCTGGTTCGCCTTCATGGCTCTGCCCTGCCCTGTGTAGACATTGGTCAATGCCATGGTTTGTGGCTTTTAGGCGAAAGGCGTCGTGTGGTGCGCCCCCCGATCCGGGATCGCTGAGGGGTGATCGCGCAATGGTAATGGGGTAAATGCCGTATTAGTTGGCATTGATCAACGTATGTGGGGTGCGGCGGTTCGGTGGGGGCGGTTGGCTTGGCCGTGCAGCGATGTTGGCCAGTGTGTTGATGGTGTGGGGGTGTGGGTGGCGCTGGTCAGTCGGGGAGGAGGGCGGCGACGGCGGTGCGGGTGCCGCAGGAGAGGGCGATCAGCCGGTCGCGTTCGGCGAGCCAGGCGTCGCCGAGGGCCTGGCGGGTCGCCGGGTCCAGGCCGCGGGCGTCGTTGATCAGGGTGCGCTCCTCCTCGTCGAGGTGGTGGTAGAGCGAGTTCGCGAGCTTGCTGACGGCCTTGTCGAAGGCGGGCGACGTCATGTCGGGCACGTCCAGCAGGGCGAGGAGGCGGCGGTGGCCGTCGAGGTGCTCGTCCTCGCCGTGCTCGACGTGGCCGCCGCCGCCGGTGAGCTCGCGTAGCTTCGGGTACACCTCGGACTCCTCGGCGGTGGCGTGCGCGACGAGAAGGTCGGCGAGCTCGGTCAAGGTGCGCCGCCGGTGGCTTTCGAGATCCGCGGGGGAGCGGTCGCGCAGGGAGCGGAGCAGCGTCTCGAAGCGCACGTGATCGGCGACGATCACATCGACGACATCAGCCATCCACCGATTGTCCCCCATATCCGGCGGAAGGCGTACCGTCGCCTAGAGTGCTGATGTGAGCAACACCGTGATCGCACCGTCCATTCTCGCCGCGGACTTCGCGCGGCTCGCCGAGTCCGCCGGGGCGGTGGAGGGCAGCGCCGACTGGCTGCACGTGGATGTCATGGACTACCACTTCGTGCCCAACCTGACGATCGGGCTGCCGGTGGTGCAGAGCCTGCGGAAGGCGACCACGCTGCCGTTCGACTGCCACCTGATGATCGCGGACCCGGCGCGGTGGGCGACGCAGTACGCGGAGGCGGGGGCGTACAACGTCACGTTCCATGCCGAGGCGGCCACGGACCCGGTCGCGATCGCGAAGGACCTGAGGAAGGCCGGCAGCCGGGCCGGGCTCGCGATCGACCGGGACACGCCGGTCGAGGGGTATCTGGAGCTGCTGCCGCACTTCGACCTGCTGCTGATCATGACGATCAAGGCGGGGTTCGGCGGGCAGGCGTTCATCCCGGAGCTGCTGGACAAGGTCAGGACCGCGCGCCGGCACGTCGACGCGGGCCATCTCGAGCTGCGCATTGAAGTTGACGGTGGAGTGGCCGACGATACGATCGCGGCCTGCGCGGAGGCGGGTGCCGACACGTTCGTGGCGGGCACCGCGGTCTTCGGCGCAGAGGACCCGGCCGCCGCGGTGCGCAGGCTCCGCGCCCTGGCGAACGGCTGACGGCACCAAACGAACGCGGCGCTGAGCACGGCACCAAACAAGCGCGGCACTAAGCACGGCACCGAACACGGCACCAACGAGGAAGCCCGAGAGACAACCGAAGAGGACAGCGCATGGGCGAGCCCGACACCATCCTCGTCGTCGACGACGACGTCGACATCGCCCGGTTCATCGAGGTCAACCTGAAGCTCGAGGGCTACCGGGTGCTGCTCGCCCACGACGGCGCCACGGCGCTGCAGCTCGTCGAGGAGCACATGCCGGCCCTCGCGGTCGTCGACTGGATGATGCCGCAGCTGGACGGCCTGGAGCTGACCCGGCGGCTGCGCGCCGACCCGATGACGGCGCCGATCCCGGTGATCCTGCTGACCGCGCGCGGGCAGACCGCGGACAAGGTCATCGGGCTGCAGGCGGGCGCCGACGACTACCTGGTGAAGCCGTTCGACACCCTGGAGCTGGTCGCGCGGGTGCGCTCCACGCTGCGCCGCAACCAGGAGAACCGTGAGGTGTCGCCGCTGACCGGGCTGCCCGGCAACAGCCGCATCCTGCGCGAGATCACCGACCGGGCGCGGGCCGGCGCCGACTTCGCCGTCTCGCACGTCGACATCGACCGGTTCAAGGCCGTCAACGACGTGTACGGGTTCGCCCGCGGCGACGAGTTCATCACCTCGCTCGCCCGGGCGCTGCACCGCGCCGTGGTCGAGGTCGGGCTGCCGCCGGCGTTCCTCGGCCACATCGGCGGCGACGACTTCCTCGTCGTGTGCAGCCCCGACCAGCTCAAGCCGCTGACGACGAAGGCGATCCTGGAGTTCCAGGCGGCGTCGGACGCGCTCTACGACCCGTCCGACGCGGAGCGCGGCTTCGTCGAGGTCGTGCAGCGCAACGGCGAGGTCCAGCAGGCCAACCTGGTCACCCTGTCGATCGGGGTGGCGATCGGACAGGTGGCCGCCGGCGGGCAGCTCACCGACCCGCGCGAGGTCATCGCGATCGCCACCGACATGAAGTCCGTGGCGAAGAAGCACAACGGCAACTACGTCGCTGTCGACCGCCGCAGTGCGCTGCACCTGTGATGTATGTCCCTGGGTAAGGACCGGGTCGGTCGCCGCGGAAATGTGCAAGACTCAGGTTACGTACCCACCACGCGCTGGCGGGGCTCGGTGAAATTCCGAACCGGCGGTAAGCGGTCGTAGACCGCGAGCCCGCGACCCGGTCGAAGCCATCGGCCGGTGGATCTGGTGTGAGTCCAGAGCCGACGGTCAAAGTCCGGATGGGAGTTCAGCGCGCGGGATCCGGTGTCCGTTTCGACGGGCGCCTGGGGGCTGGCCTGCGCATCTGCGCATCCCCGCACCCCGCCCGCAGCCGTCCCCATCAGCCTCCCGACGCGTGACCACACCGCGCGGAGAGGGCCAATGGACGCAGACGCAGATGCCAGCCACATGCGGCGTGCCGTCGAGCTGTCCCTGCGCAGCCTCGGCGAGACCAGCCCCAACCCCAACGTCGGCTGCGTCCTCGTCGGCCCCGGCGGCGACGTCGTCGGCGAGGGCCGCACGGCACCCGCCGGAGGGCCGCACGCCGAGGTCAGCGCCCTTGCGGAGGCCGGCGAGCTGGCCCGAGGGGCCACCGCTTACGTCACCCTCGAACCGTGCGACCACACCGGCCGCACCGGCCCCTGCACGCAGGCCCTGATCGCGGCCGGGGTCGCCCGCGTCGTCGTCGCCGTCCGCGACCCGAACCCGGTCGCCGCAGGTGGCGCGCAGACCCTGCGACAGGCCGGAATACACGTCGACGAAGGCGTCGAAAGTGAAGAGGCCCACGACGCCATGCGAGGGTGGCTGACCGCGGTCGGGCGGGGCACGCCGTACGTGATCTGGAAGTTCGCCGCCACGCTCGACGGGCGCTCCGCCGCCGCCGACGGCACCAGCAAGTGGATCACCTCGCCGGAGGCCCGGGCCGACGTGCACCGCATCCGGGCCGGCGTCGACGCGATCATCGCCGGCATCGGCACCGTCCTCGCCGACGACCCGCAGCTCACCGTGCGCACGCCCGAGGGGCCCGCCGCCCGCCAGCCGCTGCGGGTCGTGGTGGAAGGCGGTAGTCGTACACCTCCCGCCGCGAAGATCCTGGACGGCTCGGCGCCGACGTTCGTGGCCGCCGCACCTGAGGGCGGAAGGGTCGACCTGCACGGCATGCTGCGGCACCTGTACGACCAGGGCGTCCGCACGGCGCTGCTGGAAGGCGGCCCGACCCTGGCGGGCGCGTTCCTCGCCGACGGTCTGGTCGACCGGGTCGTCGCCTACCTCGCCCCGAAGCTGCTCGGCGCCGGCCCGGCCGCCCTGGGCGCCGCGGGAATCTCCACCATCGCCGAGGCATTGACGCTCGACGTTGTCGACCTTGCCGTGATCGGGCCTGACGTGCGCCTGACGGCAACAGTGAAAGGTGCGTGACCCAGTGTTCACCGGCATCATCGAAGAGCTCGGCACGGTCGTCGCGATCGACCCGCTCGGCGACTCGGCGCGGCTGTCGATCCGCGGCGCGACCGTCACCTCCGACGCGGCCCACGGCGACTCCATCAGCGTCAACGGCGTCTGTCTCACCGTGGTCGACAACGACGGCGGCGTCTTCACCGCCGACGTGATGGGCGAGTCGCTGGACCGGTCCACGCTGGGCACGCTCACCGCAGGCTCCCCGGTCAACCTGGAGCGCGCCGCGACCATGGCCACCCGCCTCGGCGGTCACATCGTGCAGGGGCACGTGGACGGCGTCGGCGCGGTCCTGTCGCGGGAGGCCGGCGACCAGTGGGAGACCGTCACGTTCTCCCTTCCGCCGCAGCTCAGCCGGTACGTCGTGGAGAAAGGCTCCATCACCGTCGACGGCATCTCGCTGACCGTCATGGCGGTCACCGACGACACGTTCTCCGTCGGGCTCATCCCGACCACGCTCAAGCTCACGACGCTCGGTGCCAAGAGCGTCGGCGAGAAGGTCAACCTGGAGGTCGACATCATGGCCAAGTACGTCGAGAAGCTGCTGGCGAAGGGTGGCAAGTGATGGGATCGCCGGTCACGGGCCTGGACCCGATCGAGCGGGCGGTCAAGGACATCGCCGCCGGCAAGGCCGTCATCGTCGTGGACGACGAGGACCGCGAGAACGAGGGCGACCTGATCTTCGCCGCGGAGTTCGCCACTCCGGAGCTGGTCGCGTTCATGGTCCGCTACACGTCGGGCTACATCTGCGTGCCGATCATGGAGGCCGAGGCCGACCGGCTCGATCTGCCGCCGATGTACCGCACGAACCAGGACCGCCGCGGCACGGCGTACACCGTGACCGTCGACGCCAGGTTCGGCGGGACGACCGGCATCTCCGCCGCCGACCGCGCCCGCACGATCAGGCTCCTCGCGTCCGAGGACACCAAGCCGACCGACCTCACGCGCCCCGGGCACATCGTGCCGCTGCGGGCCAAGGAGGGCGGGGTCCTGCGCCGCGCCGGGCACACCGAGGCGGCCGTCGACCTCGCCGCCATGGCCGGCCTGCGCCCCGCGGGCGTGCTGTGCGAGATGGTCAACGACGACGGCACCATGATGCGCCTGCCCGACCTGCAGGCCTTCGCCAAGCAGCACGACCTGGCGCTGGTCAGCATCGCCGACCTCATCGCGTACCGCCGGCACACCGAGAAGCAGATCGAGCGGGTCGCCGAGACCCGGCTGCCGACCGAGCACGGCGTGTTCCGGGCCGTCGGGTACACCACCGAGTTCGACGACGGCGAGCACATCGCCCTCGTCTACGGCGACCTCGGCGACGGCGAGGACGTGCTCGTCCGCGTGCACTCCGAGTGCCTCACCGGCGACGTGTTCGCGTCGGTGCGCTGCGACTGCGGCCCCCAGCTGCACGCGTCCATGAAGCTGGTCGCCGCCGAGGGCCGCGGCGTGGTCCTCTACATGCGCGGCCACGAGGGGCGCGGCATCGGCCTGATCCACAAGCTGCAGGCGTACCAGCTGCAGGACCTCGGCCGGGACACCGTCGACGCCAACCTGGACCTCGGCCTGCCGGCCGACGCCCGCGACTACGGCACCGGCGCACAGATCCTCGTCGACCTCGGCATCAAGACGATGCGCCTGTTGACGAACAACCCGGCAAAGCGGGCGGGTCTGGAAGGGTACGGTCTGTCCGTGCTGGGTCGCACGCCCCTGCCGACCCGGCCGCACCCGGAGAACGTGCGGTACCTGCGCACGAAGCGGGACCGCATGGGGCATCTGCTGGACGAGCTCGACGAGGTCGCGGAAGGACTTGCGTGATGGCTGGAATTGGCGCACCGGTGCTGCAGCGGGTTGACGGCACCGGACTGACCCTCGGCATCGTCGCCACCCGGTGGCACGCCGAGCTGGTCGACCACATGCTCAACCGGGCCATCGAGGCCGGCGAGGCGTCGAACGTCGACCACATCACCGTCGCCCGCGTCGACGGCGCCGTCGAGCTGCCGGTCCTGGCCCAGGCCCTGGCGCACCGCTTCGACGCGGTGGTCGCCCTGGGCGTGGTGGTCCGCGGCGACACGGCCCACTTCGAGTACGTCTGCCAGTCCGTCACGGACGGGCTGACCCGGGTCGCCCTGGACGAGTCGACCCCGGTCGCCCACGGCGTGCTGACGGTCGACAACCTGGACCAGGCCCGCGCCCGGGCCGGCCTGCCGGGCTCCCCGGAGGACAAGGGCTACTCGGCGACCTTGGCCGCCCTGGACGCCGCCCACGCCCTCCGCCAGGTAGCCAAGTCCTGACGCCGGCTCGCGCTGCAGGCCGCCTCTGACCCCGTTTTCCGTGATCCGGAAGACTTTGTGCTGCCATAGCGACACAAACTCTTCCGGATCATGAGAGACGGCCACGGCGGAGTGATCGCGAATGGTTTCGGTGGCTCTGGCTACCAGAATGGTTCGGTTCATGGGTGGCCTGATGCCGGCTCGCGCGGCGGGCGGCCTCTGACCCCGTTTTCCGTGATCCGGAAGACTTTGTGCTGCTATAGCGACACAAACTCTTCCGGATCATGAGAAGCCCCCCGCCCAGCCACGACGGAGGGCGGGCACGGGATGGGCGCGGATGCGCGATCCGGCCGCGCGGAGCGCTGGCTGTGCGAGCGCAGCGAGCATTGGGGGTCCGGGGTGAGAATCCCCCGGCGGGCCCCGCCGCGGCAGCGGTGGGGAGGCGAGCTACGGCGGAGCCGAAAGCGGGAAACAGAGCTACGGCGGAGCCGAAAGCGGGTGTCAGACTTCGAGGACGGCGGCCAGGGTGTCGCGGAAGTTGCGTTCGGCGGGGGTGATGAGCTCGCCGCCGAAGCCCAGGACGTCGCCGGACTTGGCGGCGCTGACGACCTGGTCGGCGAGCGTGATGAGCCAGTAGCGGTAGGACTCGGCGTCGGCGTCGGTGGCCTTCGCGGCCAGCAGCACGTGGGCGGCCTTGGCGCGCTCGATGACGTCGGCGATGCCCGCGGCGCGGTCGGGGAACTCGATGATCGGGGGCTCGACGCCACCCGCGAAGCCGCCCACGGCGTCCTCGTCGATGTCGCCCTGGCGGGCGACGACGTCGGCGGCGACCGTGCGGACCAGGTCGCTGGCGGAGTCGCGGCCGTCGGCGATGGCCGTCATGCCCGCCGTCCACTCCTCGCGGGTGCGGCGGGCGCCGTCCTGCTCGGCCTGGGACGCGGCGATCAGCACGGACTGGGGCAGGCCCACGAGGAGCCCCCACTCTTCGTCGGTGTACTTCGGCACGGTTTCCACGCAGAACAGCCTATCCAGGGTGGGCGGAGTTCGCCTTTCGGGTGATCGCGGTAAACCTGGAAACCCGCTCGCGCGTCGTAGGTGCGTGACGGCCGACGTGGGGACCACGCCATGGGACGGTAGGGCGGTGCTAGCAGAGCCCGCCCAGGACGCCGCGCGCGAGTGGAGCGCCGACGAGGCGGTCACCGCGCTGTTCTCGGCGCACTACCGCGGGCTCGTGCGGCTGGCGGTGCTGCTGTTGCACGACGAGCAGGCCGCCGAGGACGTGGTGCAGGACGCGTACGTGGGGCTGCACCGGCGCTGGTGGCGGCTGCGGGACGCGGACAAGGCGCTCGGCTACCTGCGCACGAGCGTCGTCAACGGGGCGCGGTCGGCGTTGCGGCACCGGGGGGTCGCCGACCGGTACGTGGCGGCGCGGCGGCAGGTCGACGAGCAGACGGTGGCGAGCGCGGAGACGGGGGCGCTGGCGTTGCTGCGGCACCGGGAGGTCCTGGAGGCGGTCCGTCGCCTGCCGGCGCGCCAGCGGGAGGCGATCGTGCTGCGGTACTACGCCGAGCTGTCGGAGGCCGAGATCGCCGACGCGATGGGGGTCAGCAAGGGGTCGGTGAAGAGCCATGCCGCCCGGGGCATGGCCGCCCTGCGGCTCGGTCTGGAGCAGGCACCATGAAGATGTCGCCGGAGGACCGGCTGCGGGCGGCGCTGCAGGCGCAGGTCGACACCGTCGAGGTGGCGCCGGACGCGCTGCCGCGCATCCGCGGCCGGATCGAGCAGCGGCGCCGGGGCGGCTGGGTGGTCCTCGCCGCGGCCGCCGCGGTCGCCGCCGTCATCGCCCTCGCGGTGGTGGTGTCCGTCCCCGAACGGGTGCCGGGGCCGGACGGGACGCAGGACCGGCTGCCGGCCCTGCCCGCGCCGACGGTCCCGGTGCAGCCGCCGTCGCCCACCGCGCAGCCCGTGACGGTGCTGCTGCCGGTGTACTACGCCCGCAACGACCGGCTGGTGCGGGAGTTCCACGAGCTGCCGCTCCCGGCCGACGACGACGCGCACCGGGTGGCGGCGGCCGTCGGTGAGGCGTTGCGCGCCGGCACCGCCGCGGACCCCGACTACCTGTCGCTGTGGCCGGACTCGGTGACGGTGCGCGGGGTCGCCTTCGACGGCAAGGTCGTGGTCGTCGACCTGTCCGACGTGGGTGCGGGGCCGCGGTCCGGCACGCCCGCGCTCGCGGTGCAGCAGCTGGTGTCGACGGTCGCCGCGGCGGCGTCGTACACGTCGGTGAAGCGGATCGACGGGGTGCGGATCACGGTGGACGGCTCGGCCGTGGCGAAGCTGTGGGGCGCGGTCGACACCAGCCGGCCGGTGAAGCAGCTGCCGCCGTCGGAGATCTACGCGCCGGTGTGGGTGATCGACCCGCAGCAGGGCCAGGTGGTCGGCAAGTCGTTCACCGTGCACCTGGCGGGGATCGTGCCGGAGGGCGCCGTGCACCTGCGGATCCGTGGGGGAGCGGGCGGGGTCGAGCAGGTCGTCGTGGACCAGCCCGTGCAGCTGACGGCGGGCGCGCCCGCGGTCGGGGAGGCGAGGGTGCCGCTGACGCTCGCGACCGGCCGGTACACGATCGAGGCGTACTACGTCTCCATGGCGGACGGCAGCGTCCAGGGAGTGGACGACCACGAGTTCACGGTGGGGTGAACCGGCCGACCGCGCGGCGTGAGGCAGGACACGCCTGTCGTGATCGTGATTCCCCTTTCGCGGCCGGGCCTGCGAGAATTCGTGCCCGTGAAGACCTTTGACGAGTTGTTCGCCGAGCTGACCGCCAAGGCCGCCGCGGGCACCCCGGGCTCCGGCACGGTCGCCGCGCTGGAGAAGGGCGTCCATTTCATCGGCAAGAAGGTCGTCGAGGAGGCCGCCGAGAGCTGGATGGCCGCGGAGCACGAGGGTCGCGAGCGCACCGCCGAGGAGCTCTCACAGCTGCTGTACCAGGTGCAGTGCCTGATGCTGGCGACAGGGCTGTCGCTGGAGGACGTCTACCGACATCTGTAGGCCGGTAGCCGCGATCCCGTCCCTCCTGTCTTCGAAAGGCCCACCGATGCTGCGTATCGCCGTGCCCAACAAGGGCACCCTGTCCGGTCCCGCCGCCCAGATGCTCCAGGAGGCCGGCTACCGCCAGCGCTCCGACCCCAAGGACCTGCTGTGCCGTGACGAGGCCAACGACGTCGAGTTCTTCTACCTGCGCCCCCGTGACATCGCCACCTACGTCGGCTCCGGCGACCTGGACCTCGGCATCACCGGCCGCGACCTGCTGATCGACGCCGACAGCGGCGCCGAGGAGCTGCTCGACCTGGGCTTCGGGCGGGCCACGTTCCGCTTCGCCGGGGTGGCCGGCTCGATCGACGGCGACAAGCCCGCCGACCTGGCCGGGCTGCGGGTCGCGACCGCCTACCCGGGCGTGATGGAGCGCTACTTCGCCGAGCACGGCGTGACCGCCGAGGTCATCCGGCTCGACGGTGCCGTGGAGAACGCGATCCGCCTCGGCGTCGCCGACGTGATCGCCGACGTCGTCGAGACCGGGGCGACCCTGCGCCAGGCCGGCCTGGAGACCTTCGGCGAGCCGATCCTCAAGTCGTCGTCGGTGCTGGTGCGCCGCAGCGGGACCGGTGAGCTGGCTCCCGCGGCGAAGCAGCTGCTGCGCCGCCTCCAGGGCGTCCTGGTGGCCCGCCGGTACGTGATGCTCGCCTACGACGTGCGCGCCGACGCGCTCGACGCGGCCGTGGCGCTGACCCCCGGCATCGAGTCGCCGACGGTGTCGCCGCTGCACCGCGAGGGCTGGGTCGCCGTGCAGGCGATGGTCCAGCGCGACGAGGTGCACCGGATCATGGACGAGCTGTACGAGGTGGGCGCCCGGGCCATCCTGGTGACCGGCATCCACGCGTGCCGGTTGTAGTCTCATCGGTGTGAGCAGCACCGTTCTCGCCCGTCCGCGGCGCGCCAGGATCCTCGCCTTCGTCCTCGCCGCCGTGGTCGTGGTGGTCTTCACGCTCATCGCGCTGGGGCTGCACGGCAAGACCGGCGACGGCCCCGGCTATTTCCAGCGCGGTGACCAGGCCGCCATGATCGGCCTGGGGATCTGCGCCGCGCTCGCCATCCTGCTGATGGCCAGGCCCAAGGTCGAGGCCGACGAGACCGGGGTCCGGGTGCAGAACATCATCGGCTCCTACGACCTGCCGTGGGACGTGGTGCGCGCCGTCACGTTCGGCCGTGGCGCCCCGTGGCTCACCCTGGATCTGCACGACGACGAGCGGGTCTCGGTGATGGCGGTGCAGATCGCGGACAAGGACCACGCGGTCAAGGCGGCCCGCGGGCTGCGGGCCCTGCACGCGGCGTCGCTGACGAGCAGCGTGGTAGAGTAACTGGAGTCGACCGCACGCCGCGTCCTGTAATGGAGCGAGGCGTGTTCGAAGCGGAGGTAAAACTCCCACCCGTGCAGCTCTGGGCAGCCGGGTCCCGGTCTGATCGCATGGCCTCGGTGTGAGGTGGTGTGGTCGAGTGGGCCCTCGCATGCGCGCTGCGCATCCGGGGGCTTTTCCGCTTCGGTCGGCACACCAGACAGCACCGATCGAGGAGGCCACATCAGCGTCGAGCCACGCGTCAACGAGCAGATCCGGGCACGTGAGGTCCGGCTGGTCGGCCCGGAGGGTGAGCAGGTGGGCATCGTCCCGCTCGAGCGCGCACTCCAGCTGGCCGCCGACGTGGACCTGGACCTGGTCGAAGTTGCGCCCATGGCACGCCCGCCCGTCTGCAAGCTCATGGACTTCGGCAAGTTCAAGTACGAGAGCGCGCTCAAGGCCCGGGAAGCCCGGCGTAACCAGCAGCAGACCGTCATCAAGGAGATGAAGCTCCGCCCGAAGATCGACCCGCACGACTACGAGACCAAAAAGGGTCACGTCATGCGGTTCCTGAAGCAGGGCGACAAGGTCAAGGTAACGATCATGTTCCGAGGCCGCGAGCAGAGCCGCCCGGAGCTGGGGTTCCGGCTGCTGCGCAAGCTCTCGGAGGAGATCTCGGAGCTGGGCTTCGTCGAGGCGTCCGCGAAGCAGGACGGCCGCAACATGATCATGGTCCTCGCGCCTCACCGCAACGTGAAGGCCGCGGCGACCGCTTCCCGTGAGGGTCGCTCTGAGGATTCCTCAGTGGACACCGGAGGGGACACCGCCGTGCCGGAGGGCGAAGCAGCCGTCCTGCCCGAGGTCGTCACCGCCGACCAGTGACCAGCGCTGGATAAAGCACCACCCGGCACCACTGCACCACACCACAACGACCGCGTCGTGCGGGCGGGACCCGCACAGCGGTCGTCCTGGCCTGTGCGCCGGTGCGCCACGGCACCCTCCCGTTCCGACGGGGAGGGTGCCGGCTCTGGCGTGCCGCACATGAAGGGGCAACATCAGCCATGCCGAAGTTCAAACCGCACTCCGGGATGAAGAAGCGCGTCAAGATCACCGGTCGCGGCAAGTTCCTCGCCGAGCCGGCCGGCAAGCGCCACCTGCTCGAGGTCAAGCCCAGCAAGCGGACCCGCCGGCTCAGCGGCACCGTCGAGCTCGCCAAGACCGAGACCACGCGCGTCAAGAAGATGCTCGGCCTCTAGTCACGCGTACCGCAGCTCCCCCCTTTCCTGACTTTTCCGACCGGCCCGCATGACTCAGGGCCGGTCTCGCATGAGGAGTAACGAACCGTGGCACGCGTGAAGCGGGCAGTGAATGCCCAGAAGAAGCGCCGTACCGTCCTGGAGACCGCCAGCGGCTACCGCGGGCAGCGCTCGCGGCTGTACCGCAAGGCCAAGGAGCAGATGCTGCACTCGATGCAGTACGCCTACCGGGACCGGCGCGACCGCAAGGGTGACTTCCGCCAGCTCTGGATCACCCGTATCAACGCCGCCGCCCGCGCGAACGGCCTCACCTACAACCGCCTGATCCAGGGTCTGCGCCTGGCGGGCGTCGAGGTCGACCGCAAGATCCTCGCCGAGCTGGCCGTCAACGACGCGAAGGCGTTCAGCGGCCTGGTCGCGGTGGCGAAGACGGCCGTTGCCGCAGCCTGACGCAGTGCGAACTGGGCAACCCGGGGCGGTCTTCACCACACGGACCCCCCGGGTTGTCGCTGCCCGGCGGCTGCAGCGCCGCCGCGACCGGGACGAGACCGGCCGCTTCCTCGCCGAGGGCCCCCAGGCGGTCCGCGAGGCCCTCCGCTGCGGCGTCGCCGTCGAGGTGTACTGCACCGCCGACGCCCTCACCCGCCACGCCGCCCTCCTGGACGGGGCCCGGGTCAGCGTCGTCGACGACGACGCCCTCGCCGCGCTCACCGAGACCGTCCAGCCGCAGGGCCTGGTCGCCGTCTGCACCCAGCGTGACGTCCCCCTCGCGGACGCGCTGCGCAAGAAGCCCCGGCTGGTCGCCGTCTGCGCCGACATCCGCGACCCCGGCAACGCCGGCACCGTCCTGCGCACCGCCGACGCCGCCGGCGCGACCGCGGTCGTGTTCGCGGGCGACAGCGTCGACCCGTACAACGGCAAGGCGGTGCGCTCCTCCGCGGGTAGCCTGTTTCACGTCGACGTGGTCCGGGCCCGTGACGCGGCCGCCACGATCACCGCGCTGCGCGACGCCGGCCTGCGGGTCCTCGCCGCCGACGGCTACGGCGAATCGGACCTGTTCGAGCTGTCCGACCTGGATCGGCCCACCGCGTGGCTGTTCGGATCCGAGGCGCACGGGCTCCGCGAGGAGCTCAAACACGCCGCCGACGCGCGCGTCAGGGTGCCCATCCTCGGCGGCGCCGAGAGCCTGAACCTGGCTGCGGCCGCCGCGGTGTGCCTGTACGCTTCGGCGAAAGCACTGAACGTGTCAAAGGAGTCGATGTGAGCACGCGCCTGTTTATCTGGCCCGCCGGTGACGGTGGGCGGACAGGACGTCGCACCTCCTGACACCTTCCCACGGCCGGCGGGCGCCCTTCTCTACACTGTCCGGGGCCTGTAATGGGGCCAACCTCCCGTGGGAAGAGTCCGATGACGTACCGCAATGATCCGTATGACCCGAAGCAGGCGATGCTGCTCGCCCAGGACGCCCTGGACGACGCCGTGGCAAGCGCTGACAAGGCATTCGCCGGCGCGAGCGACCTCGACGCCCTCGCCGCGCTGAAGTCGCAGCACCTCGGCGACCGCGCCCCGATCTCCCTCGCCCGCCGCGAGATCGGCTCGCTGCCACCGGCGGCGAAGGCCGACGCGGGCAAGCGCGTCAACGAGGCCCGCGTCGCGGTGCAGGGGGCGTTCGACGCCCGGCTCGCCGCCCTGACCGCGGAGCGCGAGGAGCGCGTCCTGGTGGAGGAGACGGTCGACGTCACCCTCCCGACCGGCCGCCGCCCCCGCGGCGCCCAGCACCCGCTGACCAAGATCATGGAGCGGGTCGGCGACCTGTTCGTCGGCATGGGCTACGAGATCGCCGAAGGCCCCGAGGCCGAGTGGGAGTGGTACAACTTCGACGCCCTCAACATGCACCCGGACCACCCGGCGCGCTCGATGATGGACACGTTCTTCGTCGCCGCCAGCGGCGCGGGCCCGGACCATGCCAATGACCTGGCCCATGACGTCGCCAAGGACGTCGACTCGCGGATCGTGCTGCGCACGCACACGTCACCCGTGCAGGCGCGGACGATGACGACCAGCAAGCCGCCGATCTACATCGTCTGCCCGGGTCGCGTGTACCGCACCGACGAGCTCGACGCGACCCACACGCCCGTGTTCCACCAGGTCGAGGGCCTCGTGATCGACAAGGGCATCACGATGGCGCACCTGAAGGGCACCCTCGACCACTTCGTCAAGGGACTGTTCGGCCCGGGCACCGAGACCCGCCTGCGGCCGTCCTACTTCCCGTTCGTCGAGCCCGGCGCCGAGATCGACATGTGGTTCCCGCACCACCGCGACGGCGCCCGCTGGGTCGAGTGGGGCGGCTGCGGCATGGTCAACCCGCGGGTGCTGCGCGCCTGCGGCATCGACCCCGACGAGTACTCTGGGTTCGCGTTCGGCATGGGCATCGAGCGGGCGCTGATGTTCCGCAACGCGGCCGCCGACATGCGGGACATGGTTGAGGGCGACGTGCGCTACGCGCGGGCGTTCGGATGGGAGGCCTGAGATGCGCGTACCCCTGTCATGGCTGCGTGAGCACGTCGACCTGCCGGCGGACCTGACCGCCGACGGCCTGGAGAAGGCCCTCGTCAAGGTCGGCCTCGAGGTCGAGGAGATGACCGACGCCGGCGCCTCCGTCGAGGGTCCCCTCGTCGTCGGCCGGGTCGAGTCGATCGAGGAGCTGCAAGGGCTGAAGAAGCCCATCCGGTACTGCCTCGTCGACGTCGGCAACCCCGAGCCGCAGGGCATCATCTGCGGCGCCCGCAACTTCGCCGAGGGCGACCTCGTCGTCGTCGCGCTGCCCGGGGCGGTCCTGCCCGGCGGGTTCGCGATCGCCGCCCGCAAGACGTACGGACACATCTCCAACGGCATGATCTGCTCCGCCCGCGAGCTCGGCGTCTCCGACGAGCACGAGGGCATCATCGTGCTGCCCGCCGGGACCGCGTCACCCGGTGCCGAGGCGCGGCCGGTCGTGGGCCTGGACGACATCGTCGTCGAGGTCAACGTCACCCCGGACCGCGGCTACTGCTTCTCCGTGCGCGGCCTCGCCCGGGAGCTGTCGCACTCGCTCGGCGGCGCGTACCGCGACCCGGTCGCGGCGGTCGTGCCGATCGAGGGTGACGGCACCGACGCGTACCGCATCGACGTGCGTGACAGCGTCGCCTGCGACCGGTTCACCGCCGTCGCGGTCCGCGGGGTCGACCCGGCCGCGCCGACCCCGCAGTGGATGAAGTCCCGCCTCGCCGTCGCCGGCGTCCGGTCC
Source organism: Dactylosporangium sp. NPDC006015 (assembly GCF_040614215.1). Lineage (NCBI taxonomy): Bacteria > Bacillati > Actinomycetota > Actinomycetes > Micromonosporales > Micromonosporaceae > Dactylosporangium > Dactylosporangium sp. NPDC006015. The sequence continues at coordinate 52,820 of NZ_JBEXUD010000059.1, forward strand.
ATCTCGCTGCCCGTCGACATCACCAACTACCTGATGCTCGAGACCGGCCAGCCGATGCACGCGTGGGACCTGGAGCGGCTCACCGGCCCCCTCGTCGTGCGGCGCGCCGCCGCGGGGGAGACGCTGACGACGCTCGACGGCGTCAAGCGGACCCTCGACCCGCAGGACATCGTCATCGCCGACGACTCCGGTGTCGTGTCGCTCGCCGCCGTCATGGGCGGCAGCACCACCGAGGTGTCGGCGACGACCGTCGACGTGCTCCTCGAGGCCGCGCACTGGGACCCGCTGTCGGTCGCCCGCACGATCCGCCGGCACAAGCTGCCCAGCGAGGCCGGCAAGCGCTACGAGCGGGGCGTCGACCCGCAGATCACCGCCGCCGCGTGCGCGCGGGCCGCGGCGCTGCTCGCCGAGCACGGCGGCGGCACCGTCGACCAGCGGGTCACCGACGTCTACGCGGTCACGCCGCCGGCGCCGGTCACGATGGCCCTCACCCGGCCGTCGGAGCTCGCCGGCATCGACTACACGTCCGAGCGGGTCGTCGAGGTGCTGACGATGATCGGCGCCTCGGTCGAGGTCGCGGACGGGCGCGCGGTCGTGACCCCGCCGAGCTGGCGGCTCGACCTCGTCGACCCGGCCGACCTGGTCGAGGAGGTGCTGCGCCTCGACGGGTACGACCGGATCCCCAGCGTCCTGCCGATCGCGCCGCCCGGCGCGGGCCTGTCCGTCACGCAGCGCCGCCGCCGCACCGTCGGCCGCGCCCTCGCCGACGCCGGGTTCGTCGAGTCGCTGTGCTACCCGTTCGTCGGCGAGGCAACCCTCGACGCGCTGCGGATCCCGGCCGGCGACCCCCGCCGCGACATGGTGCTGCTGCGCAACCCGCTCTCCGAGGAGGAGCCGGGGATGCGCACGACGCTGCTGCCGCCGCTGCTGGGCGCGCTGCGCCGCAACCTCGGCCGCGGCCTGCGGGACGTCGCGCTGTTCGAGCTCGGCACCGTCTTCCTGCCCGGCGGACCCGTCCAGGTCGCGCCGGCCGCGGGCGTCGACGGGCCGCCGCCGGCCGAGGAGCTGCGGGCCGCGGAGGCGCTGCTGCCGCACCAGCCGTGGCACGTCGCCGCCGTCATCGCCGGCGACGCCGACCCGGCGGGCTGGTGGGGCGCGGGCCGCCCCGCCGACTGGGCCGACGCCGTCGAGGCCGCCCGGATCACCGCCGAGGCGGCCGGGGTCACACTCACCGTCAAGGCCGCTGTGGCTGTCCCGGGAGGAGCCGACGCGGTCGCGCCGTGGCACCCGGGCCGCTGCGCGGCACTGCTCGTCGGCGACACCGTCGTCGGGCACGCCGGCGAGCTGCACCCGGCGGTCTGCGCCGACCTCGACCTGCCCCGCCGCACCGTGGCGATGGAGCTCGACCTCGACGCGCTGCCGCTGCCGGACGTGGCCACCGCGCCGCGGCTGTCGGGCTTCCCGACGGCGCTGCTCGACGTGGCGCTCGTCGTGGACGCCGCGACCCCGACCGGCGACGTGGAGGCCGCGCTCACCGACGGAGCGGGTGCGCTGCTCGAGTCGGTGCGGCTGTTCGACGTGTACGAGAGCGAGCAGCTCGGCGAGGGACGCAAGTCCCTGGCGTACAAGCTGACGTTCCGCGCCCCGGACCGCACGCTCACCGGCGAGGAGGCACTCGCCGCCCGCGACGCCGCCGTCGCCGTGGCTGCCGACCGCTTCGGCGCGACCCTCAGGGGCGCGTGACCGCAGACGCGCAGCGTGACCGTCCGGGCGGCGCGCGACGCGCCTGCCGGAGGTGACCCTCCGCACAGCCGAACACGGGCGGCCGCATCGGACAGATGCGGCCGCCCGAACGGTTGGTCACAACGGTCGAGCCCCCCGCCAGGCGACGGTCAGATATCGGACCGAGCGATATTTCCGCTGGCGGGAAAGCCGGGGGAAAGGTGTGGGGCGGGACGCTTCACCCTGAACGGGTCGGGAGCCGGCAGTGCGGAAGTGGTACCGTCACGGCGCCGAGCCATCCTCCGTCTTGTCACGTGGCGTGAGGTCATCCTGAAGGCTCGGCCCGCGCCAAGCGCCGGCTTCGATCTCGGCTCTCCTGGAGGGGCAGCGCGTGTCAGACGATAGTGCATCGGCAGGTTTCACGACCGACGTCGTGATCATCGGAGGTTGCGGCCGGGTCGGACTGCCGCTCGGCATCGCCATGGCCTCCCGCGGCCTGCAGGTCACCCTGTACGACATCAACGCCGCCGCGGTCGCGGTGGTGAACGACGGACGGCTGCCGTTCGACGAGGAGGGCGCGGCCGAGCCGCTCGCCACCGCCGTCAAGGAGGGCAGGCTCACCGCCAGCACCGACCCGTCGACCGTCGCGTCGGCCGAGCACCTCGTCGTGATCGTCGGCACGCCCGTCGACGAGCACCTCAACCCCAACATCGGCGCGGTCCCCGCGGCGATCGAGCGCTGCGCGGAGTACCTGCGCGACGGTCAGCTCATCGTGCTGCGCAGCACCGTGCACCCCGGCGTCACCGCCCTCACCGAGAAGCTCATCAAGCGCCTCGGCGTGCAGGCCGACGTGGCCTTCTGCCCCGAGCGCATCGCCGAGGGCAAGGCGATGACCGAGCTGTTCGAGCTGCCGCAGATCGTCGCCGCCCGCAACCCCGCGGCGATGGAGCGGGCCGAGAAGCTGTTCCGCAACCTGGCGAGCGACATCGTGCGGCTCGAGCCCGAGGAGGCCGAGCTCGCGAAGCTGTTCACCAACACGTGGCGGTACATCAAGTTCGCCGCCGCCAACCAGTTCTGGATGATGTCCAACGACTTCGGCCTGGACTTCGAGCGGATCCGGCACGCCATCCGCTTCCAGTACCCGCGCGCCAACGACATGCCGGGCGCCGGTTTCGCCGCGGGTCCGTGCCTGCTCAAGGACACGATGCAGCTGGCGGCGTTCACCAACAACACGTTCGTGCTCGGCCACAGCGCCATGCTGATCAACGAGGGCCTGCCGCTGTACGTCGTGTCGAAGCTGCAGGAGCGCTTCGACCTGTCGGAGATGACGGTCGGCATCCTCGGCATGGCGTTCAAGGGCGGCAGCGACGACATCCGCGAGTCCCTGGCCTACAAGCTGCGCAAGGTCGTCATGCTGAAGGCGAAGGAGACCCTCTGCAGCGACCCGTACGTCAAGGACGACCGGTTCGTGTCGCAGGACGAGGTCCTCGCCAAGGCCGACCTGCTGATCATCGCCGCGCCGCACCCCGAGTACCGCGACCTGCAGACCGACATCCCGGTCGCGGACATGTGGGGCATCACCAACAAGGGCGTGCGCGTATGACGCTTACGCCGCAGGTTTCTGTGGTCATTCCCGTGTACAACGAGGGCGAGGCGATCGTGCCCTGCCTCGAACGGATCCTCCGCGCCGTGCTCATGCCGGCCGAGGTCCTCGTCGTGCACGACATGGCGGAGGACACCACCGTGCCCTTCGCGCAGAGCGTCGCCGCCCGCGACCCCCGCGTCCGCACCGTGCTCAACACCTACGGCCGCGGCCCGGCGAACGCGATCCGCTTCGGCATCGACGTCGCCCGCGCCCCGGTCGCCGTCGTCACGATGGCCGACGGCTCCGACGACCCGCGCCAGATCGAGGACCTCGCCCGGCTCGTCGAGCGTGGCGTGGTCGTCGCGGCCGCGTCCCGGTACATGCCCGGCGGGCAGCAGGTCGGCGGCCCCAGGTTCAAGCGGGCGCTGTCCCGCGGCGCCGGCCGGACCCTGTACATGTTCGCCCGCGTCGGCACCCGCGACGCGACCAACAGCTTCAAGGCCTACTCGACGGCGTACGTCCGGCAGGTCGGCATCGAGAGCAAGACCGGGTTCGAGATCGGCATCGAGCTGACCGCGAAGGCGGCGCGGCTGCGGCTGCCCGTCGCGGAGATCCCGACGATCTGGCTCGACCGCCAGCTCGGCGAGTCCCGCTTCGACGTCGGCCGGTTCCTGCCCAGCTACCTGAAGTGGTACCGGTTCGCGTTCGGCCGCAGGCTCACCATGGAACAGCTCGCGAAGCGGCCGGCGTCGTCCGCGGCCCGCGACGACGCGCAGGCGGCCCGCGCGGCGTCCACGGTGGCCCCCGCCGAGGTCCGCGACACCTTTTCCAGCAATCACGAAGCAGTTCAGAACTAAGGAGTGTCTGTGCCAAAGGTCCTGGTCACCGGCTCGGCCGGCTTCATCGGTGGTTATGTCGTCGAGGAGCTGCTGTCCCGCGGCTACCAGGTGGTCGGCCTGGACAACTACTCGAAGTACGGTCCGGTCACCCGTAGCTACGACTCCCACCCCGACTACCGGTTCGTCGAGGGCGACGCGCGCGACGTCGACCTCGTCACGGAGCTGCTCGACGGTTGCGACCACTTCATCGCCGGCGCGGCGATGATCGGTGGCATCTCCTACTTCCACGCCTACGCCTACGACCTGCTCGCCACCAACGAGCGGATCATGGCCTCCTCCTGCGACGCGGCCATCAAGGCGCACCGCGACGGCACCCTCAAGAAGATGACCTACCTGTCGTCGTCGATGGTCTTCGAGTCGACCACGCACTGGCCGTCGAAGGAGGGCGACGAGCGTCTCGTGCCGCCGCCGCTGTCGTCGTACGGCTTCCAGAAGCTCGCCGTCGAGTACTACGCGAAGGCCGCCTGGGACCAGTACAAGCTGCCCTACTCGATCGTCCGGCCGTTCAACTGCGTCGGCGTCGGCGAGGGCCGCGCGCTCGGTGAGGTCGAGGTCCTGTCCGGCAACGTGAAGCTCGCCATGTCGCACGTCGTGCCCGACCTGGTGCAGAAGATCGTGAAGGGCCAGGACCCGCTGCACATCCTCGGCACCGGCGAGCAGGTCCGCCACTACACCTACGGCGGCGACCTGGCCAAGGGCATCATCGCCGTCATGGAGCACGACGACGCCCTCAACCAGGACTTCAACATCTCCACCGCCGAGTCGACCACGGTGCTGGAGCTCGCCGAGGTGATCTGGAAGAAGATCAAGGGCGACAGCGTGCCGTTCAGCGTCGTGTCCGACGACCCGTACGAGTACGACGTGCAGAAGCGCGTCCCGGACGTGTCGAAGGCCAAGGAGGTCCTCGGCTACGAGGCGACCACGTCGCTCGACGAGATGCTCGACGAGGTCATCCCATGGGTGACCCAGGCCGTGGCCGACGGCAAGCTGTAGGTTCCGCTCCCGCTCGGTTTCCGGCGGGCCGGCTGTATTTGAGGCGGGCGCCTCGCACTGCGGTGCGGGGCGCCCGTTCGTTTGACCCGGTGTGAACGCTGTCCGCTGGTCCCTGCCGCTGTTCTTCGCCGCCGGCCTGCTCCGGGGCGGGTTCAACAGCGTCTGGGCCGAGGACGGGCAGGAGTTCCTCACCGACGCGTTGAGCCTGCCCTGGTACGAACCCTTCGCGACGCCCTTCAACGGCTACTTCCACACCGTGGCCCGTGGGTGCTTCGCCGTCATCGCCCTCTTCCCCGTCTCCTGGGCCGCGGCGCTCAACGCCACCTTCGCCGCCGCCCTCACCGCGCTGCTGGCCACCGCCGTGTTCGCCGCCGCCCGGGACCGCCTGGGGGCAGGCGCCGGGGCCGGCGCCTGGGTCGTCGCCGGGGCCGCCGCCGTGCCGGTGGGGTACGTGCCGAACACCCTCGCGCAGCTGCAGTTCCCCCTCGTGTACGCGGGACTGTGGATGCTGCTGTGGTCGCCGTCGCGGACCTTCCCGCGGGTGGTCGCGTACGCCCTGCCGGCGCTGGCCGTGCTCAACTCGATCCTCGGGCTGCTGCTCGTGCCGGTGGCGCTGCTGCGGCTCGGGCTCCGCCGCGACCTGGACGCGCTGCTGCGGGCCGGTGTCCTGCTGCCCGGGGCGGCGCTGCAGCTCGTGCCGCTGCTGGCGGGCGGGTCGCGGCGGGACGTGGGGGAGCGCCCCGACCTGGACCCGGTCTCCGTCGCCGGCACCTACCTGCGCTGGGGCGTGCCGCGCTCGTTCCTCGGCTTCCTCGACGCCTTCGACGACGCATGGCTCTCGCACCGTGCCGTCGTGCTGCTCGGCCTGGCGGTCCCCGCCGCCTGCGCCGCGCTCGCGCTGCTGCGCCGGACCCGGCCGCAGTGGCGGCTCGCGGCGCTCCTGGCCGGGTTCGCCGCGTTCGCGGGCGCGTTCCAGCTCGCCGTGCACGGCGCCCCCGAGGGCCGGTACCTGGTGCTGATCACGCTGCCCAACATCGCCGCGGCCGTCGCCCTGACACTCCCCGGCGATCGTCCGGACGGCCGGTTCGGGGCCGTCCCGTTTGTCGCGTTGGCGACACTCGTGGCGGCGGTGAGCGTCGCCGGTCTGCGACCGGGCGGCTACACCGACGGCCTCCCGCGCTGGGACACCACCGTGTCGTACGCCCGCGCCCAATGCCAAGCGGAGCCCCGTTTGCGGAGGGTGACGGTCCATACCGCACAGTGGCCGGTCCTCGGCTGGGAGGCCGTCCTGCCCTGCGACCGGCTCCGTTGACGGTGTTCAACATCGCGATGCCTGAACGCTCACCCGCGTTGGGCAGCCGTTGCGGCGGCGTGGCGTTCGGGAGAGACTCGGCGTCGTGGTGGAACAGTGGTGGTGAGCACCTGGCCGGTTGTACCGTTCGGCCGCGCCGATCTCCTGGCGCACGCCCGCGAGCGCCTTGCGGGCGGCGGTGGCGTGCTGCTCTACGGCCCCGCGGGCATCGGCAAGTCCACCATCCTCGACGCCATCGCGGGCGCCGAGACCGACGCGCTCGTGCTGCGCGCCGCCGCCGCGGAGGCCGAGGCGGACCTGCCGTACCTGGCGCTCGTCGACCTCTTCGACGGCGCGCCCGACGCCGCCGAGCACCTGCCCGCGCACCTGCGGGCCGCCCTCGACGGCGCCCTGCTGCGCAGCGCCCTGCCCGCGACCCCGCACGACCAGCTCGCCGTGCGCCTCGCCGTGCTCGAGCTCCTGCGCGCCCTCGCCGCCGACCGCACCCTGCTCCTCGTCCTCGACGACGTCCAGTGGATCGACGAGCCGAGCGCCGAGGTCCTCCGGTTCGTCGCCCGCCGGCTCGGCGAGGCACCCGTGCGCATCCTCGCCGCCGAGCGGATCACCGACGGCGACCGCCCCACCCGCCTCGACCTGTGCCCACCGCCGGGCACGACGCTGCTGGTGCCGCCGCTGCCCGAGAGCGACGTCGCCGACCTGCTCCGGGCCAGGTTCGGCGCCGAGGCCGGACGCGCGCACCTGCACCGGATCTACGAGGCCAGCGCCGGCAACCCGCTGTACGCCGTCGAGCTCGGCCGCGCGCTCGGCGTGGCACCGGTGCCGACCACCGACCCCCTGCCCGTGCCCGACCGTCTCCGCTCGCTGCTGGCCGCGCGGCTCGCGGCGCTCCCCGCCCCGGACTGGCCCGCGCTGCTGGTCGTCGCGGCCGCCGCCCGTCCCAGCCTCGCCCTCCTGCAGCGGTGCGGCCTCGCCGAGCACCACCTCGACGCGGCGCTGGCGTCGTCGGTGCTGGATGCCGACGCCGACGGAGCGATCCGGTTCAGCCACCCGCTGCTGCGCGAGATGGTGTACGCCGACGCGACCGCCGCCGCCCGCCGCGAGGCCCACGAACGCCTCGCCGACACCGTCTCCGACCCGGTCGACCGGGCCCGGCACCTCGCCGCCGCCCGCCCCGAACCCGACGAGGCCCTCGCGGAGTGCCTCGCCGACGCGGCGTCCGCGGCGCGCCTCCGCGGTGCCCCGGCCGTCGCCGCCGACCTCGCGGCCCTCGCGGCCGACCGCACGCCGCGCGACACCCCCGGCGTCGGCGCGGTCCGCCGGCTGAGCGCCGCGCAGTACGCGTACGCCGCCGGATCGCCCGCCGCCGCCCGCCGGCACGCGACCGCGGCGCTGCGCGACGCCGCCGACCGCCGCACCCGCATCGGCGCCCGGCTCCTGCTCGTCGAGATGTCCGGCGAAGACCACTCCAACTCCGGCCCGCTGCTGGACGCCGCCTTCGTCGAGGCCGTCGACGCCCCCGACCTGCTCGCCCACGTCCGTCTGTACAAAGGCGTCAAGGCCTACTACGACGGCGACGGCGAAGGAGCCCTCGCCGAGCTCAAGCGCGCCGAGGAGGCCGCCGAGCTGTGCGGTGACATGGAGCGGCTCGTCGAGGTGCTCAGCTGGAAGGGCAACATCCTGCTCGGCACCCAGGGCGACGAATACCTGGAACGCGCCGGCAAGCTCGCCCGCGGGCTCTCCCTGACCCCGGCGACCGTCGCCGCCCGGCAGGTCGCCGCGATGAGCCGCCTCTTCAAGGGCGAGACCGGCGAGGCCGTCCGCCGGATCGAGGCCCTGCGCATCGCCGTCGAACGGGCCGGCACCGTCCGCGACCTCGCCTCCGTCCTCGTGTCCGTCGCCGGCATCTACTGGCGCGCCGGCCGCTGCGCCGACGCCGTCGCCGCCGGCCGCGAGTGCGTCCGCCTCTACGTCGACGTCGAGACCACCCCCGGCCCCGGCTACCTCGTGGCCGCCCTCGCCGAGAGCGGCGGCGGCACCGCCACGGCCGCCGCCGGCTACGCCGAACGCGGCCTCGCGGCCTGCCTCGCCGCCGGCGACGAGGACTGGATCAAGCTCGCCTACGCCGCCTCCGGCCTCGTCCACATGCTGCGCGGCGACCCGGTCGCGGCCGCCGAGGCGCTGCGCGAGGCGTACGCTCTCGACCAGCGCCTCGGCCGTCTCGACCCCGGCATCCTTCCCTGGCACGCCGACTTCATCGAGGCCCTCGTCGGCGCCGGCGCCCGGGCCGAGGCCGCCGAGGTGCTCGACGAGGTGTACAAGCACGCCCGGCACCTGGACCGCACGGTCGTCTTCCTCGGCCTGGCCCGCGCCCGCGCCGTCCTCACCGCCGCCACCGGCGAGGCCCGCGAGGGCGCCGAGGCGCTGCACCAGGCGATCGAGGAGTGGCAGGACCACCCGTACCCGCTGGAGGTCGCACGGGCGTACTACACGCTGGGCGGCCTCGAACGCCGGGCCCACCGCCGCGGCGCCGCCCGGGCCGCCCTCTCCGAGGCCGTCCGCCGCTACGCGGCCGCCGAGGCACACCCCTGGCGCGAGGTCGCCGCCGCCGACCTGGCCCGCCTCGACGGCGGCCGTGGCGCAGGCCTCTCCGAGACCGAACGCCGCATCGTGGAACTCGTCCGCGCCGGCGCCACGAACCGCGAGATCGCCCGCGCCCTCTTCCTGTCGATCAAGGCCGTCGAGGCGAACCTGACCCGCCTGTACCGCCGCCTGAACGTCCGCAACCGCGCCCAACTGGCCCGCGTCCTAGACCCCGAATAGCGCTGCAACTCCCCCACCGCTGCCGCGGCGGGGCCCGGCGGGGATTCTCACCCGCACCCCAATGCGCCGCTGCGCGGCGCACAGCCGCGCGTGCCGCGCTGGCTGGGATCGCGCGTGCGCGCCGCATCCGGTGGCCGGCCGCCGTCGTCGCACCGATCGGGCCGTGCTGGAGCGCGTGGCCAGTCGACTCTGCCGACGCCACCGGGGCACGACGGCCGTGGACCGCTCGACCCGCGTGATCGCTCGACCGGGCAGCGCGGCCTTGGGCGGCTCAACCGGCGGGCGGCTGGACCGGGCTATTCGACGAGCGGGCCTCTCGGCCGGTGGGCTGCTCGGCTGGCGGGCGGCCTCGGGCTGCTCAACCGGCGGGACCGCTCGGACCGCAACACCGCTCGGCTCGACCCTCTGGACGGCGGCCCGGCGGAGGCTGAGCGCCTGCACGGGGTCCTCGGACAGTGGGTCGGCTGCCAGGTCACCAGCGAGGGCCCGGTCATCCCGGCCGACTCGGACACCGGCCGGATCAGCAACCGGTGGGCCGGGCCTCGCCTGGGATCGCCGTCGATGGCTGCCGTCAGGATCGTCCCGGGTCGTGTCATCCGGGCCGCCGGGTCTGGGTTGCGGGTCCGGGCTGGGCAGCCCCAGGCGGGGGCTTGCGGTCCAGTCGAGCCGGTCCAGTCGAGCCGGTCCAGTCGAGCCGGTCCAGTCGAGCCGGTCTGGTGCAGATGGCCGGCTTGCGGGCTCGTTGTTGAGGTGGCCAGTGTCGAATCGTCAGGCGCTCCACGCTCCAGCGTCGACGCGCCACCGGGGGGAGCGTCGGTGAGGGTGCTTCCTGTGTTCGCGCGCGTGAAGGCGGGACGGGTTGTGGTGGTTGGCGGGCTGGGGGCGAAAAGCGGTGGCCGGGTCGGCGAGCGGTTACGGGACCCGTGATGGCCGCTGCGTTCCGGTCTCCAGCATCCTAACTCCATCCACCTAATTGACCTTGGGTGGTGCAGTTGGAGGGCTACGCAGTGTATCAGTTGAAGGGAATGCCGAGGCTGGAGTGACGGGGTCCGCAATCTGCTTGAAACCAACGCATGCATAGAGATACAGTTGGACGCATGGGAATACGAGTCGCTGTTGCGGGGGCTTCAGGGTACGCGGGTGGGGAGTTGCTGCGGCTGATCGCCGGGCATCCGCATCTCGACCTGGGGGTGGCAACCGGGTTTGCGCAGGCAGGGTCGAAGGTTGGAGCGGTGCACCCGCACGTGCGGTCGCTGCGTGATGTCGTCTTGGCGCCGACCGAGGCCGGGGTGCTCGCCGAGTCCGGCGCCGACCTCGTGTTCCTGGCGCTGCCGCACGGGGAGTCCGCGGCGCTCGCGGCGCAGCTGCCGGCGTCGGTGAAGGTGGTCGACATCGGCGCGGACTTCCGGCTCGCGGCGGCCACCGACTGGACGAAGTACTACCCCGGTGACCACGCCGGGACGTGGACGTACGGTCTGCCGGAGCTGCCCGGGCAGCGGGAGAGGATCGCGGCGTCCAGCCGGGTCGCCAACACCGGCTGCTACGCGGTGTCGGTGGTCCTCGCGCTCGCGCCGCTGATCGCCGCGGGTGTCGCCGACCCCGAGGACGTCGTGGTGGTCGCGGCGTCGGGGACGTCGGGGGCGGGCCGGTCCGCGAAGGTGCACCTGCTGGCGTCCGAGGTGATGGGGTCGCTGTCGCCGTACAAGGTGGGGGCGCACCAGCACGTGCCGGAGATCAAGCAGGCGACCGGGGCGACGTCGCTGTCGATGACGCCGGTCCTGGCGCCGATGCCGCGGGGCATCCTGGCGACGGTGACGGCGAAGGCGAAGACCGCCGCGGACCCCGCCGAGGTGCTCCGGCAGGCGTACGACGGCGAACAGTTCGTCCAGGTGCTGCCGGAAGGGCAGTGGCCGCACACGGCGTCGACGTTCGGGAGCAACGCCGCGCACCTGCAGGCGACCGTGGACGTCGACAGCGGCAGGATCATCGTGGTCTCGGCGATCGACAACCTCGTCAAGGGTGCCGCGGGCCAGGCCGTACAGAATGCGAATCTGATGCTCGGGCTGCCTGAGGGTGCCGGGCTCACCGCCGATGGGATCGCGCCATGAGTGTCACCGCACCGAAGGGTTTCCGGGCCGCCGGGGTCGCCGCCGGCATCAAGGCCACCGCCGGAGCGCTGGACGTGGCGCTCGTCGTCAACGATGGGCCGGACTGGACGGCGGCGGCCGTGTTCACCGGCAACAGGATCAAAGCGGCGCCGGTGCTGTGGAGCCAGCAGGTCCTGCGGGCCGGCATCGTGCGGGCCGTCATCCTCAACTCCGGCGGCGCCAACGCGTGCACCGGGCCGTCGGGCTTCCAGGACACGCACGCGACCGCCGAGCACACCGCGGCCGTGCTGTCGGGGCGGGCGTCGCGGTTCCCGGTCGGGGCCGGTGACGTCGCGGTCTGCTCGACCGGCCTGATCGGTGAGCGGCTGCCGTTGAAGAAGCTGCTGTCGGGTGTCGACGCGGCCGCCCGCGGGCTGGCCCGCGACGGCGGGGCGGACGCCGCGAAGGCCATCATGACGACCGACACCGTGCCGAAGACGGCCGCCCGCAACGGGCAGGGGTTCACCGTCGGCGGGATGGCCAAGGGCGCCGGCATGCTCGCGCCGGGGCTCGCCACGATGCTGGTGGTGCTGACCACCGACGCCGTGGCCGACGCGGACGTGCTCGACGCGGCCCTCAGAGCCGCGACCAGGGTCTCGTTCGACCGGATCGACTCCGACGGCTGCATGTCGACCAACGACACGGTGCTGCTGATGGCCAGCGGCGCCGCCGGGATCCAGCCGACCCAGGAGGAGCTGGCCGAGGCGGTCACCGCCGTCTGCAAGGACCTCGCCGAGCAGCTGGTCGCCGACGCGGAGGGCGCGACGAAGGAGATCGCGATCGAGGTCACCGGCGCGGCGAGCGAGGACGACGCGGTCGAGGTCGGCCGGTCGATCGCCCGCAACAACCTGGTGAAGACCGCGTTCTTCGGCAACGACCCCAACTGGGGCCGGATCCTGGCCGCGATCGGCACCACGGAGGCCGCGTTCGAGGCCGACGAGGTCGACGTCGCCATCAACGGCGTGTGGATCTGCAAGGGCGGGGCGGCCGGCGAGGACCGCTCCAAGGTCGACCTCAGCGCCCGCGAGGTCACGGTCACCGTCGACCTGCACGCGGGTGCGGCGGCGGCCACGGTACTGACCAACGACCTGTCCATGGGCTACGTGCACGAGAACTCGGCGTACTCGTCGTGACGGCGAACGCGAACGTCGTGACGGCGAAGGCGAACGTCGTGACGGCGAAGGCGAACGTCGTGACGGCGAAGGCGAACGCAGCATGAACGGGCGGAACCTCGGCATCGCGCTGGGCAAGGCGAACACCCTCATCGAGGCGCTGCCCTGGCTGGAGCGGTTCTCCGGCTCGACCGTCGTCGTCAAGTACGGCGGCAACGCCATGCTCGACAACGAGCTGAAGCGCGCGTTCGCCGCCGACATGGTGTTCCTGCGCCACGTCGGCATCAAGCCGGTCGTCGTGCACGGCGGCGGCCCGCAGATCTCGGCGATGCTCAAACGGCTCGGCATCGCCAGCGAGTTCAAGGGCGGCCTGCGCGTCACCACCCCCGAGACCGCCGACGTGGTCCGGATGGTGCTCGTCGGGCAGGTCGGCCGGGAGCTCGTGGGTCTGATCAACGAGCACGGCCCGCACGCCGTCGGCATGTCCGGCGAGGACGCGGGCCTGTTCACCGCGGTGCGCCGGCCCGCGATCGTCGACGGCTCGCCGGTCGACATCGGCCAGGTCGGCGACGTCGAGCACGTCAACGTCGGCGCCGTCGCCGACCTCATCGCCGCCGGGCGGATCCCGGTCGTGTCGACGGTCGCGCCCGACGCCGACGGGGTGCTGCACAACCTCAACGCCGACACCGCCGCCGGGGCGCTCGCCATCGCCCTCAAGGCCCGCAAGCTCGTGGTGCTCACCGACGTGGAGGGCCTCTACGCCCGCTACCCGGACCCGGAGTCGCTGATCTCGCAGCTGACCGCGGACGAGCTCACCGAGCTGCTGCCGACGCTCGAGTCGGGGATGGTGCCGAAGATGGAGGCGTGCCTGCGCGCCGTCAAGGGCGGCGTGCCCGCCGCGCACGTCGTCGACGGCAGGGTGCCCCACTCCCTGCTGCTGGAAGTCTTCACATCGGAAGGGTTCGGGACCATGGTGGTGAGCTCATGACGCTGGTGCAGCGGTTCGAGGCGTCGGTGATGAACACGTACGGGCCGCCGTCGCTGGGACTCGTCAGCGGCAGCGGGTCCGTCGTCGTCGACGAGGCCGGACGGTCCTATGTGGACCTGCTCGGCGGGATCGCGGTCAACCTGCTCGGCCACGCCCACCCCGCGGTCGTCGCCGCCGTGACGCAGCAGATCGCCACGCTCGGCCACGTGTCCAACCTGTTCGCGTCGCCGCCGGTCGTCGCCCTCGCCGAGCGGCTCCTGGACCTCGGCGGCCGACCGGGCGCGGTGTTCTTCGGCAACTCCGGCGCCGAGGCCAACGAGGCCGCGTTCAAGCTGTCCCGCCGCACCGGCCGCACGAAGATCGTGGCCGCGCAGGCCGGCTTCCACGGCCGCACCATGGGCGCGCTCGCGCTCACCGGGCAGCCCGCGAAGCAGGAGCCGTTCCGCCCGCTGCCCGGCGAGGTCGTGCACGTCCCGTACGGTGACGTCGCCGCGCTCGAGGCGGCCGTCGACGGCGACACGGCGATGGTGCTGCTCGAGCCGATCCAGGGCGAGTCCGGGGTCGTGGTCCCGCCCGCCGGCTACCTCACCGCCGCGCGGGAGGTCACCGCCCGGCACGGCGCGCTGCTCGCCCTCGACGAGGTGCAGACCGGCATCGGCCGGACCGGGCACTGGTTCGCCCACCAGGCCGAGGGTGTGCGCCCCGACGTCGTCACCCTCGCCAAGGGCCTCGGCGGCGGGCTGCCGCTCGGCGCGATGATCGCGTTCGACGGCGCCGCCACCCTGCTCGGCCCCGGCCAGCACGCCTCCACGTTCGGCGGCAACCCGGTCTGCTGCGCCGCCGCCCTCGCGGTCCTCGACACCATCGAGTCCGAGCACCTCCTCGAGCACGTCAAGCAGCTCAGCGAGCGCATCCGCCGCGGCGTCGAGGCCATCGACAGCCCGCTCGTCAGGGAGGTCCGCGGGGCGGGGCTGCTGCTCGGCATCGTCCTCAACGGGCCGGCCGCCGGCGCGCTCGCCGCCGTGCTGCGCGACGCCGGGTTCCTCGCCCAGGCGGCGCAGCCGGACGTGCTGCGCATCGCGCCGCCGCTCATCCTCACCGACGAGCAGGCCGACGCGTTCCTCGCCGCGCTCGGCCCGGCCCTGGACGCGGTGCGGGCCTGATGCCTCGTCATCTGCTCAGGGACGACGACCTGACCGCGGCCGAGCAGGGGGAGATCCTCGACCTGGCCGCGGCGATGAAGGCCGACCGGCACGGGTTCAAGCCCTTCGCCGGTCCGCGGTCCGTCGCCGTCATCTTCGAGAAGCAGTCGCTGCGGACGCGGGTCTCGTTCGAGGTCGGCATCGCCGAGCTCGGCGGCACCCCGCTCATCATCGACGCGGTCAGCACCCACTTCGGCCGGGGTGAGGAGATCGGCGACGCGGCGAAGGTCCTGTCGCGGTACGTGTCGGCGATCGTCATCCGGTCCAATGTGGACGCGCGCGTGGCGGAGCTGGCCGAGCACGCGACGGTGCCGGTCGTCAACGCGCTCACCGACGGTTTCCACCCGTGTCAGCTGCTCGCGGATCTTCTGACGGTACGGGAGCGCCTCGGCTCGACGGAGGGCCGGACCCTCACGTACCTCGGCGACACCGCGAACAACATGGCCAACTCCTACGCGCTCGCCGGGGTCACCGCCGGCATGCGGGTGCGCCTGAGCGGCCCGGCCGGCTTCGAGCCCGACGCGTCCATTGTGGACGCCGCGCGCCGGCGGGGCGGCGTCGAATGGGTGCCGGACCCTGCGGAGGCCGTGAAGGACGCGGACGTCGTCGTCACGGACACGTGGACGTCGATGGGTCAGGAGGGCGACGGGCTCGACCGGATCACGCCCTTCCGCCCCTACCAGGTGAACGCGGAGCTCCTCGCGAACGCCCATGCCAACGCTATCGTGCTGCACTGCCTGCCCGCGCACCGTGGCGACGAAATCACCTCCGAGGTGATGGACGGCCCGCAGAGCGCGATCTGGGATGAGGCCGAGAACCGGTTGCACGCCCAGAAGGCGTTGCTGGCCTGGCTGCTGGACCATTCGTGAGCGGCGCGGAGGGCGACCGCCGCGGCGCGGCCGGGGCGACGTCATGAGCGTTCCCGTCTCGAAGGCCGCGCGGCACGACCGGATCGCGTCGCTGATCCGCGGGTCGGCGGTGCGGTCGCAGACGGAGCTGGCGGAGCTGCTGGCCGCGGACGGGATCCAGGTGACGCAGGCGACGCTGTCGCGGGACCTCGAGGAGCTGCGGGCCGTCAAGGTCCGCGGCGAGTACCTCATCCCCGAGGACGGCGAGCGGGCGCTGCGCCCGGCGGAGGAGGCCCCGACCCGGCTGATCCGGCTGCTGCGGGAGCTGCTCACCGGCGCCGACAGCTCCGGCAACCTCGTCGTCCTGCGCACCCCGCCGGGCGCCGCGCAGTTCCTCGCCAGCGCCATCGACCGCACCGGGCTGCCCGACATCGTCGGCACCATCGCCGGCGACGACACCATCATGGTCGTCGCCCGGCAGGGGCCCGACCCGCTCGGACAGCCGACCGCCGGAGAGCTGCTCGCGGCGAAACTCACCGAATGGGCCCATCTCGACGGCCCGTCGAAATAACGCGATCTTGCACATGGAAGGATCGTCGCGTGGCAACTTCGTCTTCTGAGTCCCCGACCCGTCTCTGGGGCGGCCGGTTCGCGGGCGGGCCCGCCGAGGCCCTCGCCCGGCTGTCGGTGAGCGTGCAGTTCGACTGGCGGCTGGCGCCCTACGACCTGGCCGGGTCGCGGGCGCACGCGCGGGTTCTCGCCCGGGCCGGGCTGCTCGACGCCGACGAGCTCGGCCGGATGCTCGCCGCGCTCGACGACCTGGAGTCGGCGTGCGCCGCCGGCGAGTTCCGGCCCACGGTCGACGACGAGGACGTGCACACCGCCCTCGAGCGGGGTCTGCTGGAGCGCCTCGGCGCGCTCGGCGGGAAGCTGCGCGCCGGCCGGTCCCGCAACGACCAGGTCGCCACCGACCTGCGGCTGTACCTGCGTGACCACGCCCGCGGCGTCGCCGCCCGGATCGTGGAGCTCGCCGACGCGCTCGTCGAGCAGGCCGCCCGGCACGTCGACACGCCCGCGCCCGGGTTCACGCACCTCCAGCCGGCGCAGCCGATCGCGTTCGGCCACCAGCTGCTCGCGCACGTGCAGTCGCTGCTGCGCGACCTCGACCGGCTCCGCGACTGGGACGCGCGCGCCTCGGTCAGCCCGCTCGGCGCCGGCGCCCTCGCCGGGTCGTCGCTGCCGCTGGACCCGACGCAGGTGGCGAAGGAGCTCGGGTTCGCCAGCGCCGCGGCCAACTCGATCGACGCCGTCTCCGACCGGGACTTCGTCGCGGAGTTCCTGTTCGTCGCGGCCCTCACCGGCGTGCACCTGTCGCGGCTCGGTGAGGAGGTCGTGCTGTGGACGACCCCCGCGTTCGGCTGGGTGCAGCTCGACGACGCGTTCGCGACCGGGTCGTCGATCATGCCGCAGAAGAAGAACCCCGACATCGCCGAGCTCGCCCGCGGCAAGTCCGGCCGGCTCATCGGCGGCCTCACCGGCGTCCTGGCGATGCTCAAGGGCCTGCCGCTGGCGTACGACCGGGACCTGCAGGAGGACAAGGAGCCGGTGTTCGACGCGGTCGACACCCTGGAGCTGGTCCTGCCCGCGATGGCCGGGATGGTCTCCACGATGACGGTCCGGGTCGACCGGCTCGCCGAGCAGGCGCCGGTCGGCTACACCCTGGCCACCGAGGTCGCCGAGTGGCTCGTCCGGCAGGGCGTGGCGTTCCGCGACGCGCACGAGATCACGGGCAAGCTCGTCGTGCTCGCCGCGGCCCGCGACATCGGCCTCGACGAGGTCTCCGACGAGGACCTGCAGGCAGTCAGCCCGCACCTGACGCCCGCGGTCCGCGAGGTGTTCTCCGTCCCCGGCGCCCTGGCGGCGCGCACCACGCCCGGGTCGACGGGCCCCGGGCCGGTCGCCGACCAGCTCGCGGTCGCCGGTGGCAAGCTCGACAGTTGGCGGTCCTGGGCGGCGGAGACGGTGCTACCGTCCGAATGATGCGGGTGACACAGTGCGACGGGTGACGCAGAACGTGCTCGGCGACGCGTCGGTGCTGCGCGTCACCGAGGCCGACGTCCCGCACCCCGGCCCGACCGAGATCCTGGTCGAGATGCACGCCGCCGGCGTCAACCCGGTCGACTGGAAGGTCCGCTCCGGCGGCGGCTTCCTCGGCACCCCGCCGTTCACCGTCGGCTGGGAGCTGTCCGGGGTCGTCGCCGCGACCGGCACCGGCGTCACCAGGTTCGCCGTCGGCGACGAGGTGTTCGGCATGCCCCGCTTCCCCGGGGAGGCGGCCGCCTACGCCGAGTACGTCACCGGGCCCGCCCGGCAGTTCGCGCTGAAACCGCTCAACCTCAGCCACGAGCAGGCCGGCGGGCTCGCGCTCGCCGGCCTCACCGCCTGGCAGGTCCTCGTCGAGACGGCCGGTGTCCTCGAAGGGCAGCGGGTGCTGGTCCCGGCCGCGGCCGGCGGCGTCGGCCACCTCGCCGTGCAGATCGCGAAGGCCCGCGGCGCGTACGTGATCGGCACCGCGTCGGCACCCAAGCACGACTTCGTGCGGTCCCTCGGCGCCGACGAGGTCCTGGACCACCAGCCCGGCGACCTGGCCGGCGTGAAGGACATCGACGTGGCCGTCGCCACGATCGCGGGGCAGATCCCGGAGCTGGTGGCGACCCTCGGGCCGGAAGGGGCGCTCGTCGCCCTCAACGGCGCAGACGAGGCCGCCGCGATCGAGGCGGGCGGTGTGTTCCTGCTCGCCGAGCCCGACCGCGCCGGCCTCGAGCACCTCACGGCGCTCGTGCTCGACGGCCGGCTCACCGTCCACGTCGACCGGGTCTTCCCGCTCGACCAGGTCGTCCGCGCGCACGAGTACGGCGAGCTCGGCCACACGACCGGCAAGGTGGTCCTGACGCCGTAAGTCGGCCGCAAGCCGGCCGTGGGTCAGTGGGACACGGCGTAGTGCAGGATCACGTTGTGGATGTGCTGGGTCTTCTCGACCCCGCGGACCTCGATCTCGTACGTGTGGGCGCCGACGTGGACGGCGATGTTGCCGCTGCTGAAGAAGTTGCCCGCCCACGACTTGTTGCTCACGATCGAGACGGCGGTCACCTTCTGGTAGGGGATCGACGTGAGCGCGAGCCGCTTGCCGACGAACGAGCGGTCCTGCAGGATCACGCGTCGGTCGGTCAGGCCGATGAACCCGGTGCCGATGCCGACGGCGTCGTAGACGGCGATGATGGTCTCGCCGGGCAGCAGACCGGACTGGATCTGCTCGAACTGTTCACGGCGGTCGTACTTCACCTGTTGGGCCATGTGTCCAACGTAGACCGACCCCTCAACCCGGCCGGTGGCGCGCATGGGTCATCCTTGACGGCACATCACGTCGAGGAGGACCCGTGCCGATCCTGTTCCGTAAGGCGATGCGTTTCGGCCCGCTGGTGCTGAACTTCACCCCGAAGGGCCTGTCCTCGTGGGGGTTGAAGATCGGCAAGTGGTCGTGGAACTCGAAGACCAGGGCGCACCGCTACGACCTGCCCGGCCCGTTCTCGTGGCGCAGCCGCGGCCGCCGCAGCGGCAGCTGAAGCCCTGGCGCAGCCGAAGCCGCAGCTGAGAAGCCGAAAGCTGAGGCTGAGCGGCCGCAGTTGAAGAAGCCCGCGGAGGCCGAAACCGCCTACCGGTCGCCGCGGGAGGACGACCCGTTGCTGAACACGCGCACCGGGACGTTCACCGTGCCCGGGTCGACGCTCCACTGTGCCGCGACCCGGTGCACGTCGCCGTCGTCGACGAGCTGACCGAAGGACCGCTCCAGGTCCGACGCCTCGCCGATCTCGTCGATCTCGCCGTCGGTGGCGGCGAACGACCGGAGCAGATCCCCCGACCGGGCGCGCTGCCACCGGTACACCTGCAGCCCTCGATGTGACGAGAAGAACTGCACCTCGGTCTCCAGGGCCGCGCTGAGCCCCGTCACGTCCGGCCGGTCCTTCATGAGCGCCATGCCCAGGACCAGGACCCACCCGTCGACCGGGGGCGTCACGATCAGGCGGTCGTCGGTGAAGTACGCCAGGTCGACGCCGGCCCGCCAGCCGGTCTCGCCGAGCTCGGTGAGCCCGAGCGCCGCCGCCGGGTCCCGGTCGCGCACGGCCAGCCACGCCATCTTCTGCACGCTTCGACGCTACCCCGCGACGCGGGGCTTGACGCGGCGGCGGCGAGGTTGCATGGTTAGTTACATGAGTAATGAACCGACGAACCAAGCCGATGGATGAAGGTCGGCCGATCTTCCTGCAGATCGCAGAGCAGATCGAGACGTCGATCGTCGACGGTTCGCTGCCCGAGGAGGCGCAGGTCCCGTCGACCAACGAGCTCGCGGCGTTTCACCGGATCAACCCCGCCACCGCCGCCAAGGGCGTCAACCAGCTGGTGGACGACGGCGTGCTCTACAAGAAGCGAGGCATCGGCATGTTCGTCTCCACGGGCGCGCGGGCCAGGCTCCGGCAGCGCCGCAAGGAGCAGTTCAGCGAGTTGTACCTGCAGCCGCTGCTGGCCGAGGCGGCGAAGCTCGGCATCCACGCCGACGAGCTCAAGACGATGATCGACCGCCACGAGGAGCAGCGATGACCACCACCCCCGTCGTGTCGGTGCAGGGCGTCTCGAAGCGGTTCGGCTCCGTCGCCGCGGTCGACGACGTCAGCTTCGACCTGCGCCGCAACGGCATCTACGGCCTGCTCGGCCGCAACGGCGCCGGCAAGACCACCCTCATGCAGCTGCTCACCGGCCAGCAGTTCGCCACCGGCGGCACGATCCGCGTCCTCGGCGCCGACCCGGTCGAGAACAGTCAGGTGCTGCGGCAGGTCAGCTTCGTCAAGGAGAGCCAGCGCTACCCGGACACGTTCAAGGTGCGGCACGTCCTGCTCGCCGGCCGGCTGCTGTTCCCCGAGTGGGACGAGGCGTTCGCCCGATCGCTCGTCGCCGACTTCCAGCTGCCCGTCGGCCGGCTGGTGAAGAAGCTGTCCCGCGGCATGCTGTCCGCGCTCGGCGTCACCGTCGGGCTCGCGTCCCGGGCGCCGCTGACGTTCTTCGACGAGCCCTACCTGGGCCTGGACGCCGTGTCGCGCCAGCTGTTCTACGACCGGCTGCTCGCCGACTACGCCGAGCACCCGCGGACCGTCGTGCTCTCCACCCATCTCATCGACGAGGTCGGCGACCTCATCGAGCACGTGCTGCTCATCGAGCGCGGCCGGATCGTCCTGGACGAGGCCGCCGACGCGCTGCGCGGGCAGGTCGTCACCGTCACCGGCCCGGCGCCGGCCGTCGACCGGCTCACCGTGAACACCGACGAGCTGCACCGCGAGCAGCTCGGGCCGCTCACCCGGGCCACCGTCCGGGGCGCCGTCCCAGCCGGCGCGGCCCGGGAGGCCGGCGTCCAGCTGGAACCCGTCTCGCTGCAGCAGCTCGTCGTCCGCATCACCGCACGGAAGGCCGCCTCATGAACCGCGTCTTCGCCATCGTCCGCATGCAGGCCGCGGGCCGCCGCGACGGCCTCGTCTGGCCCCTGGTCATCCTCGGCATCGCGTTCGCCGTCAACCTGGTGCTGTTCGGCTCGATGGGCGACGAGATGGGCGACCGTCCCGTGACCGGCGGCCTGGCCAGCGTCTACATCACCGCGCTCGTGTTCGGGGCGGTCGCGATGGCGCAGCAGTTCCCGTTCGCGCTCGGGATGAGCGTGACCCGGCGCGAGTTCGGCGCCGCGATCGGCCTGTTCACCCTCGCGCAGACCGTCATCTACGCCGTGCTCCTCGTCGTCCTCCAGGCGGTCGAGGCCGCCACCGGCGGGTGGGGCCTGCGGATGCGGTTCTTCGGCATCGGCCCCCTCGACACCTACGGCGTGCCGGCCCAGCTGCTCATCTACGGCGTGCCGCTGCTGCTGATGAGCCTCATCGGGATCGCGCTCGGCGCCGTGTACGTGCGCTGGCGCACCAACGGCGTCTTCGGCGCGATCACCGCCGTCATGGTCGTCCTCGGGCTCACCGCCGCCCTCATCACCAGGACGGGCAGGTGGCCGGCGGTCGGCGACTGGTTCCTCGACCAGAGCGCGCTGTCCCTGTTCGCCGGCTGGCCCTCGCTCGCCGTCGTGCTGCTGACCGCGCTGTCCTGGACCGCGCTGCGCAAGGCGACCGCCTGACCCGCGCGCCGGTGTCATGCCCCCGTCATGCCCCCCCGTCATGCCCCTGCCGCGGGATCCAGCGTGCTGAGGATCGACAGGCCGCGGCGGCGGTGCTCGGCGGCGGTCACCGGGTCGGCGGCGTCGTCGTGGGCGTCGGCGAGGTGGGCCAGGACCGCGGCCTCGCCGGAGCGGTCGCCGAGCTCCAGGTACGCCCGCAGCGCGTGCCCGTAGCAGGCGATCGCCTGGCGGGGGTCGCCGAGCCGGTGGTGGGCGTGGCCGACGGCGTCCCAGGCGCCCGCCTCGCCGTGCCGGTCGTCGAGCTCGATCGTCTCGGTGAGCGCCTCCCGGCAGCGCTGCAGGGCCTGCCGGTGCTCGCCGAGGTGGCCGTGGATCCAGCCGGTGGCGTTGAGGGCGCGGGCCCGCCAGATCCGGTCGCCGAGCCGGTCGAAGCGGCGCAGCGCCTCCTCGGTCAGGGTCAGCGCCTGCGGGTACCGGCGCAGGCGCAGCGCCAGCCCGCCCAGGTGGTAGCCGGCCCGGGCCAGCCCCGCCGTGTCACCGGCCTGCTCATGCACCCACATCGCGGCGCCCAGGTGGTGCTCGGCGTCCTCGTAGCGGCCGATCCGGGCGTACGTGCGACCCAGCGCGCACGCGGTGTCACCCAGGCCCGCGTGGTCCACAGCCGGCGACCGGCCCCGCAGCTGGGCCCGCAGCGCGGTCTCGTGGACGGCGGCGAGGTCGTGCCACCGCCCGCGCCAGTCGAGGAACGTCGTGACCGCGGCCGCGAGCCGCCACGTGTGCCCGTCGAAGCCGGCGTCGGCGGCGAGGCGCACAGCCGCGAGCAGCGGGTCGCGTTCCGCGTCGAACCAGGCCAGGGCCTCGCCGCGGGTCCGGGGCCGGGGCACGGTCGTGCCGGGCTGCGGGTCGCCGAGGCGCCGCGGGCCGCGGGCCGGGTCGAGCAGGCGGGCCGCCGCGTCGGCGGTGTGCAGGTAATGGTCCAGCAGCCGGTGTACGGCCAGCCGGTGGCCCGGCGCCGCGTCGTGGACGGCGGCCTGCTCGGCGGCGTACGCCCGCAGCAGGTCGTGCAGGCAGTGCCGGCCGGGCGTGTCCTGGAAGACGAGGTTGGCGCGCACCAGCTCCGCCAGGGGGACCCGGGCCGCGTCCGCCGGGACGCCGGCGAGGCTGGCGATCGCGCCGGCGCCGAGGTCCGTGCCGGGGGCGAGGCTCATCCGGCGCAGCAGCTCCGCGGCCGCCGGTCGCAGCGCCCGGTAGGACCAGGAGAACACCGCCCGCGGGTCGGACACCGGGTCGTCGCCGGCGATCGCGTCCAGCGTGCCGGACGGCGTGCCGGCGGCGCGCAGCGACGCCGCCAGGTCCGCCAGGGGCAGCTCCGGCCGGGTCGCGGCCCGCCCGGCGGCGACGGCGAGCGCCAGGGGCAGCCGCGCGCAGCGGGCCACGATCTCGGCGACCGCCGCGGGCTCGGC
>NZ_JBEXUD010000060.1:0-73671 GCF_040614215.1 Dactylosporangium sp. NPDC006015
CACCATCAACGACACCCGCTCAACCGGCAACCCCGGATCGATCGGCAGAAACGCACCACCCGCCTTCCACACCGCCAACAACGCCACAACCAGATTCACCCCACGCCGCAGCCGCACACCCACCACCGACTCCGGACACACCCCACGCGCCACCAAAAGCCGCGCAAGACGATTCGCCCGAGCATCAAGCTCCCGATACGACACCGCCACATCACCATGCACCACCGCCGGCGCATCCGGAGTCCGCGCCACCTGCACCGCGAACAACTCCGGCAACGTCACATCCGGAACCTCGACACCCGGCCCGTTCCAGCCGGCCACCACTCGCTCCAGCGAGGTCGCGTCCAGGACGCCGAGCCCCGACAACGGTGCCGGTGCGCCGCTCTCCAGCGCCACGACCAACTCGCCGACGACGGTGTGCAGCATGCCGACCACCGCGGACGAGTCGATCGGTCCGACGGCGTCGACGGTGACGTTGAACCCGACCCCGTCGTCATCGACCGCCACCGTCAGCGGGTAGTTGGTGCTGTCCCGGCCGTACAGGACCCGCACGCCCTCGAGTGGTTCGCGCTCGTCGCCGCCGACGGTGTCGTGCCGGTAGTTGAACAGCGTGGTGAACAGCGGCTGGTCGCCGGGCACGGCGCTGACCCGCTGGGCCAGTGCGAGGGGCGCGTGCTCGTGCTCCAGCAACCGGGCCAGTTGCCCGCGCATCGCGTCGATCGCGGTCAGGACGTCCAGCTCGCCGGTGCGTACCCGGGCGGGGAGTGTGTTGATGAACAGGCCCGGCACCCGGTCCGCGCCGGCGCCCGCGTTCATCCGTCCGAAGAGGACGGTCCCGAACACGACGTCGTCACGCCCGGACACCACGGCGAGGACCCGCGACCATGCCACGTGCATCACCGTGGCCGGGCTGGCCCCCAACCGCCGGGCGGCCCGGCGCAGTCGCGCGGCCAGATCCGGTGCCAGTGGGCGGTGGGCCCGCACCGTGCCCGACCCGTCACCGCGCACGTCGGTCACGCCGAACGCCGCCGTGGGCTCGTCCACACCGGCCAGCAGTTCCCGGAAGAAGTCCTCATGCCGACCGCCCACCGTTTGCGCTCGGGCCTGCGCCACGAAGTCCCGGAACGGCAGCGGCGCCGGCAGATCGCCGATCCGGCCCGCGAGCACGGCCTGGATCTCGGCGACCACCGTCTCCAGCGCGGTGTGGTCCTGCACCAGATGGTGCGTTCGCAGCAACCCGAGCCACCGGCCACCCGGCACCTCGGCGACGTGGAGGCTCTGCAGCGGGGCGCGGCCCAGGTCCATCGCCCAACCTGCCACCGCCGCCAGTTCCGCCACCGCGTCGCCGGTGCCGGCGCGCAGCCTGACTTCGGTCACCGGGAGGGTCACGGAGCGCCACACGACCTGTACCGGTTCCCGCAGTCCTTGCCAGATGGCCGACGTCCTGAACACGTCGTGCCGGTCGACGACCTGTCGCAGTGCGGCGACGAACCCGTCGAGCCGGTCACGGGTGTCGAACTCGAGCGCGATCGACGTGACGTAGGCGTCCTCGCCGCCGCCGGCGAGCAGGTGGTGGAACAGGATGCCTTCCTGCAGGGGCGCGAGGGGGTAGATGTCCGCGACGTTGGCGGCGCCGCCCTCGACCCGGCTGACGACCAGGTCGATCTCGGCCTGGGTGAGCTCCACCAGCGGCAGCATCTGCGGCGTGATCGCTTGTGCGCCGGCCGGGATCAGGTTGGCCGGGACCTCGACCGTGGCCGGTCCGGCCACCTCGGCCAGCCCTGCCGGTGTCGCCGACGATGACAGGAACAGGGCTCGCGCGGACACGGCGACACCGCGTTTCCGCAGCCACTCGACCAGCTGGACGGCGAGGAGGGAGTGCCCGCCGAGGGCGAAGAAGTCGTCGTCGACACCGACCGAATCCACACCCAGCACTTCAGCGAACGCCATGCACAGCAACTCTTCCCGCAGGTTCGCCGGTCCGCGTCCGGCGCCGGCGGCAGACGCGAAGTCCGGCGCCGGCAACGCCCGCCGGTCCACCTTCCCGTTCACCGTCAACGGCAACGCATCGAGTACCACCACCGCCGACGGCACCATGTACTCCGGCAACCGCGCAGCCGCCACCTCCCGCAGCGCCGCGGCCAATCCGTCAGCGGCCGTAGCCGCGACGACATACGCGACGAGACGCCTGTCCCCCGGCTCGTCCTCCCGCGCGATCACCACCGCCTGCGCCACCCGCTCATCCGCGGTCAGCGTCGCCTCCACCTCACCAGGCTCGATCCGGAACCCACGAATCTTCACCTGCTCATCCGCCCGACCCACGAACAGCAACTCACCGCTGGCCGTCCAGCGGACAACGTCGCCGGTCCGGTACAACCGACTGGACGGCTCGAACGGGTCTGCGATGAACCGAGCCGCCGTCAGCCCGGCCCGGCCCACGTAGCCCCGCGCCAGCCCAACCCCGGCGACATACAACTCGCCCGCGACACCGACCGGCACCGGACACAGCCGGTCATCCAGCACGAACACCCGCGTGTTCACCACCGGACGACCGATCGCCACCAGCCCAGCGTCCGAATCGCACCGCCACAACGTGGCATCCACCGTCGTCTCCGTCGGACCGTACGAATTGAACATCCGACGCCCAGACGCCCACCGCGCCATCACCTCCGGCGGGCACGCCTCACCCGCCACCACGACCGACACATCCGGACCGATCGACGCCGGATCCAACAACGCCAACACCGCCGGCGGCAACGTCACCACCGACACCGACTCACGCGCCAGCAACCCCGTCAACGCCGAACCAAACCGCTGCCCAGCCGGGATCACCACCAACGCCGCACCCTGCAACAGGGCCATACACCACTCCCAGCCGAACGTGTCGAAACTCGCCGACGCGAACTGCCCCACCCGATCACCAGCACCCACACCGAGCAGACGCGCATGACCAGCCGCGAAACTCGCAAACCCCGCATGCGACACCAACACACCCTTCGGCCGACCCGTCGACCCCGACGTGTAGATCACATACGCCGGATGCGCCGCCACCAACCCCACCGGCTCCACACCACCCACCGCAGGCAAGCCAGCCTCATCCAGCACCAGCACCGGAACACCCACCGACCGACCCGCCCGCGTCACCACACCCGCCGACGACGCCGCCAACACCACCGCCGGACCGGCATCCGCCAGCATGAACTCGACCCGCTCCACCGGCAGGTCCGGATCGATCGGCAGATACGCACCACCGGCCTTCAACACACCGAGCAGGACGACCATCAACTCGACGCCACGCTCCAAGCACACGCCGACCACACGCTCCGGTCCGACCCCGAGACCACGCAGCATCGCCGCCACCCGGTCCGAACGAGCCGCCAGCTCCCCGTAGGACACCGACACCCCATCGCAGACGACCGCGACAGCGGAGGGATCCCGCGCCACCTGAGCGGCGAACAACGATGGGAGCGTCGCCTCCGCGAGCGGGACCGCCGTGTCGTTCCACTCCACCAGCACCCGGTGACGCTCGTCCGCGTCCAGCACGTCGACACGGGAGATCGGCAGGTCGGGGTCGGCCAGCAGCGAGTCCAGCACGCGCACCCACCGCTCGGCGATCGACGCCACGGTGGCGGGGTCGAACAGATCGAGCGCCCCGGTCAGCACCCCGTGCACGCCCGCCGGCGCGCCGCCGGCGTCGAAGGTCTCCGCCACGATGGTGTTGAGGTCGAACCTCGCCGCGGAGGTTCCGGCGGCCGCCGTGTCCTGCTCGCGAAGCCGAACCCCGGGCAGGTCCAGCTCCGCGTCGCCCGCGTTCTGGACCGTCAGCATCACCTGGAACAACGGGTGGCGAGCCAGCGACCGCGTCGGCGACAGCTCCTCGACCAGGCGCTCGAACGGCACGTCCTGGTTCTCGAACCCGGCCAGGCTCGCCTCGCGCACCCGCGCGAGCAACTGCGCGAACGTCGGGTCACCGGACAGGTCGGTCCGCATGACGAGGGTGTTGACGAAGAAGCCGACCAGGTCGTCGAGGGCCTCGTCACCCCGCCCCGCGACCGGCGTGCCGATGGGGACGTCGGTGCCGGCGCCCAGCTTCGACAGCAGGACACCGAGCGCGGCCTGCAACAGCATGTACGCCGTGACGCCCTCGGCCGCGGCGACCCGGCGCAGCCGCGCGTGCAGCTCGGCACCGATCCGTACCGGGACGGTGTGCCCGCGGTAGCTGGCCACGGCGGGCCGGCGCCGGTCGGTCGGCAGCGCCAGCTCTTCGGGCGCACCGGCGAGGGCCTGCCGCCAGTACCCGACCTGCCGGGCGATGAGGCTGTCCGGGTCGTCCTCGTCGCCGAGCAGGTCCCGTTGCCAGAGGGCGTAGTCGGCGTACTGGACCGGCAACGGCTGCCACTGCGGGGCACGGCCGGCCCGTCGGGCCAGGTAGGCGGTGGACAGGTCGGCAACCAGTGGCGCGGTCGACCAGCCGTCCCCGGCGATGTGGTGCATGACCACGACCAGCACCCGCTCGTCGCCGCCGGTGATCAGTTCCGCCCGGATCGGGATCTCCGCGGCCAGGTCGAAGGTGCGCCCGGCCGCGGCCAGGACCTGGGCGGGAAGCTCCGCCTGGCCGGCCTCGAGCGGCCGCACCCGCCAGTCCAGGTCCTCCATCGAGACGACGTGCTGGAACGGCCGCCCATCGGTGGTCGTCCGGAACACCGTGCGCAGCACCTCGTGCCGGCCGATCACGTCACGCAGCGCGGCCTCGAGCGCCGCCGCGTCCACCGCGTCCGAGAGGTCGAGCACCATCGGAACGTTGTAGAGCGCGCTCGGACCCTCGAGCCGGCCGATGAACCACAGCCGTTGCTGCGCGAACGACAGCGGCAAGCGTTCCGGCCGCGCCCACGGTGCCAGTGCCGGCCGGGCGGTTGCCGCGCCCGACAGCCGCTCCGCCAGCTTCGCCGGGGTCGACGCCTCGAACATCGCCCGCAGCGACAGCTCCGCCCCGAACACCGTCCGGACCCGACTCATCAGCCGGACGGCGAGCAGCGAATGCCCACCCAGCGCGAAGAAGTTGTCGTCGACGCCGACGTGCTCGATGTTCAACACCTCGGCGAACGCCTGGCACAACAGTTCCTCGCGGGCGTTGGCCGGGGCCCGGCCGGCGCCGGCCGTGGACATGAAGTCCGGGACGGGCAACGCCTTGCGGTCCAGCTTGCCGTTCACCGTCAACGGCAACGCGTCGAGGACCACCACCGCCGAAGGCACCATGTACTCCGGCAGCCGCCCACCCGCGAACCGCCGCAACTCCGCGTCGTCGACCGCGCCGACCACGTACGCCACCAGGCGCTTGTCGCCTGCGGTGTCCTCACGGGCGATGACCGCCACCTGGGCCACGTCCGGATGCGCGGCCAGCACGGCCTCGATCTCGCCCGGCTCGACCCGGAACCCGCGGACCTTCACCTGGTCGTCCGCCCGGCCCGCGTACACCAGGTCGCCGCCGGCGGTCCAGCGCACGACGTCACCGGTCCGGTACAGTCGGCCGCCCTCGTCGAACGGGTCGGCCACGAACCGCCCCGCCGTCAGTCCCGCCCGGCCCGCGTACCCGCGCGCCAGCGACGCGCCGGCCACGTACAACTCCCCCGCCACTCCCGGCGGTACCGGCTGCAACCGCGCATCCAGCACGTACGTCCGGGTGTTGGTGATCGGGCCGCCGATCACCGGCTCTTCACCGAGGGCGAGCGGTTTCGACATCGACGCGCAAACGGTCGTCTCCGTCGGGCCGTACGCGTTCACCAACCGCCGGCCCGGCGCCCACCGGTCGACGAGCTCTCCGGCCAGCGCCTCACCCGCCGACACGATCGTCGACACCGACGTCAGCTCGTCCGGTTCGAGGACCGCCAGCACCGCCGGCGGCAACGTCGCATGCGTCACCCGGTGCCGGGCCGCCAGCCCCACCAGACCGGCCCCGGGCAGCAGGTGCTCGGCCGGCGCCACCACCAGGCAGGCACCCGAGCACAGCGCCATCACCAGTTCCCAGGTCGCCGCGTCGAACCCTGCCGACGCGAACTGCAGGACCCGGCTGTCGCCGGCCACCTCGAACCGCTCCGCCTGCACCGCGGCCAGACTGGCCAGGCCCGCGTGCGTGACCACGACACCCTTCGGCGTCCCGGTCGAGCCCGACGTGTAGATCATGTACGCCGCCTGATCCGGCAGCACCCGGGTGCCCGGATCCGTCTCCGGCAGGCCCGGCAGCCCTGGGTCGTCCACCGCCACCATCGGCACGTCCGGCCCGGCCGGCGACCCGTCGGACACGACACACACCGCACCGGCGTCCGCCACCATGAACGCGGCTCGCTCGGCCGGCAGGCCGGGATCGATCGGCAGGTACGCGGCGCCGGCCTTCACCACCGCCAGCAACGCCACCACGAGGTCCACACCGCGGGGCAGGCACACACCCACCACCGCGTCCCGGGTCACACCCCGGTCGATCAGCAGCCGCGCCAGCCGGTTCGCCCGGCCGTCCAGCTCCGCGTACGACACCGACGAACCGTCGGACACGACGGCCGGTGCTCCCGGCGTCCGGTTCACCCAGGTCGCGAACAACTCCGGCAGCGTCGCGTCCGCGATGCCCGCCGCGGTGCCGTTCCACTCGTGCACGACGCGCCGCAGTGTCACCGGATCCAGTACGTCCACGCCGGACAGCGGCGTGTGCACGCCCCGGAGAGCGTCCTCCAACGCCGTCACCAGACCGTCGACGGCCGTACGGAACATCTCCCCGACCGCCCGCGGGTCGATCGGCGCGACCGCGTCCACGACCAGACCGAGGCTCCCACCGTCGTCATCGACCACGACGGCCAGCGGGTAGTTGGTCCGTTCACGGAAGTACACCGGCCGGACCTCGGCCGGGCCGGAGTCGCCGGGCCGGTTGTGCCGGTAGTTGAACATCGACGTGAACAGCGGGACGTCGGCCGGCAAAGCGCTCGCCCGCTGGGCGACGGTCAGCGGCACGTGTTCGTACGCCAGCAGCCCCGCCAGCTGGCCGCGCATCCCGGCGACCGCGGACAGCACGTCGACGTCGCCGGTGGGCATCCGCACCGGCAACATGTTCATCAGCAGACCCGACACGCGGTCGGACTCCGCTCCGGCGTTCATCCGGCCGAACAGCATCGTGCCGAACACCACGTCGTCCCGGCCGGAGACGACGGCCAGGAGTCGCGACCACGCCACGTGCATGATCGTGGCCGGGCTGGTGCCCAGGTGCCGGGCCACGTCGCGCAACCGCGCCACGACGTCGGCGTCCACGTCCAGATTCGCCGAGGCCAGCCCGGTGCCGTCCCGGCGTACGTCGCTGACCCCGAACGCGACGGTCGGCTCGTCCACGCCGGCCAGCAGGTCCGTGAAGTACCGCTCGTGCTCCCCGTTCGCCAGCCGGGCGCGGGTCTGGGCCACGTAGTCGCGGTACGGCAGCGGCTCGGGCAACGTCTCCGCCCGCCCGTCGAGGACGGCGCGGATCTCGTCCAGCAGGATCTCCACCGTCGTGTGGTCATGGACGACGTGGTGCATTCGCAGCAGCCCGAAGACGCGGCCGCCGGTGGTCTCGGCGACGTGCAGATCGAGCAGCGGCGCCCGCCCGAGGTCCATCGCCAGCCCGACCGACGACACCAGTTCGGCGGGGGAAGCGGCCGGCCCGACGTGAGCGACCGGCAGTGTCGCCGAGCGCCACACGACCTGGATGGGCTCGCGGAGACCGTCCCACACCACCGCCGTGCGGAACACGTCGTGCCGGTCGATCACCTGCTGCAGCGCGGCCGCGAACCCGTCCACCTGGGCACGGCCGGGAAACTCGAACACGAGCGGCGTGACGTAGACGTCGTCGCTGCCGTCGGCCAGGAGGTGGTGGAACAGCAGGCCTTCCTGCAGCGGAGCGAGAGGGTAGACGTCCGCGACGTTGCCCGCGCCCCCGGGCACGGCCGACACCACGCGGTGCAGTTCCGCGTCGGTCAGCCGAGCCAGTGGCAGCATCTGCGGGACGATCGTCCGGGCCCCGGCCGGGATCAGGTTCGGCGGGACCTGCACGGTGGCCGGGCCCGCCACCGCCGCGAGTCGCGCCGGCGATGCCGCATCGAACAGCACCTGCGGCGACACGGAGACGCCACGCACCCGCAGCCACTCCGCGAGCCGTACGGCCAGCAGTGAATGCCCGCCGAGCTTGAAGAAGTCGTCGTCGACGCCGACGGCGGCCACGCCGAGGATCTCGGCGAAGCCCTGGCAGAGCAGCTCCTCGCGGGCGTTCGCCGGCCCGCGGCCGGATCCCGCGGTGGACGCGAAGTCCGGCGCCGGGAGCGCCTTTCGGTCCAGCTTGCCGTTCACGGTCAGCGGCAGGGCGTCGAGCACCATCACGGCCGCGGGCACCATGTACTCGGGCAGCCGGGATCCGGCGAACTCCCGCACCTGCGCGCCGTCGGCCGGCCCGACCACGTATGCGACGAGTCGCTTGTCACCGGCGTCTTCGCGGGCGATCACCGCGACCTGGTGCACGCCGGGGTGCGCGGCGATGACCGCCTCGACCTCGCCCGGCTCGATCCGGAAGCCGCGGATCTTGACCTGTTGGTCGGTCCGGCCCAGGTACACCAGGTCCCCGCCGGCGTCCCAGCGCACCACGTCGCCGGTCCGGTACAGCCGGCCGCCAGCGGTGTCGAACGGGTCGGCGACGAATCGTTCCCCGGTCAGCCCGGCCCGGCCCACGTACCCCCGGGCCAGTTGGACCCCGGCCAGATACAACTCACCGGCCACCCCGACCGGCACCGGCGCGAGCCGCTCGTCCAGCACGTACACCCGGGTGTTGGCGACCGGCCGGCCGATCGGCACGACCGCGGACCCGGTGGGACGCACCTCGTGGGCGGTCACGTCGACCGACGCCTCGGTCGGCCCGTACAGGTTGAACAACCCGACGTCGGGCAGGGTCTCGAAGAACCGGTCCCGGACCGTCGCGCTCAGCGCCTCGCCGGAGCACACCACCCGGCGCAACCCGACACACTCCGCGGCCTGCGGTGAGGCGAGGAACGCCTCCAGCATCGACGGCACGAAGTGCACGGTGTCGACCTGGTCGTCCAGGATCAGATCGGCGACGTAGGCGGGGTTGCGGTGCATGCCGGGTTCGGCGATCACCATCACCGCGCCCTGGATCAACGGCCAGAACAGCTCCCACACCGACACGTCGAACCCGAACGGCGTCTTGTGCAACACCCGGTCGCCGGGGCGCAGGCCGAACCGTGCCTGCATCCAGTGCAGCCGGTTCACGATGCCGGCGTGCGACACCACAACGCCCTTCGGCACGCCCGTCGAACCCGACGTGTAGATGACGTAGGCCGCCTGATCCGGCCGCACCCGCACGCGCGGATCCGTTTCCGGCGACCGCTGATCGTCGACCGGCACCACCGGCACACCGACGTCCGGCATCGACGCGGCCGACACGACACACACCGCACCGGCGTCGGCGACCATGAACGCGATCCGCCCGGCCGGCAGGTCCGGGTCGATCGGCAGGTACGCGCCACCGGCCTTGGTCACGGCCAGCAGCGCCACCACCATCGGGACCCCGCGGGGCAGGCTCACACCCACCACCGAATCCGCGCCCACGCCGCGGCTCATCAACGAGCGGGCCAGCCGGTTCGCCCGGCCGTCCAGTTCCGCGTACGAGACGGGCGCACCCTCGAACATCACCGCCGGCGCGTCCGGCGTCCGCGCGACCTGGGCGGCGAACAGCTCCGGCAGCGTCGCGGCGGGAGCCTCGACCGCCGTGTCGTTCCACTCCCGCAGCACCCGGTCGCGCTCGGCGTCGTCGAGCAGCTGGATGTCGCCGAGCGCGCCCTCGGGCGTGGCGTTCGTGAACCAGTCGAGCACCCGCAGGAACTGACGGCCGACGCCCGCGCCGTCGTCCTCGTCGTGGAGGTCCCGGTTGAGCTCCATCGTCGCGATGACGTCGCCGGCGGCCGGCCGTCGGTACAGGTTGACGCGCAGGTCGTCGACGGGGCTGGTGACGATGCTGGTGTACGTCGCCGAACAGGTGCCGAACCGCGCCGGGTGCTCGAGCGGCAGGACGTTGACCACCGTGTCGTACAGGAAGCCGCCGCCGACGAGGCCGAGGTCGGCCATG
Source organism: Dactylosporangium sp. NPDC006015 (assembly GCF_040614215.1). Lineage (NCBI taxonomy): Bacteria > Bacillati > Actinomycetota > Actinomycetes > Micromonosporales > Micromonosporaceae > Dactylosporangium > Dactylosporangium sp. NPDC006015. The sequence goes on from NZ_JBEXUD010000060.1 coordinate 10,145, forward strand.
AGGTCGGTGTACTGGTACCGCTGGTGGGCCAGGCCCTGCCGGGTCGACCGCGACACCTGCGCCACGAGCTCCGCGACGCGCATGTGCGGCGTCACCGTGAGCCGCACCGGCACGATGTTCGCCGTCATGCCGGGAATTCCGAGCTCGCGCCGCCGCGTACGGCCGTTGACCGTGACGCCGAGCACGATGTCCTGCGCGCCCGTGATGCGGTGCCGGTAGGCGGCAGCGGCGGCGATCACCAGCCCCGCGTACGTCGTGCCCAGCCGGCGTGCGGCGGCCCGCTGAGCGGCGGTCTCGTCGGCGGTGATGTCGTGGCGGTGCAGCACGGGCCGGCCGGCCAGGCGCCGCGCCGGGTGGCCGCGCGGCACGCTCGGTTCGGGGGCGCCGGACATGACGCCGAGCCAGTGGTCGCGGTCCCGGGCACGGTCGACGGACTGCCGGTACTCGTCGTCGGACCGCATCAGCACCGTGACGGGGGCCGGCGCCGGGCCGGTGGGCGCGCCGCCAGCCAGGAGCCCCTCGAAGATTTCGGCCAGCCGGCGTGCGAAGGCCGACATGCCGGACCCGTCGACCACGATGTGGTGGGCGCGCTGGTACCAGATGGTGTGCTCGTCACCCAGTCGCAGGATCGCGTGGCCGGTCAGCCAGCTCTCCACCAGTTCGACCGGCCGGTCGGCATCGGACCGCATCCAGTGCCCGGCGGCCGCCCGCGGGTCGGCCTCGGCGCGCAGGTCGACGACCTCGATCGGGTAGTCACCGGCGTCGGCGACGTACTGCCAAGGGGTGCCGTCCACCACGCGGATCCGCAGCCGGTACGCGTCGGCCTCGGCGACGACGAGCCGCAGCGCGCGGAGCAGGAGCTCGACATCCAGGGCGCCCCGCAGCTCCATGAACTCGCCCGCGGTGTAGGCCGGGCCGGCGGGCGCGAACTGCTGCGCGTACCAGATGCCGCGCTGCGCGGACATCAGTTCGTGGAGCTCCTGCGCTGACGAATCCATGGTGGTCAACCCCAAATCCTCGACGCGACAAGCGATGAGTTCGGACGCACCGGTCCGCAGGCAGGGCCGCGCCGCCCCGGCGGCCCGGGCGGCGCGGAAGGCGAAGGCGATGAGGTCATCGCACCGGCGGCCGGCTCGCCACCTCGACGATGTGGTCGGCCAGTTCGGCGAGGTTCCGCACGTCCCAGAAGAGGATGGGCTCGATGACCGCGCCCCACACCTCGTCGATCTCGCCGCAGAGCGCGAAGGCGTACACCGACTCCAGCCCGTACCGGCTCAGGTCGGCCCGCCCGTCGATCAGCTCCACCGGCTCGTTCAGGTAATGCGCGACCCGTGCGATCAGCCAGGCGAGGACGTTGTCCCGCGCGGGTTCGACGGCGATGGTCGCCTGCTCCGTCATTGATCTCCCCCAGGTCTGCGTCGAGTCTTCGGTCGGCTGTGCCGTCACCGCGGATCTGTCCGCAGGAGGCTCCGCACGCCGGGATCGAGCACGCTGTAGAGGGCCGTGACACCACCGGCGAGGAACTGCTGGCGCATCGCCCGGCGCTGGATCTTCCCGCTGGTGGTGCGCCGGACGGTCCCCTTCTTCACCAGCAGGACGTTGCGGACAGGCAGGCCGAGGGACGTGGTGAGGTGGCGCAGGACGTCGTCCGCGACGGCCGGCAGGTCATCCGCCCGCACCCCGGGATTGACCTCCTGGATCAGCACGATCCGCTCGTCGGGCGCGTCGACGCCGAAGGCCGCCCCGACACGTCCGTCGAGGGCCGGGTTCGCCCGACCGGCCTGCCGCTCCAGGTCGTGGGGGTAGAGGTTGCGGCCCCGCACGATCAGCATCTCCTTGAGCCGGCCGGTGATGTACAGCTCCCCGTCGACGACCGCGCCCAGATCGCCGGTCCGCAGCCAGCCTGGCGCGTCGTCGGTTTCGTCGGCCAGGTGGGCCCCGAAGGTCTCGGCGCTGAGCTCCGGCTTGTCCCAGTAGCCCAGGCCGACGCTGGCGCCACGCACCCAGAGCTCGCCGACCTCGCCGTCGGGCAGCACCGCGCGGGTCTGCGGTTCGACGATGCGCATCTGGTGCGACGGCGGAACGCCGACACCGACGATCTCCTTGCCGGTGCCGCTCGTGGTGGGCACGAGCCGCGGCTGGGGCGTCGCCTCCAGAGCCCGGGGATCGGCGACCAGCACCGGCGTCAGCAGGTCCCGGTGGCCGCCGGAGATGTAGCAGGTCGCCTCGGCCATGCCGTACCCGATGGAGTTGCTCTCCGGGCGCAGGCCGATGCGGGCGAACCGTTTGAGGAATGCGGTCATCGTCGGCACGTGGATGGGTTCGGCACCGTTGACGATGCAGCTGACCGTGGACAGGTCGAGGCCGTCGACGTCCTCCTCGCGAATGAGGCGCAGGCAGAGGTCGAACGCGAAGTTGGGCGCGCCGGTCGTCGTCGCGCGGAACCGGTCCAGCATCCGGAACCACTCCACCGGCCGCCGGACGAACACCGTGGGCGGCATGAGCACGGACGGGGCGCCGCACGTCAGCGCGAGACTGAGCTGCATGAAGAGGCTGTAGTCGTGGTGCAGCGGCATCCAGTTGGCGAATACGTCGCCCGCGCCGTAGCCGTGCCCGAGGCGGGTCCCGGCGACGTTGGCCAGGACGTTCCCGTGGTTCAGCATGACGCCCTTGGGCGAACCGGTGGAGCCCGAGCTGTACTGCAGCACCGCGAGCGTGTCGGGCGACACCTCCGGGAACTCCGACGGAGCTCCTGGCGGCGTCCCGTCGGCACCGGCATCGCCGGGCTCCTCGACCGGGACGTGGCCGAGGCCCAGGGACCGGAGCCGCTCGGCCACGTCGGCCGTGCCCGAGGCGGTGGTGAACACCAGGCCGGGCGAACAGTCACCGACGATCACCGCGACCCGTTCCGTGGCCGCGGCGGAGCCGCCGAGCGGCGGTGTCGGCACTGCGACCAGACCCGCGAGCAGGCACGCCACGTAGAGCTCGACGAACTCGGTGCTGGACGGCAGCGCGATGACCACCCGTTCGCCGGGAGCCACCCGGGCCCGCAGCGCCTCGGCGCGCCGGCCTGCGCGCGTGGCGAGTTCAGCGTACGTGAGTGTCGGGTGTTCGGTCTCGCTGGAACCGCGGTAGATCGTGAGAGCCGGACTGTCCGGGTGGGCCGCTGCCTGGTCGAGGAAGGCGGCACCCACGGTCCGGCGACCGAGTTGATCGATGGTCATAGGTTTCCTCCGTCGCAGGCTCTGCTCTGCCGTGCCCTGCGCCTGAGGACCGCACCGTTGTTTCGCGGCCGTGCATCGGAGCCGCCGGTCGGGCGGCTCCGGGCGCATCGGGGGCGTGCCCACTATGGCCCAGGCCCTGACTCTGATCAACGCCGTCCGCACACCCGTTCAACATCGGCGGTCGTCAGTTGAACAGGACCCGCATGGGCCTGCGCGCCAAGGAATTCGTTCAACTGAGCATCGGCCGCAGTTGAACGAATGCGCCGGGGCCCGCCGATCGTGATCGGCGGGCCCCGGCGCGAGGAAGGAGGAGGACTCAGCCGGCGCTGAGCTTGGTCCGCCGGACGATCAGCCAGACCGCGACGACCGCCAGCGCGGCAAGCCCCAGGTAACCGCCCGCGACGATGAGATGGAACAGCGGGAGCCGGCTGCTCGGCTGGTAGGTCACGTAGGTGAGCAGGTGGTTGCGCTCCACGCAGTCGGGGACCATCGTTCCCGACGAGTTGCTGAGCTCGGGGCACATGCGGAGCAGGTCGGCGTAGGTTACTTCGTGCCCGGGCGAGTCGTACAGGTTCGACTTCGTGTCGGGCCCGAACTGGATGAGGCCGCTGACGACGAGGGCGTTGTGATCCGCGCCGGCGGGGCCGGGCTCGCCGCTCTGCAGGTACACGACCAGTGGCTTCATCAGCGTCGGGTAGCGCCACTGAAGGCCCAGCAGGGCTCCGATGAATGCCGCGATGACGCCGAAGACGGCGGGCAGCGTGCGCTTGATGACGGCGCCGAGGGCGACCCCGACCGTGAACCAGCAGACGGCACTGGCGAGCGGGAGCAGTCCGGTGACCATGAAGGTCTGCACCGCGAACAGGCTGCCACCGACGACGGTGACATACGTGTGGGCCATGACGTGTGCGGCGACGGACACCAGCGCGGCCACGACGGCCACAAACGCGCCGAGCAGGGCCAGCTTGGTCCACAGCCAGCGCACCGGCGTGACGTCCTGGCTCCAGGCCAGCAGCAGCGTCCGCTGCTCGTGTTCCCGGGCCAGCAGCGGGACGCCGACGAAGATGCCGACCAGCAGCGGGGTGTACTGCGCGACCAGCGCGAGGAACTCCGCCTGGGTCTTCAGCCCGTAGCCACCGTAGATCTGGGCGTACTCCGGGGTGAACGGCTGGCACTTGGTGTTGTGGCAGGCTTCGTACAGGCTCGCCATGTCGGCGGAGACGTAGACCATCCAGCCCACGACCACGACCGCGAAGACGAGGAGGCTGAGGAGCACCCAGCGGTGCTGGCGCCACGTCAGCCACACCAGGCCACCGGCCCCGCCGGTGCGCGGTGTCGCTTCGCGGTGGTCCGGGGGGCTCGCGGCCGGCTCCGCCTCGGTCAGCGCCCTCATGCCGCTACCTCCATGTCCTCGCGCGCCCGGTTCGACGCCTTGAGGTGGGTGACAATCATGTGGTCCAGAGAAATGGGTTCGGCGGACCATCCGGGTGCGACGACGGCGGGCGCCGGCGTGTCCGGTAGCTGAACGACGAAGGTCGACTGCCGGTCGGTGTGCTTCACCTCGAGGATCCGCCCGGGGACCGGCGGCCGGTCCGCCCGGGGACCGGTGAACCGCATGTGCTGCGCGAGCAGCTGCTCGACGTCACCGACCAGGACGGGACGGCCCGCACCGAGCAGCAGCAGATGATCGCCGACGCCGCTGAGCTCGGTCACGATGTGGGTCGAGAGCATCACCGTCATGTCGCTGCCGGCCGTTTCGGCCAGCAGCTCCCCGGTCACCTCGTAGCGGGCCACCGGATCGAGGTTGGCCAGCGGCTCGTCGAGCAGCAGCACGTCCGGCCGGGCGCCCAGGGCGACCGCCATGGCCACCTGGGCCTTCTGCCCGCCGGAGAGCCGGCCGCAGCGGCGGTCCAACGGCACGGCGAAGCGCTTCAGCCACGACAGCGCCCGCTGCTGGTCCCAGACGCGATTGGTCGACCGCCCGAACCGCAGCATGTCGGCCACGGTGAAGTCCCGGTACAGGGGCTTGTCCTGCGCCAGGATCGCGATCCGGCCGCCGGTCCCGGCCCGCTCGGTCTCCGACACGGCCCGCCCGTTCACCAGCACCGCACCGGACGTGGGGGTCAGCATGCCGCTGATGATGCTCATCAGCGTCGACTTGCCGGCGCCGTTGGCGCCGACCAGCGCGATGATCCGGTTGGCCGGCAGCTGGAAACTGCAGTCCCGCAGCGCCCACATCTTGCCGTAGCGCTTGCTCACCTCGCGCGCTTCAACGGCGATCGACTGGTCGTTCACGCGACGCGTCCCTTCGAACCGAACGCGGCCCGCGTCCCCGGCTCCGCCGGCGGCCGGCCCTGATCGGCCTGCGCTCGCCGCAGGCAGTCCTCGGCGACCACCGAGGCGAACAGCGCCTGGACGTCCTCGTCCTCCAGACCCGCGTCCCGGGCCTGGCCCAGCCACCGGTTGAGGCCGTTGCGCAGGCGGGCCATCACGTGCGGATCGGCGTCACCCAACCGGCCGGTGACGAAGGTGCCCGCCCCCTGCCGCGCCTCGACCAGACCGCCCAGTTCCAGCTCCCGGTAGGCCTTCAGCACCGTGTTCGGGTTGACCGCGCACGCGGCGACCACACTGCGCACCGGCGGCAGCTGGTCGCCGGGCTGCAGCAACCCCATCCGGAGCGCCTCGCGCACCTGCCGGATCAGTTGCGCATACGCGGGGACGCTGTCGGACCGGTCGACATGGAACGTGATCACGTTCGGCCTTCTCCTCCCGTCGGGGATGTCCAATGAACTAGTGTTACTGAACACTAGAACACCTGAACACCGAATCCCAACCGACCCCGCCCGGCGCGCCGTTCAACCACGGCAACTCGCCGGTTGAACACGCGACACCGTTGACCGCCGCGACGGCGGCGCTCATGTTCAACCGCGGGCACGCCACGGTTGAATGGTGCACCGCGCGGCCCGCACAGGGGTCCACCGTCGAGGCAGGGATGGGAATTCATGGCGAAGCGCAGCCGGCCGGCTCGGGGTCTTTCACACATACGGTTGGACGACTCGATCACCCGCCAGCGGATCACCCCGGGAACGGTGCGACGGGTCATCCCGTACGTCTTCAAGCGCCCATGGACGATGGCCGCCCTGCTGACCACCACGGCGGTGGGCGCCACGATCAGCGCGTGCAACCCGCTGCTGCTCAAGGTGCTCATCGACGACGGGATCGGCCGCCAGCAGAAGGGAACATTGATCGCCCTGGCCGCCGTGATGGCCGGCCTGGCCGTCCTCGACGGTTTCGTCAGCTACCTGCAGGCGCGGCTCTCCGGCCAGGTGGGCCACGGGCTGGTCGCCGACCTGCGCGTCAAGATCTTCGACCACGTGCAGCGCCAGCCGGTGGCGTTCTTCACCCGCGCACAGACCGGATCGTTGATCAGCCGGCTCAACGCGGACGCGATCGGGACCCAGGAGGCAGTGACCACCCTGCTGTCACAGTCCCTGTCCATCATTCTCACGCTGGTTCTCGTCATCGCTTCGATGTTCTATCTGTCGTGGCAGCTCGCGATCGTGTCACTGCTGCTCATCCCCATCTTCATGGTGCCCGGCCGGATGATCGGCTTCCGGCTGGAGCGGCTGGCCCGCGAGGGCATGCAGACCGACGCCGACATCTCCTCGCTGATGAACGAGCGGTTCAACGTCGCCGGGGCGATGCTCACCAAGCTGTACGGCCGGCCCGACGAGGAGTCCCGGGCCTTCGCGACCAAGGTGCACCGCATGCGCGACGTGGCCATCCTGGGCACCGTCAACGGGCGGTTGCTCGGCATCATGCTCGGCCTGCTCACCGCCCTGACGAGCGCAGTGGTGTATGGATTCGGCGGCGTCCTCGTCATCGACGGAAACCTGCAGATCGGCACCCTGGTGGCCCTCTTCGCACTCATCACGAAGGTGTACGGCCCGATCGCCGCACTGAGCACGATCCAGGTCAACGTGGTGACCACCCTGGTGAGCTTCGACCGCATCTTCGAGGTCCTCGATCTGGAGCCGCTGATCAGTGAGCGTCCGGACGCGCGCGCCCTGCCCGCCGCCGGACCGGGCGCGACCGCACCTGACGTCGAGTTCGACGGCGTGTCCTTCCGCTACCCGACGGCCGCCGAGGTCTCGCTGGCCTCGCTGGAGTCCGTCAACCTCTCGGCGCCGGAGCGCTCCGACGACCAGACCGTGTTGCACGGCGTGACCTTCCGTGCCCCGGCGGGGAAGATGACGGCGCTGGTCGGCCCGTCCGGCGCCGGCAAGAGCACCATCACGCACCTGGTGCCACGGCTCTACGACCCGGTCGAGGGAGCCGTGCGGATCGGCGGCCACGACCTGCGGGAGCTGACCCTGGGGTCGGTCAACGAAACCGTCGGCGTGGTCGCCCAGGACGCGCATCTCTTCCACGACACCATCAGGGCCAACCTGACGTTCGCCCGGCCGGACGCCACCGAGGAGGACCTGATCGAGGCGTGCCGCGCCGCCCAGATCTGGGAAACCATCGCCGCGCTGCCGAACGGGCTCGACACGGTCGTCGGCGACCGCGGCTACCGCATCTCCGGCGGCGAGAAGCAACGTGTGGCGCTGGCCCGGCTGCTGCTCAAGTCGCCGCCCGTCGTGATCCTGGACGAGGCCACGGCCCACCTGGACTCCGAGTCCGAGGCGGCCATCCAGCGCGCGCTCGAGACCACCCTGGCCGGCCGCACGTCGCTGGTGATCGCCCACCGCCTGTCGACGGTCCGCAACGCCGACCAGATCCTCGTCATCGACGCCGGCCGGGTCCGCGAACGCGGGACCCACGACGAGCTGCTCGCCGCCGGCGGCCTCTACGCCGAGTTGTACCGCAGCCAGTTCGCCACCCAGCAGGTGTACGGCGAAAGCGGCGATCCCGTGGTCGCCACGCGCTGAGGACAGCGGCGGACGACAACGCCCTCCCGCGACGGCGAACGTCACGCGGGAGGGCGTTTGAGCGATGCGTCAGTGCTTGGCGAGAAACTCGATGATCGCGGTGTTGACCTCGTCCGGGCGCTCGATGTTCCCGAGGTGACCGGCCCGGTCGATCTCGACGAGGTCGCAGTCCGGGATCGCGTCGGCGACCTCGGCCCCCAGGTGCGGCGGGCAGATCAGGTCGTCGGCGAAGGCGATCACCCGGCACGGAACCGTGATCCGGCGCAACGCCTCCCGCCGGTCCGAGCCGTCGTCCGCCCAGTCCTGTCCGTTCGGCTCGCCGGAGTTGCCGGACAACTCGAAGACGTCCAGCCACAGCGAGACCGCGGCGTCGTCGTTCAGCGTCTTGGGCGAGAACATCTGCAGGACCGTCGTCGGGGCCGAGTACGCCCCGGGCAGTTGCACGCCGTGTTCCGACAGCGCCTGGTCCGCCCGGATCAGACCCCGACGGACGAGATCCGACCGGGACCTGGTCGCCATCAGCACGGCCGAACGCACCACGTCCGGACGCCGCCGGGCGATCTCCTCGGCGATCATCGCGCCCAGCGACGTGCCGACCACGTGGCACGGCCCGAAGTCGAGAGCCTCGATCAGCCCGATGGTGTCGGCGACCATGTCGGCCATGCTGTACCGGCCCGGCGGCGCGTCGGACGGCGCGATGCCGCGGTTGTCGAACGTGAGGCACCGGTAGCCGGCCCTGGTCAGCGCGGGCGTCTGATGCGCGCCCCACACCCGGCCGCTGGCCCCGGATCCCATGATGAGCAGGACTCGTTCTCCTGCGCCGGTGAGCTCGTACGAGAGCCGAATACCGTTGGCGGTGACGTATCCCATGGTGCGGCCGCAGCCCCCTTCAGACGAGGCAGCGTCGGCCGCGGCGGCGACGCAGGCCCCGGCGATCGTCACGCCGTCCTGGTCAGGCCGGGCCGAGCTGCCAGACATTGCGCCACAAACAGTGCGGGTGTTCAACCGCATACCTCAGCGGTTGAACACCGGCCTTTGCACTCAGCTCGGCTGCGCTTCCAGGCTCGCCTGCTCGCGCTTCTCCTGGTCCATCTTCGCCATCGCCTCGATCAGGCTCTTCGGGCGCATGTCGGTCCAGTTCTTCTCGATGTACTCCAGGCACTCGTCCCGGGCCGCCTCGCCGAACACGGTCGTCCAGCCCTTGGGCACGTTGGCGAAAACCGGCCACAGCGAGTGCTGCCCCTCGTCGTTCACCAGAACGAGGAACCGGCCTTCGGGGTCGTCGAACGGGTTCATCACGCCGCCCTTTCATTCAGAAAGATGGATCGCGTCGGCGCCCGATCGCGGCGGTACCGCCATGCGGCATCCGGACAAGGTCACCGACCCGAGCGCGGGAAGGCTCGGTCCGCTCCGGGAACGCGGCTCACTATGACCCACCGCCAGGGTTCCGATCAATGTCGACGGAAACGGTGCGCACGACACACCGTTCAACCTCGTCAGCGCTTCAGTTGAACGCACATCGACGCGGTTGGCCCGATCGCGGCGCGATGCCATAGTGAGGCCTCGCGATGCCAGGTGCGCGTGGTGGCGGAGACGCGATTCCCTCAGACCTTGGACAGCGGCGAGCTTCCCGCCACCATTCCAACGTGTTCCCGCGGCACTGACCAATCTACGTGGAGGACACTGATGAGTGACGCTGGCGAGCCGCGGTTCCTGCGCTCCAACGCGATTCTGGAGCCGCTGGTCGACCGCTTCTACGCTTGGCTGCACACCGTCGCGCCCGTGCAGGGCGCCATGAACCTCGCCTTCCTGCAGGTGCCGCTGCTCGAGTCGTATCTGGAGAACCCCCAGGTGCACATCGCGGCGGTGAACAACCCAGAGCTGCGCGGCGGCTACTTCGTCGGCATCGACGAGGCCCGCAAGCAGGAGGTCGCCGAGCTGCTCGCGTCGATCAAACGCGACCGCGCCGACATGCTCGCCTTCGCCAAGGCCATCATCGAGGGCGCTGACCTGGTGCGGGAGTCGGCCAACGGCTTCGACCTCACGCCGCTGTACCCGAAGCTGCCCGGCCTGCTCAACGGCATGGTCGAGCTGGCGTACGACGCCGGCAACCAGGCCTCCCTGCACTTCATGGAGCCGGTGGTCTACAAGAGCGCGCTGTTCGACGAGTCACGGCAGTCGGTGCAGCTGTCGCTGGAGGACGGCATCGAACGCCCGTTCATCCTCGCCACGCCGCGCCTGCCCGGACCCAAGGTGCTGGACCTGCAGCTGCCGTTCCGCCACCCCGGCCTGGAGGAGCTGGTGAAGGCGCGCATCCAGCCGACCACCGCGGGCCGGCTGCGGGAGGCGCTGGAGCTCGACGACGCGCAGGCGCTGTGGCTGGACCGGCTGCTGGACACCAAGCCCAGCCTCAGCCCGGACCGGCACATCGAGGCCGGCGGCCGCATCCGCTACTTCGGCCACGCCTGCCTGGTGATGCAGACCTCACAGGCCGCGATCGTCACCGATGCGTTCATCAGCGCCGACAACACCAAGGGCGACCGGTACACGCTGGACGACCTGCCGGACTTCATCGACCTCGTCCTCATCACGCACGGCCACCAGGACCACATCGTGCTGGAGACGCTGCTGCAGCTGCGCGGCCGGCTCGGCGCGGTCGTGGTGCCCCGCTCGTCCAAGGGCAGCATCGTCGACCCGTCGCTCGGCGCATACCTGCGCAGCATGAACCTGCCGGTCATCGAGGTCGACGAGTTCGACGAGATCCCCTTCCCGGGCGGGAAGGTGACCGCCACCCCGTTCCTCGGTGAGCACTCCGACCTCGACATCCGCTCGAAGTCCACCTATTGGGTGGAGCTGGCGGGCAAGAAGATCTTCGTCGGTGCGGACTCCTCCGGCATCGACCCGGTGCTGTACCGTCACATCCGCAACCACCTCGGCAAGGCCGACATGGCCTTCCTGGGCATGGAGTGTGACGGCGCGCCGCTGACGTGGCTGTATCAGGCGATCCTCACCGTCACGGTGTCGAAGAAGATGAGCAAGTCGCGGAAGCTGTCGGGCTCCAACGCCGAGCAGGCCGCATCCATCATGACCGAGCTCGGCTCGGACGAGGCGTACATCTACGCGATGGGCGAGGAGAGCTGGCAGGGCCACGTCATGGCCACCACGTACAACGAGGACACGTACCAGATCAAGCAGATCGAGGAGTTCCTCGGCTGGTGCGCCGACAAGGGCATCACCGCCGAGCACCTGTTCAACAAGCGCGAGTGGCGCTGGTCGTAGGCGACGTGCCCACAGCGGAAGGGCCGGCCCCCACTCACGGGGGCCGGCCCTTCCGGCGTTCGTTGATCGCGTGCGGACGATCAGGCCATGTTGCGGGTGCGCTGCTCCAGATCGTCGGCAACGCGTTGCCACTCGACGGCGCACCGGCGCGCCACATCGCTCAGCACGTAGGCCGCGTGCGGTGGCAGCCCGTCGCTCACCTCCCGCCACTCCTCGGGGACCAGCACCTTGGACAGCACCCACCGCAGCAGCCGGCGGCCCCCGTCGGTGAGCCGCAGCGACGGGTCCGCCTTCAGCCCGTGCATCAGCGCCTCGATGCCGATCACATCAGACGTGGCGACCTGCCCGGTGTCGCGCGCCGGGCCGGGCTGCCGGCGGTCCCGGCCCGGCTGCACGGGGCTCTCGCCGCGCTCCAGCCGTTGCCGGACGTCGCGCGCCGTCGCCACCGACAGCCCGGCGTTGCGCGCTATCAGCCGCAGCGACGCGTCCGGGTGCTCGGCGATGAACTCGGCCGCCCGCAGCCGCCCCACGGCGCTGTCCACCGGACGCACGCGTCCGTCACGACCGGTCCGTGCGTGTTGTTCCTCGAGTTCGTCGAGCTCTTCCGTCAGGCGGCGGCGGACGTTCGCGACTGAGCGGGCACTCAGCCCGGCTGCCGCCGCGATCGCACGGTCCGACCAGCCGGGATAGGTCACCATGATCCGCTCGGCGGCGGTCGTGCGGTCCAGCAGTGACAGCGGCCGGCCGTGGGTGATGTTGGCCTTCACCCCGAGGACGAACGCCTCCTGCTCCGGGCCGTCGAAGAACTGCACCTCGATCGACTCGTCGTTGCGCAGCTGCGCGGCCCGCAGCCGGTGCATGCCGTCGATCACCCGCATCGTCGGGCGGTGCACCAGAATCGGCGGAAGTCTGGACTCGACGCCCGCCAGCATCTGGATGTGCTCGAAGTCCTCGCCACCCAGCCGGGGCGAGTCCGCCGCGCGCAACGACGCGATCGGCACGAACTGCGTCGGCGACGCTCCACCGACCAACAGGTCGAGGTGTTTTCCACCGACCGGTTCGGGCCCCCGTGACGCCGATCGTTCTGGTCTGGTCTTTGCAATGTTCGAATGTTCCAAGCGGGCTCCCCCGTCGCAAGCCACCCCGGACTGGCCATGCCATTCGCAGCCTAACCATCGGCCGGTGGGCCCCGCCGAGTTCCATCGAGATACTTATATGGCATTGTCCCGGGGGAATCAGCGTGTTATGTGGGTCGGTGCCCGGTCAGGGGACGGCGGGGCGGTCGCGCTCGACGGCCTCGTAGAGGGCGCGGATGTTGGCGGACCCGAACCCGCGGGCCCCGTGCCGCTGGATGAACTCGTAGAACAGCGTGTTCCGCGGGTGCGGTGAGGTGGTGAACAGCTGCAGCAGGTAGCCCCACTCGTCGCGGTCGGCGAGCACATTGGTGGCCCGCAGCCGGCCGATCTCCTCGGGGATGTCGGGGAACCGCGCGGCGAGCGCGTCGTAGTACGGCGCCGGTGTCTGCAGGAAGACCACCCCGCGCGCGGCGGCCTCGGTCACCGCGGCAACGATGTCGTCGACCAGCAGCGCCAGGTGCTGCACGCCTGGGCCGTCGTTACGGCGCAGGAACGCGTCGAGCTGGCCCGTGCCGGTCGTCGATCCGGGCGCCACCAGCGTGAACGTGACCTCGCCGGACGCACTGCGCACCACCACCGAGTCCATCGAACTGTCGCCGACGTCGACGAACTCCGAGGAGTACCGCTGGAGCCCGAACGCGGCGTAGAACTCCACGTGCCGCTCCAGCGAACCGCCCTCCACACAGATCGCGACGTGGTCGAGCAGCCGGATCCGAGCCGCGGGGCGCTGCCGGTCTGCCACCGGCACCCACTCGCGGCCGGGCGGGAGCCCGCCGGCGCGGGACTCCGGCACGAGCGTGTGCCGGACGGCCCCGAAACCGGAGACGACCGGAGCCTCGCCCGTGGCACCGAGGTCGGCCGCGCCCGCCGCGAGAGCCGCGGCACGGGTGCCGGTCACGTCGGAACAGGCGAGCGCGATGTCGGCGATGCCGTCGCCGTGCGCCTCCAGGAAGTCCTCGGTGCCGTCCCCGGACGTCACGACCAGCCGCAGGGTGCCCTGCTGCAGCAGGACGGCCCGCGACGTCCGGCCGGCCGCCTCCGCGACCCGGGACAGCCCCAGTTCCGTGGTGAGGTGCTCGACCGTCCTTTCGTGATCGCCGGCGTACAGCTCGATGAAGGGAATGCTCCGTGCCACCATCCGGCCTCCTGCGAGCGCAGTTCAGGATTTCTTCCGGGCCGTGTCGTGCGCGCCGATCCGCTCATAACACGCCGGCTCGGCGCTCACGCCGGCCTTCGACCCGTGTCGATCGCAGCGTATGCCCTGTCCGGCCACGGTCCGGCGTACGGCCGCGGACGCCCGGCCACGCGTTCCCAAAGCAGGGCCGGGCTGCTAGGGGCCGTGGCCTCGTTCAACTGAACATCAGCACGGTTGAACACCCGTGTCAGCGTCCACGCCAGTGTGGTTCGCGCTTTTCGGTGTACGCACGCGGCCCCTCGACGGCGTCCTCGCTGTGCATCCGCCGCCGCTCCCAGGCGAACGGGGCCGCGAACGCGTCGTGCAGTGGCATGTCGAGGGACCGCATCACGGCCTCCTTGAGCGCGCGGACGGCCAGCGGCGCCGCCCGCACCAGATCCGCGGTCCACTCCCCCACGCACGCGTCGAGCCGGTCGGCCGGCACGACGTCGTTCACCAGCCCGAGGCGCAGCGCGTCGCCGGCGGTCATCCGGCGGCCGGTCAGCAGGTACCCCATCGCGGTCTTCAACGGCAGTTGCCGGGCGAGGCGAAACGCGCCCCCGGCGCCGGGGACGAGCCCCAGCCGGACCTCCGGCAGGGCGAAGACCGACCGGTCGCTGGCCACGATGATGTCGCACGCGAGGGCGAGCTCGAACCCGCCGCCCAGCGCGTAACCGTCGACCCTCGCGATCACGGGTTTGGTCAGGTCGAACCGCTCGGTGAGCCGGGGCCAGCCGGGCTGCCCGCGGCTGCCGAACGTCGTCGGCGCCGCGCCGGCCGCGTTCAGCCGCGCGCGTTCGCGAAGGTCCTGGCCGACTGAGAAGGCCCGCTCGCCGGCGCCGGTGAGCACCGCGACCCGCAGCTCGTCGTCCGCCTCGAAGTCGTCCCAGACCGTCGCGAGCTCCTCGTGGGTGCGCAGGTCCAGGGCATTGAGCACGGCCGGGCGGTCGATGGTGACATGGGCGACGCCGTGCTCCTTCCGGTACCGCACGCGCCGTTCGTCACCGCTCACGCGACCGCCGTCGCCCGCCGGGTCGAGAACCGGCGGACCTTCTCCAGCACGTCGTCGTCGTACATCCGCAGCGCCTGCGCCAGCGCGAACTCGGCCATGTACCGGCGGAACGCGTCGATCGGCTCCTCCGCCGCGATCAGCATGTGCCGGTTCGCCACGACCGTCGGGCCGCGATACGACTCGAGGCCGCGCTCGATCGCGTCGTCCATCTCGGGCGCGTCCACCACCTCGTCGACGAGGTACCGCGCGTCCGGCTCGGTGGCCCGCACCGTGCGTCCGCCGAGGACGAGCGAGCGCGAGAACCGGGACCTTGCGACCCGGCCGAGCCGGAGGTTCGCGGCACCGGGAACGATGCCCTCCTGCGCCGCGGGCAGGCTGAAGAACGCGTCGGAGGCGGCGATGACGTGGTCGAAGACCAGCAGCAGCTGGACCCCGCCGCCGATGGCGAACCCGTCCACCGCCGCGACCCAGGGCTTCTCCAAGGTCCGGGAGTGCCAGCGGGCCGGGTCCTCTACCAGGACGCCCCGCAGCAGCTTGTGGATGTAGCCCAGTTCGCGTCGCAGCAGAAAGTCCACCAGCGAGATGTCGCCGGCGTGCAGGGCCTTGAGGTTGATGCCGGCGCTGAAGATCCGCCGCCCCGCGTACTTGGGATGGCTCATCACCCCGCCGCGGACCAGGCCGACCTCGGTGGCCGGATCGAGCAGCACCAGGTCGACCGCGGTCTCCATGTCGTCGACCTGCCGCCCGTCCTCGGCGTTGAGGCAGTCGTCGCGGCACATCGTCACGTGCGCCGCGGCCCCGCGCCGTTCGACACGGACCGAGCCGAGGTCGACCGTTCCGGTCCGCGCGAACTCCGGCCCCGCCTCCAGTGCCCGGGCCGTGGGGCGCAGCATCGCGTCGAGCAGGTGCGGCCCGCTGGCGCGCGAGCCGAGCACCCGGTTGAAGAAGATGCCCTGGTCGATCTCGTGACCCTCTTTGGCGGCCTGGGACCGGCCCCGCTCGGCCGCCAGTTCCGCCGCGGTCGGCACGAGGCCCGGAAACCGGATCGCGGCGGACCCGGCGAGCTCGGCCAGCCGCAGGTGCCGGGTCCGGCCGTCGGTCAGTTCGGCATAGACGGCGTCGACGTGTGCGTCCAGGAACGCGCACCGCAGGGCCCTGATCTCGTTCTTCACCGCCGCCGCTGATTCCTCCGGCGAACGCCGTCCGGCCTCCGGCAGCGCCGCGAGCGTGGCCGCGGCCCGTGCCGCGGCCGCCGCCAGTGCCGCGCGGGCATCGGCGAACACCCCTCGCACCGCTTGCGGGCCGGATCCGATCACCGCGGCAGTCACGCCGCGACCCCGTCGGCCCCGGCCGCCACCTGCCGCAGCGTGCGGTCGCAGGCCGCCAGATGCGCGCCGAGGGCCTCCTCGAAGCTGGTGGTGGCCGCGTCGAACATCAGCTGCCGCCGGATGGCGAGCTCGGGCCCGGCTACGGTCGCCGTCCGCGCGGCCACGATCTCCAGCGCCCCAGCGACGTCGTCGGTGACCTCGTCGACCAGTTGCAGCGCCAGCGCGTCCGGCGCACCGATCGGTTCACCGAACAGCAGCGCCCGGCGTACCGCGGCGGTCTGCGATCCCTGATGGGCCAGGCGGTACAGCGCCATGCCGGGCCACGTCGCACCGGCGCCGACGGGCACCACCAGTCGCGCGTCGGGCGTGGCGATGCGGTAGTCGGTCGCCAGCAGCGCGTCCAGGGCCGGCCCGCCGACATCGCCGTCGGCGATCCCGATCAGGGGGACCGGCAGCCGCTCCAGTCGCCGCAGCGCCCGCTCCCACCGGCTCACCAGGCCGACCGTGAGCTCCTCGAGCCGCGCCCGGGCAGGAGCGCCGGAGGCGTGCACGACGAGTTGCCACACCGCCTGGCCGGGCTCGGCCCGGTCACACGCCTCGCCGACCCTCGCCACCAGCTCGACGGAGATGGGCTGCGCGCCGTCGACGGCCAGCGTCTCGGTGCCGGCCGTGGATGCATTCCGGTTCATGGTCTCCCCCGTCACCACTGGACCAGCGCTGTCTCGATCGTGGAACCGGGGCCCATCGTCATCATGACCCCGTAGTCACCCGGCTCCGCGACCCGTTCGCGCAGCAGGCGCTCGTACGAGAAGAGGAACGAGCAGCTGGACAGGTTGCCGTAGTCGGCCAGCACGCCGGTGGTGTGGCGCACGTCGTGGCGGGTGAGCCCGAGGTTCACCCGCACCGCGTCGATGACCTTTTTGCCGCCGGAGTGCACCAGCCAGTGCCGGATCGCGCTGCGCGGCAGGCCGGCGCCGGCGAGCAGCCGGTCCACGACCCGTTCGGCGTGCGCGCCCACCACGTACGGGATGTCGGGGTCCAGGTAGAAGCTGAACCTGTTCTGGTCGCCGTCCCAGTCGTACCGCATCGCGCCGATGGCGTCGGTGATGATGTGACTGGCGAACGACAACACCCGCGGGCCCGGGGCGGCGTCGCCGTCACCAGCCACGAGTGCCACGGCCGCGGCCCCGTCGCCGAACAGGCTGTTGACGACTGCGGTGCGCATCGTGGCGTCGAACGCGTACGCGGCCGAGCATGCCTCCGCACACACCATCACGGCGAGCCGGCCCGGATTGCTGCGGGCCCACGCCACCGTGCCGTTGAGGGCATTGAGCCCGGCGTTGCAGCCCATCCCGACGACGTCCACCCGGTGGCAGCCCGGGTCGATCCCGGCCTCGCGGATGATCAGCGCACTGAGCCCCGGGGTGAGGAACCCGGTCGTGGTGACGCAGCAGAGATAGTCGACGTCCGCCAGCGTCGCCCCGGCACTGTCCAAAGAGGACCGCAAGGCCCGCAGTCCCATGTCGACGGCGAGCCGGGTGTGCTTGGCCAGCAGCTCCCCCTGCAGCTCGGGCACGCGGTTGCCGTGCGCGTCCGGCGGCGGGAGCGTCAGGTGTCGGCGGGTGATGGCGCTGTTAAGGAAGACGGAGCGGATCTTCGGATCGGTGATCGCGAGAAGATCCAAGAGCTCCTGCTGGGTGTACGAGTCGGGGGTCACGGCCGTGCCGACGCCGGCAATGCGGGCGGGTCCCGGGCCGGCGGCCAGGAGGTTCAGCTCCTCGGGCCGGGCGTCTTCCAGGCTGATGGTCATCGGTAGGTCCAGCCCCACATGCGACGCTTGGGGCGTGGTTTGACGGCCGTCCGGATCATCGTGATCGGTCCTCCGTGAGGTCGATGGACAGGGATGGTGCCGGGTCCTCTCAGAACTTGCCGAGAAACTCGATGACGGCGGTGTTGACCTCGTCGGGACGTTCCAGGTTCCCGAGGTGACCGGCGCCGTCGATCTCCACGAGGTCACAGTCCGGGATGGTCTCGGCCACCTCCGCTGCCAGGTGCGGCGGGCAGATCAGATCGTCGGAGAAGGCGATCATCCGGCACGGCACGGGCACCCGCCGCAACCTCTCCCGCCGGTCCGACCCGACATCCACCCAGTCCTGCCCGCCGGCCGTGGCGTCGCCGGACAGCTCGAACACGTCGAGCCACAACGACACGGTCGCGTCGTCGTTCAGCGTCCGCGGCGAGAACATCTGCAGCACCGACGTCGGGGCCGAATACGCCGTCGGCAGCCGGACGCCGCTCTCGGACAGGACCTGGTCGGCCCGGTGCAACGCCCGCCGGACCAGATCCGACCGGGACCGCGTCGCCATCAGCACCGCCGACCGCACCAGCTCGGGCCGGTCGATCGCGATCTCCTCCGCGATGACCGCGCCGAGCGACGTCGCCACCACGTGACACGGCCCGATGCCCAGGGCCTCGATCAGGCCGATCGTGTCGGCCACCATGTCGTCCAGGCTGTAACGGCCCGGCGGCGCGTCCGACGGCGCGACGCCGCGGTTGTCGAAGATGATCGTCTCGTACCCGGCCTTGTTCAACGCCGGCGTCTGGTGCGCCGTCCACACCCGCCCGCTCGCCCCGGAACCCATGATGAGCAGGACGGGATCGCCGGCACCGCTGCGCTCGTACGCGAGCTTGATGCCGTTGGCCGTTATGAAGCGCATTGTACGGCTGCCGCCTCTCCACGTGACGAACCCGGCCGCGCCCTCGACATCACCATCGGCGGTCACCACGCGGCTCCGTGCCATCATCGCGAGGGCGGGCGAATCGATCAACGTTCACCGCTGCCGTTCAACTGCCCAGATCGACAGTTGAACGCCGGCCGCGCCGTCCTCTAGCGGCGCGGCACCAGCCTCACCGGCAGGCTCTTGGGGCCGTTCACCACGATCGAGTCCAGCGGCACCGGTTCACCGGCGGCCTCCACGTCCAGCTTCCGTTCGATGATTTCCTGGTACAGGAAGCGAATCTCGACACGGGCCAGCACGCTGCCGACACAGAAATGCTCGCCGAAACCGAGGGCCAGGTGCCGGTTGGGCTGCCGCCGCACGTCGAACCGGTCGGGGTCGTCGAACACGTCCTCGTCGCGGTTCGCCGACGGCAGCCAAAGGGTGACCAGATCACCGGCGGCGATCTGCCGCCCGCGGATCTCGACCGGCCGCGTGGCCGTCCGCATGATGTGCGTCGGCGTCGACGTCCACCGCAGCACCTCGTCGACCGCGGTGGGC
Source organism: Dactylosporangium sp. NPDC006015 (assembly GCF_040614215.1). NCBI lineage: Bacteria > Bacillati > Actinomycetota > Actinomycetes > Micromonosporales > Micromonosporaceae > Dactylosporangium > Dactylosporangium sp. NPDC006015. The sequence continues at coordinate 29,507 of NZ_JBEXUD010000060.1, forward strand.
AGCAGGCCCGGATCGTCCACCAGAAGCCGCCACTGCTGCGGATGCTCCATGAAGGCGAGCATCCCCCCGGACGCCGCGATGCGCGTGTTCTCCGCGCCGCCGACGAACAGGTTGTCGCAGTTGAGCAGGATCTCCTCCTCGCTGAGCCGCTCACCGTCGATCCGCCCGGCCACCAGCACGCTCACCAGGTCGTCGCCCGGGTTCGCCGCCTTCTCGGCCGCAAGGTTCTGGAAATGGCCCATGATGTCCATGTGCGCGAAGCGGCGGGTCATCGCGTCACCGGCTCCGAACGCCTCGCGGCTCAGCCTGAACAGCTTCTCCCAGTCCGCCTGCGGCACACCCATCATGCTGCAGATCATGTACAGCGGGATCCTCGCGGCGATGTCCTCCACGAAGTCGCACTGCTCCCGCTCGACAGCGAGGTCGATGACGCTGCCCGCCACCTCACGCATCTTCGCCTCGATGGCCCGCACCGAGCGGACCGTGAACCACTCGTCGACCAGCCCTCGCAGCTGCCGGTGCCGTGGCGGGTCGGTGAGCGCCAACGTCCGGCCGCCACCCGGATCCGCTCCGTGCCCCGAAGGCCGCAGCAGAATCCCCCGCGCCGAACTGAACGTCTCGGCGTCACGGAAGACCGCCTTCACGTCGTCATACTTCGTCAGGGCCCAGAACGCCGGATAGTCCGTGGCCTCGTGCAGATGGACGGGGTCATTCTCCCGGAGCCACCGCCACTGCACGAACGGGTCACCGTCACAGTAGAGTCCGGGATCGACGAGGTTGATACGCGGGACGGGAAGATTCGAGACATCGACCGACACCGCCGCACCGTGCCACCCCACGTCACGAACCGTCAACTGTGGACCGTGGCCCCGCCGCACGCGAACCCATCGATGACCTACCGGCTGGATTCGTAACAGCCACCTTCTGACGCCCCTCCGACGGGTCCCGCCAGGTGAAGCTGACGAATACCTGGTAGCGCTGGTCCACGACGCACCGCTACCGATCCGCCCGGTGAGGCGGCCCGGCGCCGATTCCAGGGTTGCATCCGGTACCCAGGTACAGGCTTACCGTCGAGGGACACCAGCCTGAGGAGCCTGTCATGTCGTTCGACGCCCCTGACGCCTGCACCCTGCCGACCGCGGAACGGCCGCTGCGGCTCGCCGAGTTCGACGCGCTGTTCGGCAGCGCCGTCCGGTCGGTCGAGACCGTGAGCCCGACCCATGCCCGGATGCGGCTGGCCGGGCCGGCCGGCCTCGAGGCGACGGTCCGCGACCTCGCCGCGCGGGAGACCGCGTGCTGCTCGTTCTTCACCTTCACCGTGACGCCCGGCCCCGCCGACGGCGCGCTCGTCCTCGACATCGAGGTCCCCGCCGCGTACACCGACGTCCTCGCCTCTCTGGCCGGCCGGGCGACGGCCGTGGCGCCCCGGTGACCGACCCGCTCTCCCTGCCTACTGACGGAGCTGCCACATGAGCCTGCCACTGCGACCGGTGCACACCCACCACGACCCGAAACCGGCGGCGGCGGACAACGCGCCGCCGATGCGGAGCAAGGTCAGTGGCGTCCTCGCCGCTGCCGCCTGCGCCGCCTGCTGCGCCCTGCCGCTGCTCATCGCCGCCGGGGTGCTCACCACCGCCGGCGCCGCGGTCGTCGAGCAGACCCTCCTCGCGGTCGCCGCAGGACTCGCCGCCGTCGCGCTCGGCATGTGGTGGCTGCACCGCCGCCGCAGCGCCCGGCGGGCCGCCGCCGCGGGCGCCGCCTGCGGCTGCGGCGGCGGATGCGGCTGCTGACCCGCACCACAAGGGCGTCCTTCCGCGACGATGTGCTGCGATACACGCATGACGATCATCCGGTCCATCCTGCTGTTCCTGCTCGCCGCGCTGGCCGAGATCGGCGGTGCGTGGCTGATCTGGCAGGGCGTCCGGGAGCACAAGGGGCTGCTGTGGATCGGCGCCGGGATCGCCGCCCTCGGCGCCTACGGCTTCGTCGCCACCCTCCAGCCCGACGCGAACTTCGGCCGGATCCTCGCCGCGTACGGCGGTGTCTTCGTCGCCGGCTCGCTCGGCTGGGCGATGGTCGTCGACGGGTTCCGGCCCGACCGCTACGACATCGTCGGCGCCGCTGTCTGCCTGCTCGGCGTGGCGGTCATCATGTACGCGCCGCGGCACGGCTGAGCAGGTCAGGCCGGCGGGTGTGGCGGCAGCCGCACCCACACCCGCTTGCCGCCCTCGTGGTCCTCGACGCCCCACCGCTCGGCGAGGGCGGCGATGATCGCGATGCCCCGGCCGCTGTCGCGGTCGATCGTGTCGGCGTCGGCCGGCATGCGCGGCACGACCGCGGACCCGTCCGCGACGGAGACGGTCACGTGCCACTCGTCCGCCTGCAGCGCCAGCACGACCCGGCCGCCGCCGTACCGCACCGCGTTGGTGACCAGCTCGGTGACCGCCAGCATCGCCCGGTCGACCCAGTCGTCGTCGGTGAGACCCCAGCCGGCGAACGTCGACACCACCGCCCGCCGTGCGATGGCGGGTGCCCCGTCGCTGATCGGGAGGTCGAAGTGCGCGGTAAGGATGCTCACCGCGGCGGGCCTGCGCTCGCAGTTGCCGTCACGGCCCGTGCAGTACCCCACCCGTTCACGTGACGAAACTTGCCGGACGGCAAAGGCTGTCGGGTGCGGCCGCCACCGGGCGTCAGAGGCCGTTCGGCGGCTGGTCGAGCGGGAGGCGGACGGTGGCGGTGACGCCGCCGCCCGGGGTCGGCCGCAGCGTGATGGTGCCGTGGTGGCGGTGCACGATCAGCCTGCTGGCGGGCAGGCCGAGGCCGGTGCCGGGGATGCCGAGGTCGCGCACCCGGCTGCTGCGGTGGAAGCGTTCGAAGACCTGCTCCAGCTCGTCGGCGGCGAACAGGCCGCCGGCGCGGATGTCCTCGACCCAGACCGGCTGCTGCTCGGTCCAGGCGACGCCGGCCAGCCCGGCGCCGGTCGGCAGGTGCGCCGGGATCGGCAGGCCGGGGCCGTCGCGGGTCCAGGCGGCGGCGGGGCGCATCACGTCGGTGAGCGGGTCGAACAGCCACAGCTCGGCGTACGGCCAGCCCAGCGTCTCGCCGACGGCGGCGAGGACCGCCCGCCCGGCGGCCTCCAGGTCGGCCGCGGCGGGCAGGGTCCGGGCGACGGCCAGCTCGCACCGGCGGAACCGTTCGGCGCGGCGCTGGTCGGTGACGTCGTGCACGGCGGCGACCGCGCCGAGCCGCCGACCGTCGCGGTCGGTGATCGGGGTGGCGTTCACGGTGTACCGGCGCGGCCGGCCCCGCCGGTCGGGGATGATCTGGTCGTCGCTGCGCACGGTCTGCCCGCACAGCGCCCGCACCAGCGGCATCTCGTCGGCGGCGAACAGGCGGCCGTCGGGGTGCGTCACGTGGAACAGGTCGGCCCACTGCTCCGGCGGGCTGTCCTCGTAGCCCTCACTACCGGTCAGGAAGTCCCGCAGCGCCCGGTTGAGCAGCACGAGCCGACCCTGCTCGTCGCAGGCGGCGACGCCGGTGTCGAGGCACTCCAGCAGCGCGTGCAGGAACGCCCGCTGCCGCTGCGCGTCGCTGCGGGCGGCGACGCCAGCGCCACGGGCAGGCCGGTCGCGGCGGCCGTGAGCTCGACGACGTGGTCGATGATCGGCTGCCATCCCGCCGAGTCGTCACGGGCCCGGCGGACGGCCGCGAGCCGGGCCACCGACCCCAGCCGGCCGCCGATCTCTGCCACGGTGCCAGGATTTCACACGACCATACCGTATAGGTCCGAAATGCGCGGTTCAGTGACCATGGTGGTACTGGTGGACGACCGCGTGGCCCTTGCCGCGGGAGATCATCCACCGGTTCAGGGGCGTGGTAAGCACGAACGCCACGGCCAGCGAGAACGCCAGCGAGGCCCAGAACAGCCACGCGGTCAGCCCGGCGTCCATCGCGCCCGGCACGGTCACCATGACCGCGTTGTCGAGCACCTCCATGACGGCGATGGACACGGTGTCGGCGGCGAGCGCCACCTTCAGCGCCGTCCGCACGCCGACACCCGCGCGCAGGACGCCGCGCATGGTCAGCGCGTAGCCGAACACGAAGGCGAGCGCGACGGACAGCCCGACGGTGGCGGCGTTGTGCAGCCCGAACGCGGTGCCCAGCACCATGCCGAGGACCTCGCCGATCGCGCAGCCGGTCAGGCAGTGCAGGGTCGCCTGCGCCGCCGCCGCCCACGTCGTCGTCGCCGCGGTGCTGACCGGGTGGTGATGCGTGTGATCCATGTCGACCTCCCTTTTCCGGTGCCGACTATACCCCCCTGGGGTATCTACGCAACGGTGGCCCGCGACACGTACCGGCGTCAGTGCACGAAGACCGGGCCTTCCGTGACGGCTGGGCGGCCACCGGGCAGCGCGGCCGCGAGCACGACGGCACTGACCGCCGCCACCATGGCGGCCGCGGTGTAGGCGGCGGTGAAGCCGTCCAGCGGGCCGCCCGGCGCCGCCGCCAGGTCACCGGCGGCGATGGCGGAGACGAGCGCGACGCCCAGCGCGGCACCGAGCTCGTGACCGGTGTTGAGCAGGCCGGAGGCGCCGCCGGCGGCCGCGTGGTCGACGCTGGTCATCACCGAGGTGGACGCGGTGACGAACCCGGCGCCGAGGCCGGCCGCCGCCAGTACGAAACCCGGAAGCACCGCACTGAAGGGCTGGGCGTGCGGCTCGACCCGGGCCAGCAGCCCGAACCCGGCGGCGGCCACGGCGAACGCGACCAGCATCACCGGCCGGGCACCGAAGCGCTGCAGCCCCCGGCCGGTCAGGTGCGCGGAGACGATCGTGGCGAGGGTGACCGGCAGGAACAGCACCCCGGTGCGCAGCGCGGAGTAGCCGAAGCGGTGCTGCAGCAGCATCGACGTGAGGAAGAACCCGCCGATGAGCAGGCTGGAAGCGGCCAGCATGACGGCGTTGCCGGCGATGACCGGCCGGCGGCGCAGCAGCCCGGTGGGCAGCAGCGGCGACCGGGTGCCCCGCTGGACCGCGGCGGTCGCCAGGCCGAGCACCGCGGCGCCGGCGAACGACAGCCAGGTCGAGGTCGCCGTCCAGCCCGCCGTGCCGGCCCGCACGAGGCCGTAGATCACCAGGGCGGCGGTGCCGGTGAGCAGCAGCGCGCCGGGGACGTCCACCCGCCCGGGCTGCCGCGGCGACGGTGGCACCATGAGCCGGACCGCCAGGCCGACCGCGATGCCGATCGGCACGTTGACGAAGAACACCCAGCTCCAGCCGGGGCCCGACACGAGCAGCCCGCCGATGAGCACGCCGGCCGCGGCGCCGCCGCCCCCGACGGCACCCCAGACGGCGAGCGCCTGGTGCCGGCGCCGGCCGTGGAACAGGGTGCTGACGATCGACAGCGCCGCCGGCGACAGCATCGCCGCGCCGACGCCCTGCGCGGCCCGCGCGCCAAGGATGACGGCCGCGTCGCCGGCGAGCCCGGCGGCGAGCGACGAGGCGGTGAACACGGCCAGCCCGGCCAGGAAGACGGCGCGCCGGCCGAGCAGGTCGCCGAGCCGGCCACCCAGGACGAGCAGCCCGCCGAAGCACAGGGTGTACGCGGTGACGACCCACGTGGCCGCGCCGGCGTCGAGCCGCAGGTCGTCGGACATCTTCGGCAGCGCGACGTTCACCACGGTCACGTCGAGGATGACCATGAACTGCGCCAGGCACAGCAGCGCGAGCGTGCCCCAGCTGCCGGATCTCTCGTGGTGGTGCTCCATCCTCGGCCTCCCATAAGTCGTACAGCGATGTACGGCTTACTGTAGGGCGCGCGCTGCTAAAGTCGAACACCTGTGTTCGACTTCACTTCGCTGCACCTCACGAAGGCGGGACCATCCGATGCCACCGACGACACCGCGCCGGGCCGACGCGCGCCGCAACATCAGCGCCATCCTCGACGCCGCGCAGGCCTGCCTCGCCGCCGATCCGGCCGCGAGCATGCAGGACGTCGCCCGCGCCGCCGGCGTCGGCAGGGTCACCCTGTACGCCCACTTCGGCTCCCGCGCCGAGCTGCTGGACGCCGTCTTCACCCAGGTGATCGCCGACGCCGAGCGCGCCCTCGCCGAGGTCGACCTCGACGGCGACGAGCGCCAGGCCCTCGCCCGGCTGATCGCGTCGTCGTGGCGGATCGTCGAGCGGTCCCGGCTGCTGCTGCACGCCGCCCAGCTGGAGCTGCCCGCCGACCAGATCCGCGAACACCACCGCCGCCCGCTCGACCGGGTCGAGAAGCTCATCGAGCGCGGCCGGCAGGCCGGCACGTTCCGGACCGATCTGCCCGTGACCTGGATGACCGCCGTGGTCTACAACGTCATCCACGGCGCGGCGGACGAGGTCACCGCCGGCCGTCTCACGCTCGAGCAGGCACCGGACGTCATCACCACGACCCTGCTGTCGGCCTTCACCCCACCCGCCCCGACCGGGAGATACTGACGGCACCTTCCCGCTTCCCGGAGGCCTTGGTGACCCGCCGACCGATGTGGCCGTTGTACGCGGCCGGCTTCACCACCGCCTTCGGGGCGCACGGCATCGCCGCCAACCTGGGCGGGTTCGCGGAGGGTGCGGTCACGTCGCTGCTGGTGCTCGGCGGCCTGCTCGCCCTGTACGACGGCGCCGAGGTGCTGCTCAAACCGGTGTTCGGCAACCTCGCGGACCGGGTCGGCGCGCGGCCGGTGCTGCTCGGCGGGCTCGTCGCCTTCGCCGTCGCGTCCGCCCTCTACGCCGTCGCCGACAGCCCCGGCTGGCTGTGGGCCGCGCGCCTCGGCCAGGGCGCCGCCGCGTCCGCGTTCTCCCCCGCCGCGTCGGCGCTCGTCGCCCGGCTCAACCCGGCGGCCAGGCACGGCCGGGCGTTCGGCTCGTACGGCTTCCACAAGTCCATCGGCTACACCCTCGGCCCGCTGCTCGGCGGCGTGCTGGTCTGGGCCGGCGGGCTGCGGCTGCTGTTCGTCGTCCTGGCGGTCCTCGGCGCGGCCGTGGCGGCTTGGGCGGCGCTCGCCGTGCCCGCCGTCGCTCCCCTGCCGAAGCAGCGGCAGACCGTGGTGGACCTCGCGCGCCGGCTGGCCGACCGCGCGTTCCTCGCCCCGACCGGCGCGCTCGCCGCGGCGACCGCCGCCCTGTCCGTCGGCGTCGGGTTCCTGCCCGTCAACGGCCGGACCGCCGGCCTCGGCACGGTCGCCACCGGCGCCGCCGTGTCGCTGCTCGCCCTCTGCGCGGCGGTCGTCCAGCCATGGGCGGGCCGGGCCCTGGACGGGCGGCGCCTCACGACCCGCACGGGCCTGACCGCCGGCCTGGCCGTCACCGCCGCGGGCCTGGCCTGCGCGGCGCTGCCGGGCCTCGCCGGGCTGCTCACCGCCGCCGCCCTGATCGGCGCCGGCACCGGACTGATCACCCCGCTGGGGTTCGCAGCGCTCGCCACCGGCACGCCACCGGAACGCCTCGGCCAGACGATGGGCACCGCGGAGCTCGGCCGCGAGCTCGGCGACGCCGGCGGCCCGCTCCTCGTCGCGGCGATCGCCACCCTCGCCACGCTCGCGTACGGCTTCGCCGCCCTGGCCCTGCTCCTCGCCGCCGCCGCGGCCGCGGCCTTCCTCGCGCGCCCGAAGCCCGCCTCGGCGCCGCCGACGCAATAGCGGAAACGGCGATGCGCGCCGCTGGATGCGGAAACGGCGATGCGCCGGGCCCTTGAAGGACCCGGCGCATCGTCCGGTGGTGCTTACGACCAGGAGCTACTGGCCCACTCGTCACTGGACCAGTAGTGGCCCGACCAGTAGTGACCGGACCAGTAGTGACCGGACCAGTAGTGGCCCTCCCAGTCGGGGTCGGCCCACGACGCGGCGCCGTTCCAGGGCTTGCCCGACCAGGTCGCGGCCGCCCACGTCTTGGACGCCCAGGAGGTGCCGGTCCAGTTGTCGCCGGCGATGCGGTACCCCATCCAGGTGCCGCCCGACCAGCTCGTCTGGTTGGCGCTGCGCGGCGCCCACGTGGCGGGGGCGAACGGGCCCCAGACGGCGTTGTCGCCGCTGAGCGCCACGTTGTCACGGACGAGGCGGCTGGTGCCGCGGGCGTCGTCGAGCTTGCCGGTGCCGGTGGAGCGGTTCCAGCCGGTCGCATACAGGTTCTGCGACGCGATCGCCGCGTTCAGGTTGAGGGCCTTGATGTTGCGGGTCATCGCCAGGCCCGAGACGAAGCTGGCGGAGGTCGTCAGCACGGTCTTGACCTGGTCCGCGGTGAGCGTCGGGCGGGCCTGCAGCAGCAGCGCCACCGCCGCCGACGTGACGGCCGCCGCCTGCGAGCTGCCGCTGCCGCGCAGCAGCGTCGAGCCGACCTTCGCCGACGGATACGTCAGGTCGATGTTGGAGCCCGGGTTGGCGAGCGAGATGATCGACTCGCCGGGGGCGACGAAGTCGACGCTGCGGTTGTTGCCGCCGATCGTGGTGAACGAGGCGAAGTCGTCGTCGGAGACGTTGGTGGTGCCCTTGATGGAGCTGGCGGCGACCGCGAGGACCGCCGGGTCGCTGGCCGGGTCGCTGACCACGAGGTCGTTGTTGCCGTCGTTACCGGCAGCCGCGACGACGACGATGCCCTTCAGCCAGGCCTGCTCGACGGCGTACTGGACCGGGTCGCTCCACGAGTTCGGCGTGCCGCCGGTGCCGTAGGACAGGTTGATGACCCGGATCGGGTTGGCGGGGTCGTCGTTGCGGTGTGCCACCACCCAGTCGATCGCCGCGATCATCTGCGACACGTCGACCGCGCCGTTGGCGGTGCCGACCTTGATCGACGTCAGCTTCGCCTTGGGCGCCAGGCCGACGGTGCGGGTGGTCGGGTCGTTGCCGACGATGATGCCGGCCATGTGGGTGCCGTGCCCGTACGTGTCGAGGTAGCGCAGATCGGGGTCCTGCGACTCGAACGACAGGTCCGGCCCGTTCACGATCTGTGAGGCCGGCAGGCCGGCGACGGGGGCGACACCGGTGTCGATGAGCGCGACGCCGACACCGGCGCCGGTCAGTCCGGCCGCCGCGCCCGTCGAGGCGTTGATGGCGGCGCGTACGGTGGCGAGCGTCGTGCCGGCCGAGCCGGTGCTGCTGCCGAGCCAGGCGCTGGACGCCCAACCGGCGTCACCGACCTGGGTGTGCGCGGGTGCCGCGGCCGCACCGAGGCCGGCAGCAGTCGCGGCTGCGGCCACGGCGGCCGCCACAATCCGGCGTCCTGCCGCCGCCCGACGCCGCATGGCTGATCTGGGCATGGGATCTCCGTTCCCGCCGCTGACGTGTCGCGGCGCGAGATCCACAATGACCCGGCGCGGCCGGAAAATCACTGGCCGTGAGCCGTCTCGGGCCGCCCGGACACGGGTTCCGCCCAACCACCCGACGCGATGTCAGGTGGCGACCGTCGCGCCGCACCCGCATCGCAACCGGCCCGGCACCCGAGCGGCTCCCGTGCCTGGCTCCGCACGCGATCGGGGCCGCGCACCGCATATCCGGCACCGCGGCCCCGGCCGGCACCTAGGCTGTCCACCGTGGGGGATGAATCAGCCGTAAACCGCCTAAAACGCCGACGGCCGTTCCGGCTGCGCGCCGCTGTGGGTGCGGGCTGCGTGCTCCTCGTGCTGCTGGCCACGGCGGGTTGGGCCGCCTCCCGCACGGTCGACCTGCGCGGCGATCTGCAGGCCGTCGCCGACCTGACCCGCCGACTGCAGCAGCAGGCCATGTCCGGCGACCGCGAGGGTGCGGCCGCGACGCTCGCGGCGGTGCAACGCCGGACCGGGGCGGCGGCCGCCGCGGCGAACGACCCGGCGGTGCGCCTCGCGAGCCTGCTGCCGGGCAGGGGGCGCGACATCCGGGCCGCCCGCGTGCTCGCCACGGCCGCCGACGATCTCGCCCGGGACGTGCTCCCACCGCTGCTCGACGCGGCGCGGCGGCTCGCCCCGCCGGCGCAGCCGGCCGACTCGGGCGTGGACCTGCGGCAGATCCGCGCGCTGGAGCAGCCGGTGACGACGGCGCTCGCGGCGCTGGACCCGATCCGCAAGCGCCTCGCCACGATCCCCGTGCGGGCGCTCGACCCGGCGGCGGGCGCGGCGGTGACCGACCTGCGCCGCAAGCTCGATCGGGGCGGCGACGCGCTGCGCGCCGCGCAGCAGGCCGTCCAGCTCCTGCCGGCGATGCTCGGCGGTGGCGGCGAGCGGCGGTACCTCGTGCTGTTCCAGAACCTCGCGGAGGTCAGGGCCACCGGCGGGATGCCCGGCGCGTGGGCCGTCGTGGCGGCCCACGACGGCCACCTGACCTTGACCGCCCAGGGGACCGCGTCCGTCGGGCTGCGCGCATTCGACGCGCCGGTGCTGCCCGTCGATCCGCAGGTGCGGTCGCTGTACGGCGCCGGCGTCGCCAGCCATCCGGCGAACATCACCATGGTGCCGAACTTCCCCACCGCCGCGGCCGTGGCACGGGAGATGTACCGCCGCCGCTCCGGCGAGACCGTCGACGGTGTCGTCGCCACCGATCCGGTCGCGCTGTCCTACCTGCTCGCCGCAACCGGACCGGTGGCGGTCGCCGGCGGGCCGGCCCTGGCGACGGACAACGCCGTGCGGGTGCTGCTGGCCGAGACCTACGCGCGGTACCCGACGCAGGCACAGCAGGACGCCTACTTCGCCGACGCGGCCCGGGCGACGTTCCAGGCGCTGACCGGCCGGGCGCTCAACCGCGGCGCGCTGCTCACGCAGCTGAGCCGCATCGTCGCCGAGCGGCGCCTGCTCGTGTGGAGCGCGTCGCCGGACGAGCAGCGCGGCCTCACCGGCACCCCGCTGGAGGGCGCGCTGCCCGACCGGGACGCCGCCGCGGCGCCGCTGGTGGGGGTGTTCCTCAACGACGGCGGTGGCTCCAAGCTCGACTACTACCTCGTGCCGTCGCTCGAACTGGTGTCGGCGGGCTGCTCGAGCGACGGGCTGCGGGAGCTGACGCTGCGGGTGACGCTGCGATCGGCGGCGCCCGCCTCGGGCCTGCCCGCCGGCGTGTTGACGTTCGCCGAGGTCACCGACCCGTACACGGCGCGGACGTTCGTCTCCGTGTACGCGCCGGTGGACTGGGGTGTCGAGCGCGGCACCCTCGACGGCGCCCCGGTGCGGCTGGCCAGCGGGTCCGACGGCGGCCGGATGGTCGTGGTCACGTCCGTCGACCTGCCACCGGGCGCCAGCCGCGTGCTCGAGGTGCGGCTGGTCGCGCAGCAGGTCCAGCCCGGGGCCTGGAAGCCGCAGGCGCGCACGACGCCGACCGTCAGGCCCTGGACCGTCGAGTCACGTTCGGCTGAATCCTGCGGCTGAGGCCGCTACGTTGAGAACATGACTCACAAATGGGACTTTCTACGACAAGGAGGGTTGATGTCATGAAACGGCTGTATACGCTGCTGTGCGGCCTGCTGCTGGCCGGCGTTGCGATGACCTTCGCTCCTCCCGCGCATGCCCAGGTGGAGTACCCGCCGGCCCCGCCGACGGGTGGCGTCTCCGACAGCACGGTGCGGCGCGACGGCACGGTGACCTTCTCCGGCAAGAGCACGCCGTTCGACACGGTGACCGTCACCGTGAAGTACGCCAACGGGCGCTCCGAGATGGCGGGCACCGTGAACGCCGACGCCGAGGGCAACTGGTCCCTGGCGATGTCGCTGAGCTACCCCGGTGTCGCCACGCTGAGCGCGGCGACCAGCAACGGCGTGGTCACGCAGCAGGTCGTGGTCCTCGCCAGGAGTGTCAACCAGTCGAACTCTTCGTCCAGCGACTCACAACTGGCCACGACCGGCGTCGCCAACGGCCAGCTGCCGACGATCACGCTCATCGGCGCGGGCACGGTCATGCTCGGCGCGCTCCTCGTCGTCGCAGGCGTGCGGTGGCGCCGGCGGACCGGCACCGCGGACTGAGCACGGTCGCCACAGGTAGGGCCGCGACGGCACCCTGACGTCGCGGCCCTACCGTTGCGGGACGCCCCCGAGCGCCGACCGCGGCCACCAGCCCCGCTCGACGGCGAGCGCGGTGTAGAGCCGGTCCGTGTCGGCGACCAGCCGGTCCGGGCCGAACCGCGCCGCCGCCAGCTCCCTGGCGCTCCTGCCCATCCGCTCCCGGGTCGCCGGGTCGCCCAGCAGCCGGACGACCGCCTCGGCGAGCTCGGCGGCGTCGGGTCGGCACAGCACGCCGGTGACACCGTCGCGGACCACGTCGCCGACCGCGCCGACCCGGGTCGCGACGGCCGCGACCCCCGCGATCGCCGCCTCGATGAGGCAGACCGGGGTGCCTTCGTTGTCCGACGTGAGCACGACGAGATCGGCGGCGGCGTAGACGGTCGCCACGTCGGCGCGCCAGCCGATGAACCGCACCGCCTCGCCGAGGTCGGCGGCTGCGGCGCGGGTGTCGGCGAGCCGGTCCCCGTCCCCGCACACGACCAGCGTCGCGGTGGGGTCGGCGGCGTGCACCCGGCGGGCCACGTCGATGAGCCGTTCGGGTCCCTTGATCGCGGTGACCCGCCCGACGTAGGCGATCACCGCGCCGTCGGCGGGCAGGCCGAGCGCGCGCCGGGCCTCGCCGCGCGCCGGGATCGGGCCGAGGGCCGTGCCCGGCATGATGACGCGGTACGCCGCGGCCCGGCCCACCCCGGCGCGCAGCAGGTCGTCGCGGACCTGGCCGCCCACCGCGACCAGCCGGTGGGTGTGCCGCGCGAGCACCTGCTCGACGCCGGTCACCAGCCGCGTCTTCGCCGGCGTGAAGTAGCCGTGCAGCAGGTGCCCGTGGAAAGTGTGCACCCGCACCGGGACGCCGGTCAGCAGCGCCGCGATGCGCCCGAGGGTCCCGGCCTTCGCGGTGTGGGTGTGCACGATGTGCGGCCGGAAGCGGCGCATCTCGGCGGTGAGGTCCAGCAGCGCCCGGTAGTCGCCGCCGGTGCGCAGCCGCCGGCCCAGCGTCGGCACGTGGTGCACCGCCAGGTCCAGCCCGTGCAGCAGGTGGTAGTCGGCCTCGCCCGGCTCGACGTGCCCGGTGTACAGCCGGTGCTCGAACCGCGCCGGGTCGAGTCCCTGCAACAGGGTGGACACCTGCATCGCCGGGCCGCCGACGTTCAGGCGGGTCAGCACCCGCATGACCCGCAGCCGCCGTACCTCGGGATCACGGTTCATGGCGAGCTCCGGGTGCGGGTGAGCGCGTCGCGCAACGGCTGCTGGTAGAGCATGGCTCCGGACACGCTGAGGTGCGCGCCGTCGCGGTAGACGAGGGCACCGTCGACGAACGCGCTGCAGCCGCCGCCCGCGGTGCACAGCCGCTCGCCCAGGTCGAGGTACTGCGCGCCGGCGCTCGCCGCCACGGCGCGTTCGGCGGCGACGATGTCGTCGCGCAACCGGCGCACCTCGTCCGGCCGCAGGTGACCGCAGTCCGGGGACGGCGTGGACAACAGCCGCGGCCGCAGGCAACCGGGGAGGTCCCGATGCTGCGGGACGGCGCCGATGACGATGACCGGGCTGTGCGGCGCGATCGTCGCGACCGTCCGCGCCAGGTCGGTGCTCCACGCGGCGAGCTCCCGCTGCCGGGCGGACCCGTGGGCGTCGCCGGGCGCGTCGGGCAGCAGCAGCGGGGCGGCGCTGCCGTTGAGGTAGCCGTAGCTGGCGTTGGAGACGATGACCGCGCTGTAGGGCGGATCGTGCTCGGCGATGGCGCGGAGGCTGCCTTCGGCGAACCGCCGGCACGGCTCGCTGAGGTACCGGACCTGACTGAGCAGCGGGCACCCGCCCATGGTGGCGATCTGGACGTCCAGCCCGGCGGCCCGCCCGGCCGCGATCGCCGGCTCGGCGAGGTGCCCGGCGTTCGAGTCGCCGATGAGCAGCGCCGTGCCCCGGGAGCCGGGGGTGGGCCACGTGCACGGCCGCCGGGCCGGGTCGCCGAGCGGCAGCTGCTGCGCACAGCCGGCGGTCAGGTCGATGTGTGCCGGCGCCGTGATCGCGCGGACGGCGGCGATGTCCGGCCGGAACCAGCCGTGTCGCGTGGCGACGGCGACGCCGAGGCCGGCGGCGGCGGGCAGCAGCAGGCACACCACCGCGAGGCGCACGGTGGCGGCCGCGGTCAGCGGCGATTTCCGGCGGCGGTCCGGGCGGTGGATCGGCAGCTCGACGAGCCGGTAGGCCAGCACGGCGGGCACCAGCGAGGCGAGCGCGGCGAGCGGCCGGACGCCGGGCAGGTCCGGCAGGCAGGTGCCGGCGATGACGATGACCGGCCAGTGCCAGAGGTACCAGCTGTAGGACAGGTCCCCCAGTGCGACGGCGGGACGCGCGGACAGCCAGGCGGTCGGCGCCGCCGGGCCCGAGGCGCTGCCCGCAACGAGCAGGCACAGCGCCGCCGCGACCGGCACCGCGGCGAGCAGCCCCGGAAACGGGTCATCGGCGTCGATGCCGAAGGCGGCGGCCGCCAGCAGCACCGTTCCGGTCCAGGCGAGCAGTGTCCGGACCGCGCGCCGCGGTGCGCGGCCGCCGGCGGTCGCGACGGCGACGGCGGCGCCCGCGAGGAACTCCCAGGCCCGGGTAACGGGCGCGTAGAACGCGAGCCGGCGCACGACCTCCGGGTCGGTCAGCGCCGGCACCCCCACGGCGCGCGGCACCCAGCCGTAGGTCAGGCACACCGCAAGGCCGAGCGAGGCGACGCCGGCCAGGGCCAGGGCGGTGATCAGCACGGCCGTCGCCGGTCGCTGCGGACGCCGGCGGCGGGCGATCAGCCACACCGCCCCGAGCGCGGCCGGGAACAGCAGGTAGAACTGCTCCTCGATGGACAGCGTCCACAGGTGCAGCAACGGGTTGGACTCGGCGTGCGGCTGGAAGTAGCTGCCGGCGAAGCGGAAGAAGTAGCCGTTGGCGCACAGCAGCGACGCGGCCGCCGAGGCGTAGCCGACCGCCGACATGCTGCCGTCGAGCGGGCTGAAGAGCAGCGTCGTCGCCGCGATGGTGGCCGCCGACACCACCGCCAGGGCGGGGAGCAGCCGCCGGGCCCGCCTGGCGTAGAAGGTGCGCAGCCGGATCCGTCCGGTCGCGGCGAGCTCGCGCAGCAGCATGGCGCAGATGACGTGGCCCGACACGACGAAGAACACGTCGACGCCGACGAAGCCGCCGGGGACGGGCAGTCCGCAGTGGTAGAGCACGACGAGCGTGACCGCCACGGCGCGCAGCCCCTGGATATCGCGACGGTGGTGCCGTGTCTCCTCACCGCCCGCTGCCATCACAGAATCCGATATTAGGAGCTAATCGCCCAAATCACCCGTAAAATCGTGAATGTGACTTCGGGCGGCCTTCGCGTTTCCACCTGGTCGGCGGGATGGGTCGTCGAAGGCGTGGCGGCGGGCGCCCTCGTTGCCTACATCGCGCTACGGCAGCCGCTGCTGGCCCTGGGCCTGGGCCTGGCGCTCGCCGTCGCCGTCGCCGCGATGCGGCCCGGCATGATCGTGCCGTCGCTCGTGCCGCTGAGCACGGCCACCACCGCCTATCCGCTCGCCCACATCGGCGTGTACGTGGGCGCCGCGATCCTGATCGTCACCGTCGTGCGCCGCGCGTTCGCCGCCCGGGACGCCCGCGTGCGGCTCGGCTGGCCGCCGGTGTGCCTCACGCTGCTCGCCGCCGCGCTGGTGGTCAGCGCCCGCGGAGACGGGCCGCCGGGCCGCGACAGCGACCTGTCCGGCCTGCTCATCGGGCTAATGCTGGCGGCCGTCATCGGTTTCCTGCCGCCGCGTCCGCTCACCGTCGCGCGGGTCGTGACCGTCACCGGCGCGGTCGCCGCCGTGCTCGCGACGGTCGACGGCGTCTACGTGAGCGGCCGGATGTCCGGCGCCGGGCTGCTCGCCAACTACTTCGGGGCGCTGCTGGCCATCTGCGTCGCGACCGGTGTGGGCCTGGCCCGCGCCGAGCGCCGCGTCGCGTGGCTGATCCCGGTCGCCTGCTGCCTGGCCGCGATCGTGCAGACGCACTCCCGTGGAGCGGTCGTGGCGACCGCCGTCGGGATCGTCGTGGCCTTCCTCGCCGGCCGGCCGGCGCGCTGGCAGATCGCCGGCGCCGCCCTCGCCGGCGTCGCCGGTCTCGCGACGGTGCGGGTGGCCAACCCGCTGGCGGACGCGGTCGTCGGCAGCCGCAGCGCCACGCAGCTGACCATCAACAGCGAGGTCCGGCTCCAGGCGGCCCGCCTCGCCGTCGACATCGCGCAGGACCACCCGCTGCTCGGCATCGGGTATGCGACGTTCCCGCGGATCGCCGCCGCCGATCCACGGCTCGGCATCTACATGAACACCCACAACGACTTCCTGCGGCTGGCGGCCGAGTCCGGGGCGGCCGCCCTGGTGCTGTTCCTCGCCGTGCTCGCCGCCGCGCTGTGCTGGCGGGCCGGCGCGGGCTTCCTGCCGCTGCGGGCCGCCGTCGCGGCCGGCGCGGCGAACCTGTTCTTCGCCAACACCCTGTCCAACCTGACCGCCAGCGGCCTGTTCTGGGTGTGCCTGGGCGTCCTGCTGGCCGGTCGCGGCAGCGACCGGCGCGCCGACATTGAGGAGACCACCACCGATGCTCGACTCCACCACTGAGGTCCGTGCCGGCGACCGGTTCGCGTTCGGCGCGAACTGGATGTCCTTCGTCGAGGTCGTCGACGACGTCCGCATCGACACGGCGACCGCCTCGCTGACCACGGCGCTCGGCCTGACCGGTCCGCCCGAAGGCAAGCGCCTGGACGGCAGGACGTTCCTCGACGCGGGCTGCGGCAGCGGCCTGTTCTCGCTCGCCGCCACCCGCCTCGGCGCCCGGGTGCACGCCTTCGACTTCGACCCGGCGTCGGTGGCGGCCGCCACCGAGCTGCGCCGGCGGTTCGCCCCGCACAGCGACTGGCGGATCGAGACGGGCTCCGTCCTGGACCCGGACTACCTCGCCGGTCTCGGCCAGTTCGACGTCGTCTACTCGTGGGGCGTGCTGCACCACACCGGCCGGCTCTGGACGGCCCTCGCCGGGGTCACGGACCTCGTCGCTCCCGGCGGCCGGCTCTACATCTCCGTCTACAACGACCAGGGCTTCGCGAGCCGGGCGTGGCGGCGGGTCAAACGCCGGTACAACCGCTCAGGGCCGGCGCTGCGCGCGGCACTCGTCGGTCTCAGCGCCGTCTACCTCGCCCGGCACCGTCCACTGCAGACGCTGATCAGGGCCGTCAGGCTCGGCACCGGGCACCGCCGTCCCGCGCCCGCGCGGCCGGCTCCCCGCACCCGCGGCATGTCCCGCCGGCACGACCTCGTCGACTGGGTCGGCGGCTACCCGTTCGAGGTGGCCAAGCCGGAGGAGGTCTTCCGGTTCCTCACCGGCCGCGGCTTCGAGCTTCGGCATCTCACCACGTGCGGCGGTGGCCTGGGCTGCAACGAGTACGTCTTCGAGCGGGTCGGCACTGGCCGCCGCGTCGCTGCGCCGGCGCAGTGACGCGGCGGCCGCACGGGCGGCCGCCAGCGCGCTGACGGGATCGGGCAGCAGCCGGGCGGCGGGGGTCCCGCTCGCCCGGCAGAACCACACCAGGTGGACCACCGCGAGGCACCCGTAGCTGATCGACGCGGCCAGCCCGCAGCCGGCGATCCCCCACCGCGGCACCAGCACCAGGATGAGCCCGACGTTGACCGCCAGCGCCGCCACCGACGTCGCGGACATGACGACGGGCCGCTCCAGCCGGATCAGGTACGCGCCGAGCTGCCGGGTCACGCCGAGCGCGAGCAGTCCGGGGGCCAGGGCGTACACGGCGGGCAGGGCCGGTCGGAACGCAGCGCCGTAGCCGAGCGGCACCAGCAGCGGCGCCGCCAGGGCCAGCCCGCCCGCGGCGGCCAGCGCCAGCGCGACCGAGACGCGGGTGGCCCGTACGGTCGCCGCAGCCGCCGAGCGCAGATCGGCGACGGCCTGGCCGGCCAGGCAGGCCCGGGCCAGCGCGTCGGTCGGGATGCGGGTCAGCTCGGCCAGCGTCACCGCCACGGTGTAGAGACCGACCGCCCGCGCGGACGTCATCGCCGCGAGCGCCAGGACGTCGAGCCGGTAGGTCAGGTACAGCGCGGTCGATCCGGCGTGGTAGCGGACGCCGAGCCCCAGTGCCCGCCGGGCCAGGGCGCCGTCGAACAGCGGCAGCCGGGGGCGCACCGCCCGCAGCTGCAGCAGCAGCGGCACCGCCGAGGAGACCGCCCAGATCCCGACGACCCAGCCGACGCTGATCCAGCCGGTGAGCGCCACGCCCACCAGCGCGGCGCACTGCAGGACGCCGGAGGTGAGCAGCGCCCGGTCGACCACCCGCACCTGACCGGTGAGCATCAGCACGGTGTTGAGATGCAGCACCGTCATCATCGCCGGCACCGCCAGCAGCCCGCAGGCCAGCACCGCCGGCGCCGCGGTGGCCGCCGCGCCGAACACGCCGGCGGCGGCCAGGCCAGCGGCGCCGAGCGCGGCGGCGGTGCCGAGCACCGGTGCGAGCACCACGCTGCCGGCCGTGACGGCGGCCTCCCGGGCCGGCCACAGCCCGACGTACGCCTGCTCCAGGGACAGGTGACCGACCGCCATCGTCGCGGTCGCGACGGCGACGACGATCGCGTAGGCGCCGCGCCCCTCCGGCTGCAGGGCCCGCGCGACGACGACGCCGGCGGTCCCGCCGAGCACCACCAGCAGCAGCCGAACCCCCACGCTGCGGGTCAGCTGCGGCAGGCCCTGGCCCGGTCGCATCGCGCGGGGCGACGGCCCTGATGCGGTCACGGTGCGGTCACGGCAACGTCTGGAGACGCGCCATGCCGCCGGCGTCGACGAACTGGCGGTGCCACAGCTCGAACTGCAGCAGCGACCACAGCCGCCGGCTCTCGTCGGCCCCGCCGTCGTGGCGCCGCAGCATCGCCTGCACCGCGTCCTGCCGGAACAGGCCGCGCGACCGGGCGGTGGCGTCGGTCAGCACCGACCAGGTCAGCTCGCGCAGGTCGCCGCGCAGCCACGCGGCCAGCGGCACCCCGAAGCCCATCTTGGGCCGGTCGATGACCTCGGCCGGCAGCCAGTCCGCCATCGCCCGCCGGAACAGGTACTTGGTGGTGCCGGGCCGGACCTTCAACCGGGTCGGCAGCGCGGCGGCCCACTCCAGCAGGTGCTGGTCCAGCAGCGGCGAGCGGGCCTCGACGGAGTTCGCCATCGTGGTGACGTCGACCTTCGCCAGCAGGTCGCCGGGCAGGTAGGTGTTGACGTCGGCGTCGATGACCCGGCCGACGGCGTCGGGCGCCGCCGAGCGGCGGAAGGCGTCCTCGAGCAGCGCGACGCTGTCCACCCCGCGCAGCCGCTCCCGCAGGTCGTCGGTGTACAGGGTCCGCAGCTGGTCTTCGGAGAAGATCGACATCATGCCCGCGTAGCGGCCGATCGGTGGGCGGGACAGCAGGTGCAGCGTCCTGCCCACCCGCCGCAGCGTGCTGCGCGGCGCCGCCCGGTCCCCGAACGCGCCGAGCCCGTCGAAGAGCCGCCGCGGCCGCAGCGCGGGCAGCCGCGCGAGCGACCGCATCAGCAGGTACCGGTGGTACCCGCCGAAGCACTCGTCGCCACCGTCGCCGTTGAGCACCACCGTGACGTGGGCCCGGGCCAGCCGGGCCACGAAGAAACTCGGGATCGCCGACGGGTCGGCGAACGGCTCGTCGAAGTGCCACGCCAGGTCCGCCAGCAGCTGCGGCAGCGGACCGAGGTCGGCCGGCCGCACGACCATCTCGTGGTGGTCGGTGCCGTACCGGTCGGCGACCTGGCGCGCATACCGGCGCTCGTCGAAGCGGTCGTCGTCGAACCCGATGCTGAAGGTCCGGACCGGTCGCGCCGACAGGCGGGCCATCGCCGCGACGACGGCGGAGGAGTCCAGGCCGCCGGACAGGAACGCGCCCACGGGCCGCTCGCCGACCAGGCGGGTGGCGACCGCGTCCAGCAGCAGGTCCCGCAGCCGCTCGGCGGCGGCCGGCTCGTCGGGCACCGGCGTCTCGGTGCAGTCCAGCCGCCAGTACGGGCGCACGCTCACCCGGCCCGCCTGCCACGTCAGCAGGTGCCCGGGCGGCAGCTTGTGCACCTGCTCGAAGATGCTCCACGGCGCGGGGACGTACTGGTAGGTCAGGTAGTGGTGCAGGGCGACCACGTCCAGGCGCGGGGTGAACGCCCGGTCCTGCAGCAGCGCCTTCGCCTCCGACGCGAACGCGACGCCGCCGCCGGTGTCGCGCCAGTACATCGGCTTCTTGCCGACGCGGTCGCGGCCGAGCAGCAGCCGCCCCCGGCCAGCGTCCCAGATCGCGAACGCGAACATGCCGCGCAGCCGGTGCACCAGGTCGTCGCCGAACTCCTCGTACAGGTGGACCAGGCACTCGGTGTCGCCGGCGCTGGTGAACGCGTGGCCGCGGCGGATCAGGTCGGCGCGCAGCTCGGCGAAGTTGTACAGCTCCCCGTTGCAGACCGCGACCACCGACCGGTCCTCGCTGTACACCGGCTGCCGACCCCCGGCGACGTCGACGATCGCGAGCCGGCGCATGCCGAGCGCCGCCGCCGGACCGTCGTGAACGCCCTCGTCGTCGGGTCCGCGATGGGCGAGCACGTCGCACATGCGCCGCACGAGCACGGCGTCCGCGCCGGCGCCGGCCACACCCGCGATCCCGCACATCAGCGGCGGACCTGCGCCGCGGCGAGCATCCCCCGGTACAGGTCGACGTGCTGGTCGACCATCGTGTCGCCGTGCAGGTGGATCCGGCTCCACTGGCGGGCCGCGCGGCCCATCGCCTGGGCCCGGCCCGGATCGGCGAGCACGCCGGCGATGGCGTCGGCGAGCCCGGCCGGGTCCCGCGGCGGCACGAGCAGCCCGCGCCCGTTGGCCAGCAGCTCCGGCGAACCGCCGACCGCGGTGGCGATGACGGGCCGGCCGGCGGCCATCGCCTCCATCACCGCGTTGCTCATGCCCTCGGTGAGCGACGGCAGCACGACGGCGTCGGCGCGGGCGAGCAGCCGGTCGACGTCCGTGCGCGGGCCGAGCATGCGCAGGTCGACCCCGAGCCGGGTCGCCTGGCGGATCAGGGCCCGGCGCTGCTCGCCACCGCCGGCGAACACGAACGTGCACGGCGTGCCGCGGTCGCTGAGCAGCCGGCCCGCCTCGAGCAGGTGGTCGTGGCCCTTGTACCGCTTGAAGTTGGCCACGCACAGCACGACCGGGCGCTTGCTGCGGATGTGCGCCGGGCGGGCGTCCGCGAAGGCCTCGTCCGGGAGCCCGTTGTAGATGACCTTGATCTTGGTCGTGGTGACCTTCTCGGTACGGCGGACGCAGGCGGCCACGGCGTAGGCGTTGGCGACCAGCAGGTGCGTCATCCGGGTGGCGATCCGCTCGGTGAGCAGCGCCATTCGCCGGCCCTGCTTGAAGTCGTCCAGGCTGCGGCGCCCTGCGATCACGACCGGCACGCGCGCGATGCGGGCCGCGGGCGCCGCCATGACGTAGCTGTGGAACAGGAACGCGTGCACGAGCTCGGGGCGGGTCTCGCGCAGGAAGCGGGTGAGCCGGACGAACGTGGCGAGCAGGCAGGACACCGCCCGCCAGCCCGGCCGGGGGGTCCAGCCGAGATAGACGGTCCGCACGCCCGCCTCGCGCAGCGCCGCCGAGCGTGGCCCCTCGCCCGTCAGGACCACGACCGTGACGTCGCTCCCCCGCCGCTGGAGCCCGTCGGCGAGCATGACGACCTGCTTCTCGGTGCCGCCCAGGCCCAGCTGCCCGATCACGATGCAGACCCGCAGTCCCGCACCCGCCGGCGTGGACGCCTGTGCGGGAACGGCGGTGAGCGTCGCCGCGCCCCCTGCCGACGATTCATCTTCCACGCCACCACCATATGACCTCAATATGGCTATAAAACGATTTTTCGTGTTCTGCAAACCGCTTTGCCGGAATTCGATAGATTCGTGCGGCAAGAGCCGCATCCGCTGCACACCATCCCACCGCCATTGGAGGCCACCGATCGTGCCTGGGACGACGCCGCAGCCGCAGACCTACCTCGTCACCGGCGGCGCCGGTTTCATCGGTTCGCACCTCGTCGAGGCACTGCTGCGCCGCGGCGACCGGGTCGTCGTCCTGGACAACTTCTCCAGCGGCCGCCGCGCCAACCTGGCCGGCGTCGAAGGCCACCCGGGGCTGCGCGTCGTGCAGGGTTCCGTCCTCGACGAGCTCGTCGTCGAGGACCTCGTGCGCCAGTGCGACGTCGTCGTGCACCTCGCCGCCGCGGTCGGCGTCCGGCTGATCGTCGAGCAGCCCCTGGCCTCGCTGACCACGAACCTCCGCGGCTGCGAGAACGTCGTCGAGGCCGCCTGGCGCCACCGCCGCGCCGTCCTGCTGACCAGTTCCTCGGAGATCTACGGCAAGAACAGCACCGGGCCGCTGCCCGAGGACGCCGACCGCATCCTCGGCTCGCCGTCGGTCGTCCGCTGGGCGTACAGCACCGCCAAGGCCGTCGACGAGATCCTGCTCAACGCCTACCACCGCGAGCGTGGCCTGCCCACGATCATCGCCCGGCTGTTCAACACCGTCGGGCCGCGGCAGAGCGCCGCCTACGGCATGGTCATCCCGCGCCTCGCCAGGCAGGCGGTCGCCGGCCACCCCCTCACCGTCTACGGCACCGGCGAGCAGACCCGCTGCTTCGTCCACGTCGCGGACGTCGTCGACGCGCTGCTGCGGCTGCTGGCCACGCCGGCCGCGATCGGGCAGACCGTCAACATCGGCTCCTCCGACGAGATCAGCATCCGCCGGCTCGCCGACCTCGTCGTCGCCGCCGCGGGCAGCCCGTCACCGATCGAGCTGATCCCGTACCACGAGGCCTACGGCTCGGGGTTCGAGGACATGCACCGCCGGGTGCCCGACACCCGGCGGCTGCGGGAGCTGACCGGCTGGGCCCCGCGCCGCACGCTGCACGACGTGCTGACCGCGGCGATCGCCGAGGCACGGGCCGAGGCCGCCGCACCGGTCCCGCAAGGGCAGCTGGTCGCGTCGTGAACCCGCCCTGGCTGGCCGCACCGGTCCTCGCGGGGCTCGTCGCGGTCCCGCTGGCCGCCGTCCTCACCGCGGTGTGCCGGCGCACGGCTGTGCGCACCGGCATCGTCGACCGCCCCGGCGGCCACAAGGCCCACGCCGCGCCGACGCCCTACCTCGGCGGCCTCGCCGTCGCCGCGGCGACCCTCGCGCCGGCGCTGCTCCTGGTCGCGCGCGGGCCCGCGCCCGCCGCGGCCCTGCTGCTGGCCGTCGCGGCCGCCGCCGTCGGCACCCTGGGCCTCATCGACGACCTGGCACCGCTGAGCGTCAACACCCGCCTGGTCGTCGAGGCCGGCGCGGCCGGTCTCGTCGCACTCGCCGGGCACACCGTGCCGGTCACCGGACAGCACTGGCTCGACGTCGCGCTCACCGTGGCGTGGATCGTGCTGCTGACCAACTCCTTCAACCTGCTGGACAACATGGACGGCGCCGCCGCCGCGACCGCCGCCGTCACCGCCGTGCTGCTCGGCGTCGCCGCCACCGGCTCCGGCCGCGAGGCGCTGTGGTGGTGCCTCGGCGGCGCCTGCGTCGGCTTCCTGTGGCACAACCGGCCACCGGCCCGCATCTTCCTCGGCGACGCCGGTTCGCTGTTCGTCGGCTTCCTCATCGCGACCGGCACCGTCGTCGCCGCACCCGACCGCTCCCCCGGCACGCTGGCGGTGCCGCTGCTGCTCGCCCTCATCGCCGTCGTCGACACCGCGCTGGTCGTGGTCGCGCGCCGCCGCGCCGGCCGGTCCTGGCGGCAGGGCGGCGCCGACCACACCTCCCACCGGCTGCGGCTGCTCGGCCTGTCGGCGGCGCAGGTCGCCGCGGCGCTCGCCGCCGGCGCGGCCCTCTGCGGCGGCCTCGCCCTGCTGGTGCGCGCCGGTCAGCTGCCGGCCACCGCCGGGCTCGGCATCGCCGCCCTCACCGGCACCACCGCCGTGTGCCTGCTGCTGCGCGTACCCACACCGACCGCACCGGCGGCCCAGCGCGCGCTGACCGCCCGCACACCGTCCCGCACACGATGAAACCCGAAAGAGGCCCGGCCTTGGAGCTCCGCTCGATCCTGCCGCTGCTGCGCGAGCGCTGGAAGTCCGTGGTCGCCACCGTCCTGGCCGCGATCGCCGTCGGCATGGTGCTCACCGCCCGCCAGACGCCCTGGTACGAGGCCAGAACCACGCTGTTCGTGTCCGCGTGGGCCGACGGCGGCGACGCGGCGAAGGCGTACCAGGCCGACCTGCTGTCCCAGCAGAAGGTGAAGTCGTACTCGGTGATCGTGCGCGACAAGCGGGTCATGCGCAGCGTCATCGACAAGCTCGACCTGACCGTCACGCCGGACGCCCTCGCCGCGCGGGTCAGCACCGACACGCTCGAGGACACCGTGCTGCTGACCATCCGCGTCACCGACACCTCACCGCAGCAGGCGCAGCGCATCACCGACGCCGTCGCCGACGAGTTCATCCGGCTCGTCCCGACCCTCGAGGCCACCCCCGACGGCAGCCCGTCACCCGTGCACGTCAGCGTGGTCAGCCCCGCGGACCTGCCCGGCGTGCCGGTCTCACCGCGGCCGCTGCACAACCTGGCGCTGGCGACGCTCGCCGGGCTGCTGGCCGGCGCGGCCCTCGCCACCGTCCGGCACGCCATGGACACCTCGATCAAGACCACCGAGCAGGCGGAGGAGATCACCGGCACGTCGCTGCTCGGCGTGATCCCGCGCAACCCGGACCAGACCGGCATCGCCGCCGTCACCGAGGAGGACTCCAGCGGCCGCCAGGTCGAGGCGTACCGCCAGGTGCAGACCAGCATGCAGTTCATGGACGCCGACCGGCGCACCAAGGTCGTCGTGGTGACCAGCTCCGTGCCCGCCGAGGGCAAGTCCGTCACGTCGTGCAACCTGGCCCTGTCGATCGCCGAGTCCGGGCGCTCCGTCCTGCTCATCGACGCGGACCTCCGCCGCCCGCAGGCCGCCGGCTACCTCGGCGTGCCGTCGGGCGCCGGCCTCACCAGCGTCCTGATCGGCCAGGCGGAGCTCGACGACGTCATCCAGCCGTGGGGCGACACGTCCCTCTCCGTGCTGGCCAGCGGTCCGGTCCCGCCCAACCCGAGCAAGCTCATCGGCTCCAACCACATGCGGCGGCTGCTGGACGAGCTGCGCTCCCGGTACGACATGGTCATCATCGACACCCCGCCGGTCCTGCCCGTCGCCGACGCGATCGTCCTGTCCGCCCTCAGCGACGGCGCGATCTTCGTCGTCCGCCACGGCCACACCCGCCGGGACCAGGTCTGCAAGGCGACCGCGGCACTACGCCGTGCCGAGGTCGACGTGCTCGGCTTCATCCTGAACATGACGCCGCGGCGCACCGAGGACGCCTACAACTACTACGACGCCTACTCCGCCGGGCACGCCGCCACCTCCGTCGGCACGCTCGCCGGACGCCTCACCGGCCTGCGCGAGAAGATCGCCATCCGGCTGTGAACACCAGCATCACCGCCACCGCCCGCCAGTTCCGCATCCTGTACGTCTGCGTCGGCAACCTCTGCCGCTCGGTCCTCGCAGAGCACCTGACGCAGCGCGCCATCACCGAGTGGCCGCCGGCGCTGTCCCACCGCTTCCACGTCCACAGTGCCGGCACCCGCGGACGTGACCGCCAGCCGATGCACCCGTACACCGCGCAGGTCCTCACGGCCCGGGGCGCCTCGCCCGCGGCGTTCACGACCAGCCGGCTGACCGCCGTCGCGATCCGCGGGGCGGACCTCGTGCTCACCGCCACCGTCCGCGAACGCGACGACGTCCTCGCGCTGCACCCCGCGGCCGTCCGCCGCACGTTCACCATCAACGAGTTCGCCCGCCTCGCCCCGCCGGACGGCGGCGGTGCGCACGAGGCCGACCCGGACCTGCCCGAAGACCCGGTCGCGTTGGCACGGCAGCGGGTCGCCGCCGCGGTGCGCCGCCGCGGGCGCACCCGGTGCGCGACCGGGTCCAGCGTGGCGCCCGACGACATCCCCGACCCGGACCGGACCCTGGACGCCTTCGACGACTGCGCGACCGCGATCGACCGCGCGGTACAGGTGATCCTGCACGCGCTGAGCGGACCGCGGTGACGGACCGGCGGCCCGCCCTCGACGGCCTCCGCGCCGTCGCGGTCGCCGCCGTCGTCGCCTACCACCTCGACCCGCGCCTGCTGCCGGGCGGGTTCCTCGGCGTGGACCTGTTCTTCGTCCTTTCCGGCTATCTCATCACCGGCCTGCTCCTGCGCGAGGCCCGCAACGGTCCCGTCGACGTCATCGCGTTCTGGATCCGGCGCGGCCGCCGCCTGCTGCCGGCGCTGTTGCTGATGGTCGCCGCGGTCGCCGTCGCCGTCCGCCACTGGGAACCAGCCGGGCTGTGGGCCGACCGCAGGGGTGACCTCATCGCCGCCCTCTGCCACTACGCCAACTGGCAGGACATCACCGCGCCGCTGTCGTACTTCACGCAGACCGCCGCGCCGTCACCGCTGCGGCACATGTGGTCGCTGGCGGTCGAGGAGCAGTGGTACCTGCTGTGGCCGCTGGTGCTGCTGCCGGTCCACCGGCGCCGCCCCCGGCCCGCCACGGCCGCCACCCTGCTGGCCGTACTGGCCGCCGCCAGCGCACTGATCATGGCCGTCACCTACGACCCCGGCAACCCGATCCGCGCCTACGCGGGCACCGACGCCCGGGCCCAGGAGCTCCTCATCGGCGCGGCCCTGGCGCTCGTCGCGCGACGCGCCACCGGCACGCGGCTGGTCACGCCGTTCGCGCTCGCCGCCTGCGCCGGGCTGATGCTGCTCGTCCACGACGCGGCACCGTTCTACTACCGCGGCGGCGCGGCGCTGGCATCGGTCGTCTTCGCCGCCCTCATCTGGGGTGTCGAGAGCGCCCCCGACACGCCCGTCGCCCGCCTGCTCGCCACCGCGCCGCTGCGCGGCACCGGCCGCGTCTCGTACGGCATCTACCTGTGGCACGTGCCGGTCATCGCCTTCACGCCGCACGCGCTGCCCTGGCACCTGTCCGGTGCCGGGACCGCCGCCGTCGCCGTGGCCGTCACCCTGCTGCTCGCGACCGGCTCATACCTGCTGGTCGAGCGCCCGGTCCTGCGCGGGCGGCCCCGAGCCGCCTGCCGGACCGGGACGAGGTTCGTCACCGCGGCCGTGGCGGCCCTCGCCGCCTGCGCGACGCTCGCGGTGACCGCCACCACCTACGCGACCGGCTACCAGGCCCAGCAGGTCGACGCCGCGCGGACCGCCAGCGAGCACGCGGTCGCCGCCGGCTCCGCGACCGGGGCGATCTGCCCCGACACGACGTCGATCTGCGTCCGGACCCGGCCCGAAGGGACCGGCCGTACCGTCGCCGTCGTCGGCGACTCGATCGCCCGGTCGCTCGACCCCGGCATCGCCGACCTCGCCGCCCGCAACGGTTGGGGTTACGTGCTCGCCGCCCACAACGGCTGCGGGCTCACCGGCCTGCTCAACACCGACGGCGCCCAGCCGAAACCGTTCATGCGGCAGTGCGCGGCGCAGACGCCGGCCCGCATCCGGCGGCTCCTCGACGAGCACCGTCCCGATCTGGTCATCGCGTATTCGCGGTGGGAGCTCATCACGCATCTCACCCCGTCCGGCGAGCGGGTCGAGCCCCTGTCGAGCCGCTGGAAGGCCGACGTCCACGAGCACCTGCGGGCGTTCGCGCAGACCGTGACGCGCGCGGGGGCGAAGCTGGTGCTGGTCGCCGTCCTGCCGCTCGTCCCGGCGGGCCCGGACTGCCTGCGCGACCCGGCCCCGCCGGCGTGCAGCGCGACGCCGGACCCGCTGACCGAGGCCACGAACCGGATCTACGCCGCCGTCCGGGACGAGGTGCCGGGCGTGACCCTGGCGACGCTGCAGGAGTCGGTGTGCCCGGGCGGCACCTGCCGTCCCATCGTCGACGGCGTCCTGCTGCGCGTCGACGGCCTGCACTTCTCCGCCGACGGCGCCCGCTGGTTCGTCGCCCGGATGGCTCCGTTGCTGGCGCCCGGCGGTTAGGCGACCTTCGGGCGGGCGGCGCGGAACACCTCGATGGCGACCTTCTTGCTGAACGCGTCGCTCGTGTCCGACATCCACACGACGACGCTGAACACGCCGCCGCCGAGCTCCACGCCGACCGCGCGGTCACCCTCGCCCGGACTGTAGTAGGCGTCGCGGGGGTTCGGCGTGATGACGCAGTCACCGGCCTTGCCACACGCGCGACGCGCGTCCGGCCCCGACGATGGCAACAGACCCCCGGTCACGGGCCAGTCGAACGGGCGTGGATCGCGAAGGCGGTCAGCAGCACGATCGGGGCGAGGATGCCGGCAATCACCTGCGGCCTGCGCAGCAGCGGCCGGCCCGCGTCCATCGGCCGGACGGGTGCACCGCCCGGCTGCGCGGCCGGGGCCGCCAGCGCGGTGACCTTCGTCATGGCGGCCCAGTTGAGCAGCAGGACGATCGGCGCGGCCACGGCGAAGATGCCGTACCAGCCGAACGTGAACATCTTCTGCTGGAGGTCCCGGAAGACGGCGGTGCCACAGTCGCGGCAGAACGGGCCCGGGGCCCGGGTGTAGCCGATCCAGATCAGCACGGACTGGACGGCGCGGAACTTGGTGTCCGCGGCCGGCACCGCACCACAGCAGCGGCACTGCAGGACCGGCGTCGACGGGCCCGGGTCCACGCCGGCTGCCGACGCGTAGGCGGTGAGGCTGCCGCCGGCGCCGGTGGCGAGGCGGTGCATCACCTGCTGCGCGGGCCAGATCCGGGCGCCGCCGGGCAGGTCCAGGGCGGCGTGGTCACCGTCGCGGACCCAGGTGCCGCCCACCCGGCGCCGGATCACCTCGCCGACGTAGCCGCCCAGCATGGCCACCCGAACGTCCAGGTCCTTGCCGAGCAGGCCACGCGAGCGCGGGCGGCCGTCCGGCGCCTCCGCGTTCAGGAACCGCTCGATCTCCCACAACGACGACGGCGAGAAGTCGGCGCGGTAGCCGGCCGCCGTCAGCACTTCCACGGCCCAGTCCGCCCCCGCACGCACGTCATGGTCGATCGCCACGGGCATGATCTTGGCACATCGTGCGCCTGATCCCTAGAGCTGACGCTGCCGCCAGGTCAGTAAACGGCCGGGATTCGCCGCCGGAGGGCGATGTCGGCCAGCCGGGAGAGCATCTCGGCGCTGCGTGGGCCGAGCAGCGCCGTCTGGACCCGGCGCGGCAGGTACCGGCCGATGCCCTCGGTCAGCTCGTACACCATGGTCACCCGGGTGCCTCCCTCGACCGGTTCGAGGTCCAGCCGCACCGTCGCCGCGCCGATCGGCCACGCCCGGGCGTGCAGCTCGAGCATCTGGCCCGGGACCACCGCCCGCACCGAGGTCACGTCCGTGATGTGCAGCGGCCACGGCCCGACCTGGTGATGCAGGCGGGTCCCGACCGCGGGCCAGCCCTCGTCGACGTCCCTGATGTGGGACGCACCGACCACCCAGCTGGCGTACATCCAGCCGTCGGCCAGGACCGCGAAGACGCGATCGGGTGAGGTGCGGACGAGCTTGCGTCGCTTGGCCACTGCCGTCTCCCTTCGACGCCGGAGATCCGCAGTCTTCCCGCTTCCGGCCGGTTTAAAGCAGGAACGCCGGGCGTGCAGGCGCGGGAAGATGGTCGAGTGAAGGCGATCTACCCAGACAACGGTGATGGCGATCCGGATGCCGTGCCCGGCGTGTGCCCCGTGACCGAAGGTGCGACTTCACTCACGCTTGAAGTTGACGGGGAGCTTTTCGCCCTCACCCCGAACGAGTTCGGCGGCACCGACTACGCGTGGCTGAGCGGGCCGAACCCCGGCTACGGATTCGGCGTGAGCCCCACCCCGAACCTGTCACTCGACGAGCACAGAGAGCACATCCGCGGCTTCCTGGCCCAGGTCGACCCCGCCACCGGATACATCGAGGACGACTGAGGCACAGAGCCGCTTGAAATTCCCGCCGGCGACCTCCGAACACAGAGGCGCATCAACTCCGTGGCCGGGCATCCTCGAGATCGGTAACCTCACGCCGTGACGCCCGCTGACCAAGAGGACCGGTCCTCCGACGCAGCGAGGGAGCCGGTCACATGACGGTTCACGGCTGCCGGAGCTGCGGAGCCGCTCTGACGGT
Source organism: Dactylosporangium sp. NPDC006015 (assembly GCF_040614215.1). Lineage (NCBI taxonomy): Bacteria > Bacillati > Actinomycetota > Actinomycetes > Micromonosporales > Micromonosporaceae > Dactylosporangium > Dactylosporangium sp. NPDC006015. Next base: position 59,747 of record NZ_JBEXUD010000060.1, read on the forward strand.
TCCGGTGTCAAGGGTGGCGCTTCCCGTCCACACGTATCAGAGGTACGGCAACGGGCCGGGTCCACTCGACCCGTTGCTGGAGCCCGGCACATTCGCGATGGATCCGCTGCCCTCCGGCTCGCCGGGGCGCCGGTGGGCCGAGCTCGAAGCTGGTGAGGCCGAGGCACTTGGCTGGTACGCGCCGAGGTTCGCCATCTCCGACGGACCGGCCGGCCAGGTGCTGCTCGCCCCGGGGGACGTCCGCGGCGTCTTCATCGATCCGGCGCTGGTGGGCGACTCCGCATGCTGCGGCCTCGACGGCAGCGAACCCAACATGGTCTGCGTCACCTGTGGCACGCCGGTGGCCACCCGGATCGACGACTGCGGCCTGTGGCAGGCGGTGTGGCTGGAGCCGCTGACAACCCACGTGATCGAGGAGGGTCCCGGTCCGCACCCGGTGCTCGACTGGAGGGACCTGATCGACCAGCGGCCCGGCATCCCGCCGTCCGAACCGGACGGCGGCTGGCACCCGATGTGGACGGCCGCCGTCGCCTCGGCGCTGGCGCACCTGCTGGCCGCCTCGGGCGGCGACCCGATCCTGATCCCGGATCACCGGGTCGCCGCCATCTTCCGGCCCACCCTCGACCGTCTCGTCGGCCCGGTCAACGCGCGGTCCGAGTGCACCCTGGTCCTGGCCGGGCCCGGCCTTCCGGCCGCCGACGGCCACCTCGCCCTCGTCCCGGAGCATCCGCAGACCGGCGAACACTGGCCGGTGGCCCGGCCGGTGAAGCCGGTCCCGCTGGCCTGGGACGTATGGCGGCACCTCGCGTTCCACCGCGACGTCAAACCGGTCGGGCTGTCGGTTCCGATCCCGCCGGAGGCGCTGCCGCCGCTGTTCCCCAGTCACCGGCTCGATCCGGACGGGCGGATCTTCCTCAAGGTACTGGCCCGCCTGCCCGAGGTCAGGCAGCCCTGGCTGCGTGCCATCTACGACCGAGGCCGCCGCTTCGACTACTGCTTCTACGTCTTCTGACCCGGCCGACGGCCCCTTCAGGGATGGTTCATGACGCGTTCAAGCCGTGACGGAAGGCGTACGTGACGGCCTGGGCGCGGTCGCGGGCGCCGATCTTCGTGAACAGGTGGTTGACGTGGGTCTTCACGGTGCCTTCGCTGACGACCAGGTGGGCGGCGATCTCGGCGTTGGACAGGCCGCCGGCCATCAGCGACAGCACCTCGGCCTCGCGGGGCGTGAGGCCGTCCGGGAACGCCGGCCGTGGCGGCGGCGCGGTGGCGATCGCGTCGATGAGGTGCCGTTGTACGGCCGGGTCGATGGCGGCGTGGTTGTCCAGGACCTGTTGCAGCGCCTCGTGGATCTGTGCACCGCCGGCGTCCTTGGTCAGGTAGCCGCGGGCGCCGGCCCGGAACGCGTCCAGCACCGACCGGTCGTCCGAGTACGTGGTCAGCACGACCACCTTGACCTCGGGCGCCTCGGTGCGCAGGCGGCGGGTGGCCTCGATCCCGTCGCAGCGGGGCATCCGCAGGTCCATGAGCACGACATCGGGTCGCAGGGATTGGGCGAGCGTGACCGCCTCGTCGCCGTCGGCGGCCGTGCCGACCACCTCGAAGCCCTTCATCAACCCGAGCACCATGCTCAGCCCTTCGCGGACCACCCGCTGGTCGTCGGCGATCAGCACCCGGATCATGCCGGCACCACCAGCTCGACCCGGAACCCGTGGCCGGTGGCGCCCGCGCTGAGGGTGCCGCCGAGCAGTTCGGCCCGTTCGCGCATCCCGGTCAGCCCGTAGCCGTCGGTCTCGGCCGGGATCACGGGCGGGCGGTCGGCGAAGTCCTCCACGGTCAGGCGGGTGTCCGTCGACTCGTAGGCGAGCCGCAGCGAGACCCGCGTCGGCGACGCATGCCTGGTCACGTTGGTCAGCGCCTCCTGCGCCACCCGGTAGAGGGCCAGCCGGGCCTCCGGTTTCAGCGGGTGCGGCTCGCCGGACACCGCGAAGTCGCACAGCACGGCCTGGTCGCGGGTGAACTGCTCGGCCAGTGCGGCGAGCCGGTCGGGTCCGGGCAGGTCGTCGTCGCGCAGTGTGCCGATGGCCCGGCGCGCTTCCTCCAGGCCGGTGCGGGCGAGGTGGTGGGCGCGGTCGACGGCGACGGGCACGCGCGGGTCGGTCGGATCCTCGGTGATCAGCATCCGCGCCCCCTCCAGGTGCAGCAGCAGCCCGGACAGCGAATGGGCGAGCACGTCGTGCATCTCCCGGGCCAGCCACTGCCGCTCGGCCAGCCCGGCCGCCTCGGCCAGCGCCGCCTGGCCCTCTTCCAGCTGGGCGAGCAGCCGCTTGGTCTCACGCTGCGACTCGGCCAACCGGAACGCCAGGTACAGCAGGCCGAACAGCACGGCGAACCCGGCGAGCACGGCCAGGAAGCCGAAGTCCTGCCCGGTGATCGAGGCCACCATCTCCAGCACCACGAACGCCACGATCAACGCCGGGACGGCCACCCGGACGGGCATCAGCGCGGTCGCCGCGCACAGCACCGCGACCAGCACCGCCACCGAGCCCGGACCGCCCGGCTGCACCGCCACCAGCGCCACCGAGCTGACGAGCATCGCCCCGACGAAGACCACATGCGCCGGTCGGACCGGCAGCTCGGTGGTCGCGTTGCGGCCGAACACCCCGGTCACGAACACGGCGGTGGCCAGCACCACGATCAGCCGCTTCCCGGTCAGCCCGAATCCGGGCTCGGCGGTGGCCGCGGCCCACACGAACCATGCCAGCATCAGCGGCGTCAGCAACTGCATCCACCGTACGACCCGGAGACGGGTCAACGCGGGATCCTCCGTCTGCACCCTTCGACCCTAAACGGGTGCCGCCGTGCCGGCGTCGACCCGTCGGTAGAGGCGCGTCTCCACCTGCGGGTGGAGAGACGACTTCTACCCGCGCGCCGATGCCTCACCGCGCCCCTGGGAAGCAGTCTGGGCGGCATGGGAAACGACCACCTGCACACCGTCGTCAAGCTGCTGGCAGCCTTCCTGACGATCAGCCTGTCCACCGTCGTCGCCGCGGTGGTGATGCGTCACAACCCGGCGCTCGTCACCTCGGCCGTCTGGATCCGCACGCCGCTGGTCGCGGCGAGCGCGGCGGTGCTGCTCTTCCTGGCCCGCCGCGCGGCCGCCGGCGATCGGGGCTCGTTCCGCCGGCTGCGCATCATCTCGATGGTGGTGCTGGCGGCCATCGTCGGCGTCGTCGCCTGGCCGAACGCCTTCCCGACCTGGCTCCGCATCGAGCAGGCCGTGTGCGGCGTGTTCATGCTCAGCGTCGCGGTCCGCACGAACCTGCGTACGGTCCGGTCGTCGATGGAGCCCGGCCCGGCCGCATCGGCGCCCACCGCCGTCGCCGCGCGAAAGCCGGGGGCATAGCGCGACGGAACACGCCTCAGCCCTGCCACTGCCGGCGCACGGTGGCCTTGGGGCCGGTCACCAGCGTCGCCGCCGGGACGTCGTCGGCCACGACGGCACCCGCGGCGATGACGGCGTCGCGGCCGATGGTGACGCCGGGCAGGATCGTGGCGCCGGCGCCGATCCAGACGTTCTCGGCCACGTCGATCGGCGCGCCGGTGAGCCACTCCCGGCGCGGCGCGGGGTCGACGGGGTGGCCGACGGTGATGAACGTGGCCTTCGGGCCGATCATCACGCGCTCGCCGAGCCGGATGCCGGCGTAGTCGAGGAACGTGCAGTTCTGGTTGATGAACACCCGCTCCGCGAGCTCCAGGCGCAGGCCGTGGTCGGTGTAGAACGGCGGGTAGATCGTCACCTTCGCGGGCAGCGGCCGGCCGAGGATCTGTTCGAGGAGCTCCGCCTTGCCCCGCTCGTCGTCGAACGGCAGGACGTTCAGGCGGGAGGTGAGCTCGGTGACCCGCAGCACCCGCTCGGACATCGCCTGGAACTCCGCGCTGCGGATGCGCATGAGCAGGTCATCGGGCATGTGGTGGTCCTTCCACGGTCCATGACGGTCGCCAGAGCGGCGCGGCGGGCTTCGGCAGGGTGTCGAGGTGCGAGACGATCCCGCGGAGCCCCGGGTGCGGGTTGGTCCGCGGCAGGATGAGCGAGATCGGGTAGACGATCGCGGGGTCCACGATGGGGATGCGGCGCAGGTCGTGGCCGGTCGGCCAGATGTACCGGTCGCGCGAGCCGACGAGTGTGGCGACGTCCGCGGACCCGGCGAGGACGTCCAGGAGGACCTCGTCGCCGAAGTGTGGTCCCGCCGCGTCCAGGCGCAGGTCGAAGGCGATGGTCAGCTGGTCGTAGAAGTCGGCCCACTCGCTGCGCGGCGCGATGCCCGGCACCCAGATCCGGTGCCCGCGCAGCTGTTCCGGCGTCAGTTCCCGCGCGGCGGCGAGCGGGTGCCGCGGCCCGGTGAGCAGCTCCAGCGGCGAGTCGAACGCGTGGATCATCCGTAGCTCGTGCGGCAGCGAGGCGGGCTCGGTGACGGTCCGGAACGAGGCGTCCACGTCACCGGCCGCGACGGCGGCGGCCGCCGTCCGCGGATCGTCGACCCGCAGCGTCACCACGTCGAGGTTCGTGCCGGGGTGCGACCGCCAGTACTCGTGCAGCACCACCGCCTGCGCGCTGCGCAGCCCGAGGACGTCGATCCGCAGCGCCCGGAAGCCGGGTCTGACGGCGGTGACGGCCCGCTCGACCGCCGCGACGATCCCCCGGGCGTGCGGCAGGAACGCCTGCCCGTCGGGCGTCAGCTCCACGCCGCGGGCGGTGCGGTTGAACAGCCGCACGCCCAGCTCCCGCTCCAGCGCGGCGATCCGCTTCGAGACCGCCTGCTGCGTCACCCCCAGCTCGAGCGCCGCATGGCGCAACTGCCCGAGCTCGGCCGCCCGGACGAACGACCGCAGCCCCTCCGTGTCCACCGGTACACCATAAACACGTACAACCGATGGTTGTGGCTCATGTCTTGCCGAAACCTTTAGGCGTATTCATAGATATCTGACGATATCGTGTGGCGCATGGTGAATCTGCGTCCGTCCCGGCGCGCAATGATCCGCGCCTTCACCGTCATGGTGGGTGCCGCCGCCGCGGTCGTCCCGGTGACCGCCGCGCTCGCGGCGCCCACGTTCAAGGTCCCGTTCCCGTGCGGCCAGGTGTGGTCGGGTCAGACCCGCTCCGACCACAGCCCCGCCAACGCCATCGACTTCAACCGCGCCAACGACGACGGCGACCCCGTCGTGGCCAGCGCGTCCGGCACCGTCGACCGGGTGACCGACCTCGGCAACACCAGCTACGGCAAGTACGTGCGGATCGACCACGGTGGCGGGTACACCACCTACTACGCCCACCTGAGCCGCTTCAACGCGTCCGTCGGCCAGACCGTCCGCTACGGCCAGGTCATCGGCTACGTCGGCACGACCGGCGGCTCGACCGGACCCCACCTGCACTACGAGCAGCGCTCCGGCGGCACCGCCGTGAAGATCAAGTTCAACGGCACGCAGGCGCTGTACTGGGGCACGAAGAACTACACCAGCGACAACGGGTGCCCGTCCGGCTCCGCGAACGGCACGGTGAACACCTCCGGCACGCCGCTGACCGTGCGGTCCGGCCCCGGCACGAACTACGCCCCCGTCGACACGGTCGCCGACGGGGTCGCCGTGACGATCGGCTGCCAGACGACGGGCACGACGGTCGACGGCACGTACGGCACCAGCAACATCTGGGACCGGATCGGCTCCGGCCGGTTCATCGCCGACGCCTACGTCCTCACCGGCTACGACGGCTTCATCCCCGGCGTGCCACGCTGCTGACCGCCGCGCGGCGGTCCCGGTGCGGGTCCCGTCCTGGCGCAGGCCGGGACCCGCGTGAGCGCCTGCGGATGGTCACGGGTAGCAATGCGGGCCGTCAGGCTACGCGGATCCGCCCGTCAGAGCTGCGCTCGGGCCTGCTCGATGTGGCGGACGATGGCGTGGGCGCCGTTGGCGTCAGCGAGGGCGTGCGCCTCGTCGAGGGTGGCGAGCGCGTCCTCGCGGCGGTCCTGGGCGGCGGCGATGTAGGCCAGCCCGATCATGTTGGAGGCCACGCCCGGCAGGGCCCCGATCTCGCGGCGCAGGCGGGAGGACTCCTCCAGGCGCTCGCGTGCCTCGTCCAGCCGGCCGGCCCGGTGCGCCGCGATGCCCAGGTGCCGCAGCGCCTCCGACCAGGTCGGCTTGTCGCCGGTCCGCTCCGCCAGCAGGCGGGACCGCTCCAGGAACGGCACCGCGACCTCGTCGTCATGCCGGATGAACTGGTGCACGCAACCGACCCAGAACAGCGCCTCGGCCTCGCCGCGGGTGTCCCCCAGCGTCCGGTACAGCTCAAGCGCCCGCTCGAACAGCCGCAGCTCGGCGGGGTCCTCGGTCGGCGACGCACCAGTGTCGGCGGCGGCGTTCTGATACCGCGCGTGCAGGATCAGGCCGCGCGCCAGCGCCGTGTCGGCCTCGACCGCGTCCAGTCCTCGTTCGGCGCCGTCCAGCCCGCCCGGGTCGCCGCCGTACACCGCCCGCGCGTAGCCGTCCCTGGCCCGTTCGATCCGTTCGTCGCCGCTCATCGCCGCCCCCGTCGCCGTCGCCCCTGTCCTGCCGGCTCCGGCAGTCTCGGCCTGTTCGGCAACGCAGTCAACGGTCAGGCAGGCGGCGATGCCGGCGACCGCCCGCGGACATGTTCGACTGGCGGCCGCACCTCGGTTGAACACGGCCGCGGCGCAACGAACGGCGGCCCGGACTGACCGGAGGACCGTTGCGCGCGGTGGAGATCGTCGAGTTTCCTCAGCGCAACGGTTCTGGAGGGGGCAAACGCGTGCGGTTCCCGGTCACGGTGATGTTGTCCGGTTCGGCGCACGAGCTGCACGCGGAGGTGCAGCCGGACGCGCGGGTCGAGGACCTGGCCCGGGCCCTGGCGGCGCACTTCGCGACGCCCGGCGAGGTCGGGGTGGCGACGGCCGCCGGCCCCCTCGACGCCGACGCGTCGCTGGTGGATGCGGGTGTACGAGCCGGCGCCCTCCTGCACGTCACCCTCGGCACCGGTCCGGGCGCGGCCGCGCCGGCGACCGGGCAGGCCGCCGGCCGGCGGCTGCGGGTGGTCGCCGGGCCCGACGCCGGGGTGGTGTTCGCGCTGCCCGGCACGGGCACCGTCACGATCGGGCGGACCGCAGACAACGACGTGCAGCTGACCGGCACCGGGATCAGCCGCCGGCACGCCGCGCTGCGGGTCGGGCCCGGCGGGGTCGAGGTGTCCGACACCGGCTCGTCCAACGGCACCACCCTCGACGGGGCCAGGCTCACCGCCCCCGCCCGGCTCCTCCCGGGCACGGTGCTGCGGATCGGCCGCGACGAGCTCGTCCTTGACCCCCTTCCGGCCGACGCCCCGGCGGCCGACGCGCCGGACGCGGCGCGGCCCCTGCCGGACGGCACGCTGCGGGTGACCCGGCCGCACCGGTTCGTGCCGGCCGCGCCGGTGGTCACCGTCGACCTGCCGCGCCGCCCCGACGAGCGCCGCGGCGGGACCGCCGCCGTCGGCATCGGCGCCGCGGGCGGGCTCGTCCTCGGCGTGGTCGCGTTCCTCGTGTGGCACAACGCGATGTTCCTGCTGTTCTCCGGCGTGAGCACCGTGACACTGCTGGCCACCGGCGTGTGGACGTGGTGGCGCGGGCGCAGCGACAGCCGGCGGGAGCAGCAGCGGTTCCGCACCGCCAGCGACGACCGGCAGGCCGAGCTGACCGCGCTGCTCACCGAGGAGCGGCAGCGACTGCTGGAGCAGTCGCCGGACGTCGCCGGCACCGTCCTGCTCGCCCAGCACCACGACGCGCGGCTGTGGCAGCGCCGGCCGACCCACGACGACTTCCTGCGGCTGCGCATCGGCGTGGCCGACCAGCCGAGCCAGATCACGGTCCGCGACCCGTCCGCCTCCCCGGACGCGCCACCGGTGCAGCAGCCGGTGCAGCCGCAGGTGCCGGTCCTCGCCGACCTCGGCACGGCCGGCACCGTCGGGATCGCCGGCCCGCGCGCGCAGGCCCGCGCCCTGGCCCGGTGGCTGCTGCTGCAGGCGGTCGTGCAGAGCGGCCCCGCCGACCTCAGCGTCGCCGTGCTGACCAGGGCCGGCGACGCAGCCGACGACACGGGCGCCGCCGCCTGGGACTGGGTGCGGTGGCTGCCACACGCCCGCCCCGACACCGGTCCGCTCGCCCGCGTCGGCGTGGACACCGCGACGCTCACCCACCAGGTGGAGACCCTGGCGGCGGTCGTCGCCGCCCGGCGCCGCCCCGACGCGCAGCCGCGCCGGTTCGGGCACAACTGGCTCGTCGTCGTCGACAACCTGCCCGAGTTCGACGTGCCGGGGCTCGCCGACGTCCTCGCCCACGGCCCGGACGCCGGCGTGTTCATCGTCGCGGTGGGGCAGCTGCCGTACCGCTGCCCGATCACCGTCGACTTCACCGACGCCGCACGGGTCCGGCTGCGCCGCATGCACCAGCCGGACCTCGACGGGGTCGTCGCCGACCAGGTCAGCGCCGTCGCCGCGGAGCGGGCCGGGCGGGCGCTCGCGCCGCTGCGCGACCCGGAGACCCAGCACGCCGGCGGCGGCATGCCGGCCGAGGTGGCGCTGCTCGACCTCGCCGACACGGCCGACCTCGACGCCCGGTGGCGGCGCCGGCCGCGGCAGACCCGGGTCGCGATCGGCCGCACCGGCGACGGGCCGCTCAACGTCGACATCGCCGCACACGGGCCACACCTGCTCGTCGCCGGCGCGACCGGCTGGGGCAAGTCCGCGTTCCTGCAGAGCCTCATCGGCGCGCTCGCCCTCGCCAACCGCCCCGACGAGCTCGGGTTCGTCCTCGTCGACTTCAAGGGCGGCGCGGCGTTCGCGGCGTTCGCCGACCTGCCGCACACCGTCGGCAGCATCAGCAACCTCGACGGCCGGCAGGTGATGCGGGCGCTGGACTCGCTCGCCGGTGAGCTCGACCGGCGGCAGCGGTACCTCGCGGCGGCCGGGGTGGAGAAGCTGGAGCTGTACCAGCAGCGCGCCGACGCCGGCACCCTGCCGCCCGGCTGCCCGCCGCGGCTGCCGCGGCTGCTGGTCGTCATCGACGAGTTCGCGATGCTCAAGGAGCAGCTGCCGGCGGAGATCCTGACCCGGCTGGTGCACGTCGCGACCGTCGGCCGGTCCCTCGGCCTGCACCTGGTCATCGGCACGCAGACGCCGCGCGGGGTGGTGCCGGCGGAGATCCGGCCCAACATCAACCTGCAGGTCGCGCTGCACCTGCCGGCCGAGCACTCCCTCGACGTCATCGGCCGGCCCGACGCCAGCACCCTGACCGGGAAGGGCCAGGCGTACCTGCGCCGCGGCGAGGACACCGACCTGGTGCTGTTCCAGTCCGCGTTCCTCGGCGGCGGCACCCGCCGCGCGCCCGGCGAACGGGTCCGGCTGATCCGCTCGCCGTGGCCGCGCCTGGGGTACCCGCCGGCCGACGCCGCCCGCAGCGCCGCCCGCGACGTGGACGTGCTCGTCGACGCGGTCCGCGCGGCGGCGGCCGCCGCCGGGGTGAGCGGACCGGAGCGGCCATGGCTGGACGAGCTGTCGGCGGCGCTGCCGCTGTCCTCGGTGCCCCTGTCCGCACCGTCCGGCCTGGTGTTCGGGCGGGAGGACCAGCCGGAGCTGCGCGCCCAGCCCGCCGCCGTCTGGGACCTGCACGAGGGCACCAACCTGCTCGTCGCGGGCCGCCCCCGGTCCGGCCGGAGCACCTTCCTGCGGACCGTGGCGGCAGCGGCCCTTCGTACCGGCGAAATCCACATCTATGTGATGGACTGCGGCGGCACCCTGGGCGACCTCGCGGCCCTGCCGCACTGCGGCGCGGTCGTGGACGCCGGCCAGCTGGACCGCGGCGCGCGGCTGCTGGCCCGCCTCGAGGCGCTGATCCGCGAGCGGGAACGCGGCGGCGGCCCCCGCACGCTGCTGCTGGTCGACGACTGGGACACGTGGCTGCAGACGTTCGGCGAGGTCGACCACGGCACCCTGTACGACGCGCTGGTCCGCATCGCCCGCAAGGGCCCGGCCGTCGGCGTGCACGTCGCGGTCGCCGGCAGCGGCGCACTGCTGACGTCGGGCCGCTTCCGGGCGCTGACCGAGTCGTCACGGGACCTGCTCGCGCTGCCGTTCGCACCCGGGGACCACGCGCTGCTCGGCATCCCGGCGACCGCCGTGCCCGGCGACCAGCGCCCCGGGCAGGCGATCCGGCTCACCGGCCGGCACCGCATCGTCCAGGTCGCCGTCGCCGACCCCGGTGTCACCGCCGCCGCGGTCACCGTCCGCCCGTGGCGGGTCGACGAGCTGCCGGACCAGATCAGCGTCGCCTCGGCCGCGACCCTGCCCCGTGACTCCTCCCCGTCCTGGATCCCGGCCGGCGTCGGCGGCGACGACCTGCACCTGCTCGGCGTCGACCTGACCGCCGAGGGCCCCGGCTTCTACGTCACCGGCGAACGGCGCAGCGGGCGCAGCACCGCCCTGCTCGGCATCGCCCTGGACCTGCTGTCACGCGGCACGCAGGTCGTGATCCTCGCGCCGGTGCGGACCTCACCGTTGCACGCGCTGTCCGGTGTACCGGGGGTCGCGGCCATCCTGGGGGTCCGGCAGCCCTCCGTCCGCCAGGCGCAGCTGGCCCTCGCCGCCGCCGGCACCACCGGGTGCGTCGTCCTCGTCGACGACGCCGAGCACCTGCTGCGCGGCGACGCGGGTGCTGTCCTGCGCGAGTTCCTCCTCGAAACGGACCCCGCGCACCTCGGGATGGTCGTCGCGGCCGCCGTCGACGACCTGGCCGCACCACCGCCGGGCAGCTTCGCCGCGGAGGCCGGCCGCTCCGGCGCGGGCCTGCTGCTGGGCCCGCGCCAGCCGCGCGCCCACCTGTTCAACACCGTGGTGAAGATCCCGCAGGCGTACGTGACCGCCGACCCACCCGGCCGCGGCGTGCTGATCCGCCCGCGCGGCATGGCCCCCGTGCAGGTCCCCTACGCGACCACCGACGACGCGGCGGCACTGGTCGCGGCCCGCCCGCGGCGGGTGCCGCAGCTGCTGGGCATCACCGACGCCCTGGCCGGCCCGGCCCCCACGACCGTCCCCCGCCTCCGCTCGATCGTGGCGGAGCTGCTGGCCGCCGGCTTCGACGCTTTGGAACCGGCCGCGGCCACCCAGGCCCTCGAACTGGCCGGCGCCGGCTTCACCGGCTCCCCCACCGAACTCCTCGCAAAGGTCCGCCCCTTCAGCTGACCCGATCGGCTGAGACGGTCGTTCGTGACCCCACGATTTCAGGTGCCACAGCCTCGAACCTTGCGGAGCCGCACGGCCAGTCGAACCCCAGCGCTGTCCGGGCGTGGCAGCACGGCACCGTCACGGTCAGGTCGTCGAACTCGCCCGATACCCGATCACTGCTTCGGGTCGGCGGCGAGCTGGATGAAGAGGGCGTAGGCGGCGTCGACCTCGGCCGGGTCCTCGCCTGCGACGAGGTCGACGAGCAGGCCGCGGGTGACGGCGACGCCCAACCGCAGCGACGCCCGGTCGGTCTCGATGCCGAGGCGTTCGCCGGCCTTCTCCGCGTCGTCGAGCCAGCTCGCGGTGAGGCCGTCCGGTCCCGGTGCGCCGCCGCGGGTGGTGAGCGCGAGCACCTCGAAGAAGAGCCGCACGAACGGGCGGACCTCGGGGCTCGACACGGCCTGCCACACGCCGGTCATCAGCTCGGCCGGGGTCGCCGCGGTCTCGGCGAGGGCGGCCATCGTGGCGCGCTGCTGGGCCTCCATCGCGCCGACGACGGCCGCGAGCAGTCCCTCCCGGGAGCCGAAGTGATACAGCAGCATCCGGTGGCTGGTGCCGACGCCGGTCGCGATCTCCCGCAGGCTGCGGTCGGCCAGCCCGTCGCGGGCCGCGAACTCGAGGACGCGGGCGAGCAGATCGTCACGGGACTCAGACATGTACCAAATGGTACAGTGGCCGCATGCGCTACGAGGAATTCACCCGAATTGACGCGCCGGTCGACCTGATGTGGCGCCTGACCACCGAGGTCGAGGACTGGCCGAAGTTCCTGCCGACCGTGCAGCGGCTGGACCGGCTCGACGGCGGCGAGCTGCGGGTCGGCAGCACCGCCCGGATCAAGCAGCCGGCGCAGAGCAGTGCGGTCTGGACCGTGACCCGGCTCGAGCCGGAGCGCGAGTTCACCTGGGAGACCAGCCGCAAGGGGCTGCGCCTGACCGGCCGCCACCTGCTGGAGCCGGCCGGCTCGGGCACCCGGATGGGACTCGTCATCGAGACCGACGGCCCGCTGTCCGGCGTCATGGCGGTGCTCGGCGGGCTGATGCGGTCGTCGCTGCGCCAGGAGGCGGCAGGCTTCACGCGCCAGGCGGCCGCCGTCCGCTGAATCCCAATTGCGTGGCGACGTCCGGGGTCCTTGCACGAAAATGGCAGCCATGGATCGGATCGAGGTGGTCATCGCCCATCACGAGCGCGCGACGCTGCGCGTCGGTGACGTGTTCCTGAAGGTCGACACCGATCAGGCACGCGTCGACGTCGAGGTCGAGGCGATGACCCTTGCGCCCGTCCCGACGCCGGAGGTCCTGTGGCGCAGGCCGCCCGTGCTCGCGCTCGCCGCCCTCCCAGGGGTGGCGCTCGGCCGTCTCGGCGAGCCGTCGACCGCGTCGCCGGCGGCGTGGGCCGCGGCGGGCGCCACCGTGCGGAAGCTGCACGACGCGCCCCTGCCATCCTGGCCCGGCCGCACCGTCGACGCCATCGCCGCGGACCTCGACACCGAGTGCACGTTGCTCATCGCGAACGACGTCCTCCCCACCGACCTCGTCACCCGCAACCGCCAGGTCGCCGAGGCCGCGCTCCGCCCGTGGACACCCGCGTTCACCCACGGCGACCTGCACATCTCCCACGTCTTCGTCGACGGCGACGAGGTCACCGGCGTGCTCGACTGGTCCGAGGCGAGCCGGGGCGACGCCATGTTCGACCTCGCCAGCCTGACGCTCGGCCACGAGGAGCACCTCAACGACGTCATCGCCGGCTACGGCCCCGGCGCCGACCTCGACGCGATCCGCGCGTGGTGGTCGCTGCGCAGCCTGCTCGCCGTCCGCTGGCTGGTCGAGCACGGCTTCGACCCGTCCAAACCGGGCTGCGAGATCGACGTGCTCCGCGCCCGCATGTGATGCCCATGGGCGCTCGGCAGCGCCGGCTGTCGGCCGGCCCGGGCGATCCCGACGGGTGGCCTACGGCTCCGTCAGGCCGTCGGGTCGTGCTTGAAGGCGACCGTCACGGCGGGGGCGGGCACCGCGGCGCGGTTGCCCTGGTGCGGTAGCTTCGCAGGTCGCCGACCGACGGCGTGTGCCGAAGCAGGAGCTACCTTGACAGTCCTCCCCGCCCTAAAGGGCGGGGATTCCCTGGGTCACCCCAGGGGGTTCCTGCTTCACCGACGACTGCCTCGTCCGAGAGGACTCTCGTTGAGGTCTTACACCGCCTCCACAGGCGATCACGGAGAGCCCCTCCGCGAGGATGTTGCGGGCTGCGTTGACGTCGCGGTCGTGGACGGTGCCGCACTGGCAGGTCCACGACCGCACGTGCAGCGGCATATGTTCAGCGAGCGCACCACAGGTCGAGCACAGTTTGGACGACGGGAACCAGCGGTCCACGGCGACCAGGGTGCGGCCGTGCCATTCGGCCTTGTATTCGAGCATGGTGCGCAACTGCCGCCAGGCCGCGTCGCCGATGGCGCGGGCGAGGCGGTGGTTTCGGACCATGTTGCGCACGGTCAGGTCCTCGATCACGATCGTTTGGTTCTCACGAACGAGCCGAGTGCTCAGTTTGTGCAGGTGGTCACGCCTGCGGTCGGTGATCCGGGCGTGGACGCGGGCGACCTTCAGCCGTG